>NZ_JBHTNH010000029.1:0-317032 GCF_042679865.1 Lentibacillus salinarum | reverse complement strand
CATGCCCACTAAGTATACAGGAGTTTTTATTGATATTGGTAAATTGTTCCGCAAGGAGTGGTGAAACTAGTCGCAATCACTGGTACAAATAACCGCAAGGTTGGTACAAGTTAAATGCAATAATCAGTTTTACCTTTGGGAGGCCATGTTTAATAATAGAGTCCCAATTATTAGTCCCGCGATAGGAATGAATACCTTGAGACAAATCACCTAAGATAGTAAATAAATTTGTTCCTACAGCCTTACGTAAGGCTCGTATTTGAAAAAGGCTGTAATCTTGTCCTTCATCTATAACAACATTTTTCATTTTTAAATCTTCAGGAATGCCAATTAAGTGTGTTTGCAGGAAAAGCAATGGTGCTAAATCCTCGATTTCAAACGTATTTTTTCTTAACAATTTTTCAGTGTAAGAAGTAATTTTTTCTATCTCTTCGTTCGTAAGGTCTTCTTCAGCATACTTTTTCAGTAAAATCGGATCAGTTAGTAATTCTTTGTAATAATCAATTGCTGTTTTGTTAGGGAAACGTTTCATATAATCTGTAATAATCCGTTTTGTATGGCTTTTGACTTCCTCTAGACTTTTTTCTTTATTATCTATAAGTGACACCATTTTTTCTCTTCGTTCTTCTGGATTTTTGTATCGGGAGAGAATATGATCATATTTATTTTCAAAATCATCCTCAATAGCCTCGATAATTTTCTTTTTTCTTTTTTGAAAATTTGCTTTTAATAAGTCGTTTAATTTTTCTTTTCGTTTAATAAAAGGCAGATAGCGATAATCCTTGATGAATAGTGTTTTTAACTTTTCTTTACTATATAATCGATATTTCCCAATATACACATCGTATTCCGGGACATAATTATTCCGAATATCCTTTAAATATCTTTTTAAGATTTTCTCAAACAGCAACGATCCTTTAAATTCAGAAATCCATTTAATATTATGTTTATTCTTACTTGTCGAATCGATTAATTCTTTAAGCTTTTCATTCGAGTCAGTTAATTTTATTTTTTTACCTAAACATGCACGTACATAATCAGTAAAGGTTGTTTGCTTAATCTTTTCCACACCTAATTCCGGTAAAGCTTCAGCAATAAAATTAATAAACATCTTATTTGGTGCTAAGATCATCATTTTATCGGGCGTGACTTTATCAGCAAATGTGTATATAAAATAAGATAATCTATGCAGTGCTATCGTGGTTTTGCCACTCCCGGCGACACCTTGAACAATCATTGGTTTTTGCAGATCAGCACGAATGACTTTATTTTGCTCTTCTTGAATCGTGGCGACTATATCGTTCAAACGCTTGTCCGCTTTCTCTGAGAGTGATTTCTGTAATAATTCGTCACGCGTTGTAATATCTATATCCCTTATTTCTTCAAGATCACCTTCTTCTATAACGTATTGACGTTTTAGCTCTAATTGCCCGTTTTGTTCACCATCTTCAGCATGGTACGAAACCTCACCTAATCTTCCTTCGTAATAAATGTTAGCGATCGGGGATCTCCAATCAACAATAATTGGTTCCTGATTATCTTTACGGTAAAGAGAAAATTTTCCAATATAATATTTTTCGGTTTGATTGGCTCCTTCGCGGTTAAAGTCCACTCTCCCAAAATAGGGTTTGTCTTTAATCTTGGACAGGTTGGCAATATCTCCTTGAACCATTTCCAACAGCCGTGCATTTGTTAAGATGTTTATATAACTCAAACTACTATCCAGATGATCTAAATTAACAAAGGCATCCTTAATATTATCACGGTAACCGCCTTGAGTAGACTCGGCAACTTCTAAAATTGACTGAATATGATTCTTTGTATATTCTAATCGTTCGTTTTCATTTTGAAAATCTGGGTGTTTTTGTGCAGAATTCAATTAATATTACTCCTTTTTCAATCATTCCCTTTTTCCCTTAAACTATAAGATGCGGGATATACATCTTCATTATCCGGTTCTTCTGCTCCCTTATATTCCATGTATATAATCCGTCTGTACCTATTCTTTCCCTGTCAGATAAACCTCCATAAAATTATTTGTTAGTCCTTATTCTAACTTTCCAGCATTTTATAACTAGTTATAACTATAACTATTTATAATATACTATATTTGAGTTTAATCTTCACTTTATAAATACAATTAGTTATACTGACTTTGACCACATAATTTTAATGAAGCGGTGACAATAATGTTAACTGATACAGGAGAAAGAGTTATACCCGAAAAAATGAAGATTACAAATGAGTTGTTGCTTGAGCACATTGCGAGATACCATTTCGCTTCCAAATATGTACATGGACGTGTTCTTGACTTACCAGTGGTGCCGGCCCGGCTATTTGCAAAAAAATGTAACCAGCAGGTCAGCGAGGTTATAGGTGTCGATATAGATCAAGAGGCAGTGAAGTATGCTCAGAGTACGTATTACCATCCCCTTACAACATATCTTAAAGAAGATGTAACAGATCCTCAATTACCTGAAAAATTGGGCAAGTTGGATTCATTGAACCAGCAATTTTTGGTGCAAATGAACATTATCCACTTGGATTATTGGTAGCTCAAAAGTAATCATTGTAGTTTCTTACAGTGTGCGAGGGATGGAAAGATGAAGCAAATGTAAGAGATCAGAAGAGACAGTCAGAATTAAGAACAAGTTTATTTTACTTTCCAGCTCTTATTAATGCTAAAGCCTACATTAATTGTCTATCTCCTTCACTGTACGACATAAAGAGCATTCCACATCGAAGAATACAATATGTTTATTAATTGGTCAGTTATCGAATGTATATTTACCATTAATTTGGATCTTAACAAGTTGAAAATTCAAGTTTAAAATAAATTGTGATTAAAAATTATTCTGCTTCCTCAAGTGTGCCGATTAGAAAGAAACGTACAGTTGTGTGTCGGCAATATCTCTAGGCAGCAAGATGAATCTGGGGTGAGAATAAGTGGAAAAACTAAAAGTCTTAAAATCTACCAAAATGGGATTTTTTCTACTCGCTGTTATCCTATTTTGGATGAAAACGTATATCATATATATCACAGAATTTAATTTAGGTGTCAGTAATTTGATGCAGCATTTTCTGCTGTTCATCAACCCGTTGAGTTCGGGATTGATTATCCTTGGTCTTGCACTATTTTTTAAGGGAAAACGATTTGGTATATGGCTGCTCATTTTTGACACATTACTGACATTGTTCTTGTATGCCAACGTTATTTTTTATCGGGAATTTGGTAGCTTTATTACCGTCCACACACTGATGCAGACCGACAATGCTGGCAGCATCGGCAAAAGCTTCTTTGGATTAGCTGAGTGGTACGACCTTTTTTATTCTTTGGATCTCGTTATCCTGACTATGCTGTTTGTTAAACGTAAAGCACAATGGTCCCCGGCCCGATTAAGTATCAAAAAACCTTTTGCTGTACTAGCCTCCGGTGTACTTGTATTTACGGTCAATTTAGGATTGGCACATATAGACCGTCCACAATTGCTGGAAAGGGTCTTTGACAATAATTATATCGTCAAATATCTCGGTGCGCCTAACTTTGCCGTTCTGAACACAGTACAGACTGTTAAGGCAAGTGCTAAACGTTCAATGGCTTCCAGTGAGGATTTAACTGAAGTCGAAAACTATACCGATAGAAAGTACGCGGAGCCAAATGCTAAATATTTCGGAAAAGCAGAAGGCAAAAATATCATCAAGATCCATCTGGAGTCGTTCCAGTCGTTCTTGATTGATTATGAATTAAATGGGGAAGAAGTAACGCCGTTTTTAAACTCGCTTGTTCATAATCAGAGCAAGGATTTCACGTATTTTGATAATTTCTTCCACCAGACCGCACAAGGTAAAACCGCAGACGCTGAGCTTTTGCTGGATAACGCATTATATGGTTTACCTCAGGGAGCGGCATTTGTCACAAAAGGTTCAAATACATATCAGGCGCTGCCGGCTATTATGGAACAGGAGCAAGACTATACGAGCGCCGTACTCCACGGTGATGAAGGATCGTTTTGGAATCGCGACAAAATTTACAAGCAATTTGGGATTGATAAGTTTTATGATGATGCGTATTACGATATGAGCGAGGATAAAGTCATCAACTATGGGTTGAAGGATAAACCATTCTTTAAACAGTTGATGCCAATGCTTGAGGACCTGTCTGAAAAGGATGAACCTTTTTATGCACACATGATGACGCTGACGCACCATTATCCGTTTATATTGGATGAGGGAGAAGAGTCAATTAAGCCTGCAAATACCGGCAATGGCACCGTTGATACATAGTCGTTCCCCCCTTTTTTTAGTCCAATTTTACAGAAACGCTTACACGCGGCTTTTGTGTTAATTCGTCTGCTTTTACTTCCATCCATTCAGCATATTCTTCATTGGTTGGATATTCGCCAATCTTTAAAACTTTCCCATCTAAAAGAGTAGCAGGTAGCGCATCCGCTCCTTTTCCTGAAGCACTTGATTGACGGTTTCATTTTTAGTAAAAGCGGCGGGCTCATTAGCCAGATTAAAACGCTTAATGTCCACGCCCTTTTGTTCTAACGAATAAACGGCCGATGCAACTCTGGTTAATTTCGGATCGACACACCCGGCCCACAAACGCCTGTAGAACAGCACATGGCCGGATCATAAATTTCTACTTTCTACATCACAAAACGCTCCTTCGCATTAAAATATAAGCATGTATTTATATAATGGATAACAGAAAAGCCCCGAGATGATGATCCCATGGCTTCTCTATCCATTTATTCACCCGTTTCAGCAAAATGCTTGATTCTGTCTCCAATTTCATCTCTTACACGTTGGAAAACGGCCCATTTCTCTTCTTCCGTTCCTTCCGCTTTTGCAGGATCATCAAAGCCCCAGTGTTCCCGTTTTACATGGGGAGGTGTCATTGGGCAACGATCTTCTGCATCAGCACATAATGTCACTGCCATCGTAGCATTATTCAAATATTCCGGATCAATTTTCTCTGACTTTTGGTCAGAAATATCAATCCCTACTTCTTTCATTGCTTTTACGGCATTGGGATTCAAGCCATGTGCCTCAATCCCTGCACTTCTAACTTCCCATTCGTCTCCTAGATATGTTTTCGCCCAGCCTTCTGCCATTTGGCTTCGGCAAGAATTCCCTGTACAGAGGAAATAGATTGTTTTTTTGGACATACTCATTCTCCTTTTGTTTGATCATGACATCCGGTATTTTTCTTATATCAACAATAATGTCAAATACAGTCCTAACAAGGTAATAAACAGGATTGGTACCGTTAAAGCTATCCCGATTTTGAAATAGGTTCCCCAGGAAATCTTGACGCCTTTTTGGGAAAGGACGTGAAGCCAAACCAGAGTCGCCAGTGACCCGATCGGTGTAATTTTCGGCCCTAAGTCCGAACCAACCACGTTGGCATACACCAACGCCTCCCGTATCGTACCGGAAGTACTTGTTTCAGCAATAGCCAAAGCATCGATCATCACGGTTGGCATATTGTTCATGATGGATGACAGGAAAGCAGCAATAAAGCCCATAGCCATTGTGGCCGCAAACAATCCTTGTTCAGCAGCAGCCTCAATAACAACGCCCAATGCATCTGTAAGGCCGGCATTTCCCAATCCGTATACAACTACATACATCCCTAAGGAGAAAAATACAATATCCCATGGTGCTCCCTTCACAACTGCTTTTGTATCCACCGCTTTGCTGTTTCGTGCCATCAGCAGGAAGAAAATCGCTATAACGCCCGCCACAATGGAAACAGGAAGATAGATAAACTCACTCACAAAGTAGCCGATCACCAATAATCCGAGCACATACCAAGACACGCGGAACATTTTCATGTCTTTAATGGCATCTCCGGGTTCATTTAATTTAGTCACCTCATAGGATCTGGGGATGCTTTTTCTGAAATAAATCAATAGAACCATAATGGTAGCCGTCAGGGCAAAAAGGTTCGGAATAATCATCCGGGATGCATATTCGACAAATCCGATGCCAAAGAAATCGGCCGACACAATATTGACCAGGTTACTTACCACGAAAGGCAAAGAGGTCGTATCGGCGATAAAACCACTGGCCATAATAAAAGGAAAGATCATCTTTTCCTTAAAATTCAGATTTCTTACCATTGCAAGCACAATCGGTGTCAATATCAGTGCTGCCCCATCATTAGCGAAAAAGGCCGCTACAACCGCACCTAAAATACTAATATAGACAAACATCTTGATTCCATGACCGCTTGCAATTCTGGCCATATGCAGTGCAGCCCATTCAAACAGACCGATTTCATCCAATATGAGTGAAATAAGGATAATAGCGACAAAAGCCAGGGTTGCATTCCACACAATTTCTGTTACTTCCCAAACATCACTAAACCCGACGACACCTACCAATAAGGCAACAACAGCACCGCCAATCGCAGACCAGCCGATATTCAGTCCCTTAGGCTGCCAAATAACCAAAATAAGTGTTACGAAAAAGATTAAAATGGCTAGTATAAGCGTTGATGACAAAACGTTAACCCCCAATTAACAACAAGTAATTCGCGTACCGCTTTCTTCCAATTGCTTTAATTTATCATCTTGGTCAGGTAACGGTTCAAGCAGCTGTTGAACAAATGGATAATATTCATGCGTTTTATTGATGGAATAAAATATCCATTGTCCCCTTCTTTCTTCTTTTACCAGCCCAACATCCCTCAGTTTTCTCAGGTGCTGGCTGATGGACGGCTGGCTTGCCTTGAAAATCTCCACAAACTCACAGACACAGCAATCATGTTTATCAAGTATTTTTACCATGGTTAAACGCGTTTTATCCCCCAACAATTTTAAAATCATGGCAGCTTTATCCATTTCAATTGCAGTTTTAAGCATACATACACCCCCCTCTCTCATTCTCAAATCATTATATAATTAAATGCTTATATATGCAAATCATAGTATCCAGAAGTAAATTGTGAATGATTAATGCTATGTTGAATAAACTCCCAGATAGTTATTAACACCCTTAAAAATATTTACCTTTCCCCTGCCTTAAAAATTTTATAAAAAATTTATAAAAAAAAGAAGGAGTTTGACTGAACCTGTCGAATTACTCTAACAAAGGAGGTGAAAGTTTCTTTGGACGCAGCTTCCAAAATCTCAGAACATCCTCTGCTATGTGCTTCGGATATTCACTTCTACCCTTTTCCAAATCAGGCAGACATCAACTTTCGTGTATTTGGAAAAAATCCTTCACTAGACGATTCCCATTAACCAATAACACAATTACTACTAACCTATTATAAGTTTACATCTGGAATGGATATAGGTGAAGTTCGAAAACCGCAAACAACAATTATCTATGTGCACCTTACCGATCATTATGCATTGCGTTTTAGTCACACTTCCGGTCAACCATACGGAAAGTCTGGCCACCCGAATTCTACCACAGGAAAATAACCTTACCCTTGATACACTTTTTCTTTTTCCCAACCTGCTAAAAAACTGAAGGAATGGATCACAAACCGCAGCGGAATTATTCTGTTTATAGAACTGACCACGGTGAAAAACCACAACTTTATACGCATTGCTCAAACAATTCTGCAGGCAAAACCGTATCAGACGGTCACTCTGGAAGATAGGAATGAAAATATTGCGGGTTATGTTACTTCTCACGTCAGTTCTTTATTAATGAATGGCATATCCATAATCATATATCCGAACAAAAAAAGTAGCCAAGCTGAATTTTCAAGAGGGGTTAGGGGTCTACATTACAAGCCTGTTGGCAAATTTACTGCTAATTGATAAACAAATATCCATCATATTTCAAAAAAATGCGGATGCGGAGGCTTATGATTTTAGTCAAGCTGATTATTTTTATCCACATGGTCCTTATGCGACCGATATTCCAATTAATCAAAACTATCTAGTTAGGAGTTGAACCAATGTTCACCAATCAAAAAGGCTTTACGTTAATCGAAATAAATATGGGTGATTACCCATGATATAAAAAATGAAAGACATTCATTAAAAAGGTTGCCTAACCATAAAAGTCTTATTCCTTTTGTGAATTTTAATTTACAACATATTGTTTAATTGTCTAATTACATCACGCAAGCCCGTACTAGACTTATTTTCAGAGTATTTCATCCGCCTATTTTTCTAGTGTTTACTCCTTCTCATCTGATAAAGCAAAAATAAAACATACATATTGTTAGATTATTAACAATAATGGGCATTAATCAACTAATTCTATTACGATAACACAGATGAGATCAATTGAGAAATTGGATTATATTTCGAATATAGACAAAACCGTTTTAGTACAATGAAAAAATCTCGGTTTCAACTCTCAAGAAATGAAGCTGTTATCAGAAAACTAATTTCCTTATGGCATCAGGTATACAAAGTAGCAATTGGGAATAAAAAAAGCTGATTTTCCAAATAGAAAATCAGCTTTTCATCTTTATATTTAGGCACTAACATCATAGCCTTGATCTTCAACAGCTTCTTTCATGGCATCAACATTTACTTTTGATTCGTCAAAAGTAACATCTACTTTGCCAGCTTCTAAATTAACTTCAGCTGCTGATACGCCATCTAATTCATTTAGTACACCTTCAACTGACATTTTGCAATGACCACATGACATACCTTGCACATTTAAAGTTTTCTCCATGACTTTTTCACCTCCTTTCAATTGGTCTTTTTATATTTTCACGCGTTTTAAGCGAAGTGAGTTCGAAACAACACTTACCGAACTTAACGCCATTGCTGCACCAGCAACCCATGGTGCAAGTAATCCAACTGCTGCAACCGGGATTCCCGCTGTATTGTAGCCAAACGCCCAGAAGAGATTTTGACGGATATTTCTAATCGTTGAATGGCTTATTTTAATTGCTTTCGGTATGAGCAATAGCTCACCACCAAGAATCGTAATGTCAGCAGCTTCAATGGCCACTTCTGTACCGGTTCCAATGGCAACTCCAATGTCGGCGATAGCTAATGCAGGAGCATCATTTACGCCATCCCCAACCATTGCAACTTTCTTATCCTGCAACTTGATTTCTTTTATTTTATCCGCTTTTTCTTCAGGTAACACTTGGGCGATTACTTGGTCGATGCCAACCTGTTTCGCAATAGCTTGTGCAGTTCGCTCGTTATCACCTGTTAACATGATAACTTCTAGGCCTTCATCTTGTAGCTCGCTTATTGCTTGTGGTGCTGTTTCTTTAATCGTATCTGCAACAGCAACAATTCCGCGATATTTTCCGTCAATAGCAATTAACATCGCTGTTTTGCCATCAGTTTCGTAATCGATTAATTCTTGTTCTGCATCACCAATGTTGACTTGGTGATCTTGCATGAGTTTTCGATTTCCTACAAGGATTTGCTTACTGGAAATCACAGCTTCAATACCGTGTCCAGGTATTGCATTGAAATCATCTGCTTCACCTAGATCAATATCTCTTTCTGTTGCATAGGCAACAATGGCTTCTGCAAGTGGATGCTCTGAACCTTTTTCTGCACTCGCGAGTAACTGTAATGTTTCTTCATCACCTGTAAAGTTTGTTACTTCAGGTTTTCCTTTTGTGATGGTTCCCGTTTTATCTAGTACGATTGCATCTAATTCATGCGTACGCTCGAGATGTTCGCCACCCTTAAATAGAATGCCGTTCTCTGCAGCCTTTCCTGTACCAACCATAATGGATGTTGGTGTTGCAAGCCCTAAAGCACAAGGACATGCAATAACAAGAACAGCAATCGACGCGACTAAAGCAGGCTCAAATTGACCAGGTTGGACAAATGAAATCCAGACGATAAACGTCAGAATGGCAATACCTACAACGATCGGTACGAAATAGCCGGAAATGACATCGGCTAACCGTTGGATCGGTGCTTTTGACCCTTGTGCGTCCTCAACTACTTTCACAATCGATGCCAGGGCAGTATCTTTACCAACCTTTGTTGCATGCATTTCAATCGAGCCATTTTTATTTATCGTTGAGCCGATGACCGTTGCATCTACGTCCTTTTCAATTGGAATGGATTCTCCCGTAATCATCGATTCATCGACAGAGGTTCTGCCCTTTACAACCGTACCGTCTACAGGTATTTTCTCTCCCGGTTTTACAACTAACCGATCGCCAACGACGACATCCTCAACTGGCGTCATGATTTCCTCGCCATCTCTTATAACGCGCGCTTCTTTCGCCTGTAAATTCAGCAAAGAGGACAGTGCATTCGTTGTCTGGGTTTTTGCTCGTGCTTCCAAATACTTACCAAATAAAATCAACGTGATTAATACAGCACTTGTTTCAAAATACAAATGTGGTTCATACGCCGGATTGCCGATGGTCCTGATTGCTTCAGACAAACTATAGAAATAAGCTGCACTCGTACCTAATGCAACAAGCACATCCATGTTCGCGCCACCATTGCGAAGGTTCTTATAGGCACCAACATAAAATTGCCAGCCGATAATAAATTGAACAGGCGTTGCTAAAGCAAATTGGAACCACGGATTCATGAATATAGCCGGTATCGTCATATTAAATAAATGAACCAGCATCGTTACTAATAGCGGTGCAGCTAACACCGCTGAAATGATTAACTTCGTCTTCTGATGCTTTAGTTCTTTTTCTTTATGCGTTTGCTTTTCTGCTGCTTCAGCTTTAGGTTTCGCGTCATAACCTACATTTTTGATTTTATCAATCAATGCTTTCGTATCTGTGAGTCCTGGGTTATATTCTACGGATGCGGTTTCTGTTGTTAAGTTGACATTGGCAGATTTAACCCCTTCTTGCTTATTCAAGACTTTTTCAATACGGGTAGAACAAGTTGCACACGTCATCCCAAAAACATCTAGTTCTGATTTATCCATTAAAACGCCGTAGCCGACATTTTCAATTTTATTCGTAATATCTTCTATGGACGTTTTGTCTGAATCATAGTCTATCGTTGCCCTTTCGGTCGTTACATTAACTTGTGCTTCCACACCTTCCATTTTGTTCAAAGTTTTCTCAATACGATTAGAGCAGGCAGCACAAGTCATTCCTGTTACACCAAGCTGTGTATGCTGCTGGTTTACTTCATTCTGTTGTTGCGCCTCACTCATAGACAAAATACCCCCTTACTTGGAAAACTGCTTCATAACCTCCATTAGTTCATCGATGGCTTCATGTCCGTTCCCAGTTTGAACCGCATCACTGACGCAGTGCTTTGTATGCCGTTCAGCCACTGAAAATCCAACTTTTTTCAGGGCAGCATTAATAGCACTGATTTGAACTAATATATCAACACAATAACGGTCTTCTTCAACCATCTTTTGAATACCCCGCACTTGTCCTTCAATCCGCTTCAAACGATTAACGACAGCATCTTTCTCATCTTTTGTCCGCGGTTTTACCGGTTGATCATACAAGTATTCGCCCAACTACTTCACTTCCTTTCCGTTTCTGATTATAGTATACCCCCCTAGTGTATTATTTGTCAACCGATAATATTGACAGAATATACAAGTAAATATTTAGAGGTATCATTATTTTATATACCCTCGTTAGGTAACATAGTTTGAATCTGATCTGAATATATTATTATGGACAACTTATGATCGGAGTTGAAATCATGTCTTTTTCATTATTTCTCATAATCGCACTTTTTACCATTCAAGTGCTGATTATTGTCACCTACATCACGTATTACCGTAAGTGGGTATCGCTTATGAACGGAATGGTGATTTCCATGTCGGTTGGTATGACGGCTGGCATCTTAATGGGAACCATCTTGGGAGTATTCCTCCAAGGTAGCTTGTTTGTATCAACACTATATGGCATCCTGATTGGGGTGACAACAGGATTACTCGCTGGAATACCTGTCGGATTGCCAGCAGTTATTGACGGTATGCTTTCCGGATTAATGGGTGGAATGATGGGGGCCATACTCGGGGATATGTTGGCCATGACCAGCCCTGACGCCATCATTAAAATAGTGGCACTGATCGTGACCATGGTGTTATTGCTTGTTTTATATATGACTGAAGAGTTGATTCGAAAACAATCTAGCCAAGCAACTTTGTTCGTACTGAAACATCCCTATCTGCTATTATTCATCTTAACAATTTTATTTATAGGACTAGAATTTTCAGGAGTGGTTATTAAGGGAAAATAACCGTGATATATTGTTCAATAAATTGTTCCAGTTTCTCCACAAAAAATGCACATTCTGCAAATATGATTAGCATTGTAGAGAATAAAAAGGTAATGTTTGAGGAGGGGCTACAATGAAGAGAAACTTATTGGCAATGCTGACACTGGGGCTTGTTTTGTTTCTTGCAGCATGCGGTGGAAGTGACAACGGTGATTCGGGTAATTCGGAAAGTGCCGATAATGGTTCACCGGAAACAGCAAGCAATGAACTTAGTTTAACAGCATCCAATTTTGAATTTGGTCAGGATAAATATACTGTAGCTGCCGGTGAGGAAGTTGCCGTTTCCCTTACAAATGAAGAAGGCATGCACGGGGTTGCAATTGACGAATTTGATGTGAATATAGAAGGTGAAGGTGAAGCTTCCTTTACTCCTGAGGAATCAGGTGAATACACCATTTACTGCAGTGTCCCTTGTGGCGAAGGACATGCCGACATGCAATCTACGCTGGTTGTAGAGTAATACAGATATTAAGAGGCTGTTCTTCATGGAATGGCTTCTCTTTTATCCTAATTTAATGGAAGTCTGAAATGCAAAAACAATTGAAATTGGTATTATAGGGTGGAACTGAAGGACAAGTGCTTACAGGTACGCATTATACACCAGATGAAGAAGGTATCGGTCGTTACCATAATGGCATTAGACTAGTGGATTCTAATGAGGAGATAACCATCGTCAATCCCATAATGACATGAAGAAAGACCGCTGCCAGTCCTGGTGAAATTGTCCTCACAAAATGAAGAGTGTAAAGTCATCATGAAATTAATGGAACTATAATGGAAACCTACGATGTGTTAAAATATTACGCGCAGAAAACTAAACGCTTTCCGCACGCAACTGATTTGATCATCCGGCCATTTTTCGGCACTCTTCTGCACATTGCCGGCATATTGCTGCACATTCTTGGCAATGGGTATCTTTGAATTTTTCACATTCAGCAGCACATTGTTCACAGACATTCGCGCATACACCGCACAATTGGGCTGAAAATGTACTACTTCTGGACATATATTGCCCCGACTGCGCACATATTTCCGCACAGTCATTTAACGTCTGGATACATGTCACCCGAGCCTGTGCATCCGGTTCCTGTAAACAAGCTGTCGTACATTCCTCACAAGCTCTCATGCAATTAAAGCATGCTTCAATACAGGCATCCATCGCTGTTGGTGACGTCGATAATACACCCATTAAACACTCTCCTTTCACAGTGAAGTCGACATTATTTTTTTCCATCATGAATGATTATATACCGAATGAAAAAAATAAACGCCCACTATGGACGGCACCCAAACATGTTGGGAAGGCTTTAATAATCGTCTATAAAAACGTTGCATACATCTGCATAAACACAGGAGATAAAAGAAAAATACAACTATTGAGGTGATAATAGTGGGGCAATATAAGGAAAACAGTCTCTCTCTTATAGGTGCTATAGGCCTAGGAACGGGAGTAATGATCAGTGCAGGGATTTTTGCTTTATTGGGACAGGTTGCTGAACTAGCAGGCAGTGGTTCCCAGTCATGTTTATTATAGGTGGTATTGTTACAGGATTTAGTGCTTATTCCTATGTAAAGATGAGTAACGAATACCCTTCTGCTGGCGGAATAGGAATGTTTCTTGTTAAAGCTTATGGCAAAGGAACCTTAACGGCCTCGGCTGCTATGCTAATGGCTGTATCAATGGTGATCAACCAGAGTTTGGTAGCACGAACATTCGGTACCTACACCCTGCAGATATTCAATATTGACGCTTCCAGTTACCTTGTACCAGTGTTAGGGGTCGGTCTATTAATTTTCGCTTTCCTTATAAATATCTCGGGAAACAGCTTCATTCAAACTTTCACTTCCATTGTATCGCTACTCAAGATACTCGGTTTAGTCGTTTTCGCAATGGGCGGATTATGGGTTGCCGGGTTTTCCTTTACCCCTGCCGAAGGCGGAAACGGATCTCCGGATTCTACAGTAACAAGTATGGTTGCTGCAGTCGCTTTAACAATTTTATCATTTAAAGGCTTTACAACCATTACAAATAGTGGTTCTGAAATCGTTAAGCCAAAGAAAAATGTGGGGAGAGCAATAGTCGTATCAATATCCATAAGTTTGCTTATTTACTTATTGACTGCTTGGGCTGTTTCCAGCAACCTTCCTTTAAGCAGTATAATTGAAGCTAAGGATTACTCCTTAGCAGCAGCAGCTCGACCGGCTTTTGGTGAGTACGGCGTATGGTTCACTGTTGGTATTGCCATTATTGCAACTATCTCCGGCATTATCGCCAGTGTTTTTGCTGTCTCGCGTATGCTGGCCATGTTGACAGACATGAAACTTATTCCTCATAAACATTTTGGTATGCCAGGGCGTATCCAAATGCATACGTTGGTTTATACTGTAGTACTTGCGATTCTATTGGCCGTTGTTTTTGATTTGAGCAGAATTGCTTCAGTCGGAGCGATTTTATACCTTGTGATGGATATGATTGTACACTGGGGGGTGTTCAAACATCTTCGTAATAAAGTCAAAGCGAATTCTGGCATTGTATTGACTGCTCTTATTCTTGATGCCATAGTTTTACTGGCATTTGTTTGGGTAAAAGCAGTAAATGATTTTTTAATTGTTTTTGTTTCCATTCTTTTCATTCTTTTGATTTTTATTGGAGAACACTTATTTCTAAATAATACCAGTAATGAAGAACAGCAATCTTAATTATTACAGTGGAACATCCAAAAAACCAAAGCTCCCTCCTTGATAAGCTAAGGTGATAAACGCTGCTTCCATCAGTTTAAAGGTAATTCTTAAACTCCACCTAGCATGGGGACCATCATTGAATATGTTGAAACCGGTGATGATTCGATAATCACCTGCAATAAAACCTGATCGAAAAATAAAAATATCGAAAGGGGGTGCCCCAAAGTCTTAAAAATCTTGTTGAGGCGCCCCCCTGATACATACGTTTTTAATTGTTCATAGGTTTCAAAGTTTACGCTTAGATTAGCTACATGTGTGTACCGTGTTCAGTACAAATAGAGTCATTTGCATTCATCGTCCGAACTGTTTTTAAAATAGTTGTTCATTTTTAATCAAGTGTTCATTGTTGAACCGAAAATAAGTTACAGAAATTGGTTAGTCATTCCGCAATCGCGCCTTATTGAATAGGAATAGATGTTAATTTCACAAGGGGCGATTCCACTCTTGTTGTACTATCTAATCTTGTCTCCTTTAAATTTGCATTACCTTTCCACTTCGCTTCATTTCTAGAAGTCCGGTGAAAAACTATATTTTTTATCTATCAAAAATGCGAACAAAGACGCGAATTTTTCCTGGATTCCCTTAAAAACCTTAAAAGTAAAGGAAACAAAGTGATGACGATCGTGTATTTCATCCCGTTTTTCCGTTTCAGCGCATGCTGAAACACCGGTCCCGGGCCTTTTGCCTTTGAACCGGCTTAACTTCTTAAGATTTTGAACGATGGCGGTGCAGAGTGTCTGCTCCTGCATACAGTCCAGCTCTCTGCTTCTGGCACGATCCAGCCCATGCACTGTCTTGGCTTCGGCGAATCCATGTTCACATTGGGCGCGCTTGTCCTGGATTTCCTGGTATTTGCCATCAATCTGAATTTGTTTTGCTTGATTTTTGGCCTTGACGTGATCGGTTTTTTCCTGACGTTTTCTTTGGTGTTCAGGGTTGTGGGTTTTCCTTTGCCAAGTCGGGATCTCTTCCAACTCATGGTCCCGCAGCGAAATCAAAGGCGTGATGCCTTGAGAAAATAGATAAGCCAAATACGCCGGTGTGCCATAGGCCTTGTCACCCGACAACGTCCGAATATGGATTTGCGGATACTGAAATCGAACAGCGTTTAGCTGTTGTTGGCTAATTTCTCTTTCAGCTGTACCGGAAGCAATGCTTGCATCGGTTTTCAAAATAATGCCTGATTCAACGTCTATCAGGTCGTGCACAAGGTATCGCGGATAAGCTTCCTGCCCTTTGCTCTTTTTGTACAAACGGGCATCAGGATCTGTCGTACTCCGATGGGTTTGATTGGAAAACGTTTTGCCATGAAAGTCCTCATGGCTGGCATTTTCCTGAAGCTGATCCGTTTGATGATTGTTCTTTGATTTCGGAGGCTGAGGATTTTGATCATCATTGTCGCTGTCCGTATTGTCTGATGAAGCCAAGGATGCCTCGTCACGTTGCTTTTTATCTGCCAGGAATCTTCAATGGTTTGAACCGGGGCCAGCTCTATTTCTTCCAGACTGTGAATGGACGCATTTGCACGCACTTGTGTGCCGTCCACACCGGCATGAACGTCCGGGCGAACGAAGCCGGAAGCAATGCACTGATTAACAACATGCATCATGATATCATCAAAAATACCGTGGCGACGCCAAAGTGCTCTTGTTTTAACAAGTGTTGTCCGGTCGGGAAGAGAAGACTCAAAATCCAGGCCGCAAAACCACAGGTAGCCTGCATGCATGGGGAGCGTTTCAAACAGTTCCCGTTCCGAGTGATTAAATAGATACTCCAGTACAACCAGCCGCACGACCAATTCAGCATTTGTAGACGGTCGGCCTGTTTTTTCGGAGTAGAGGGGTTTCACCCAATCGTGGGCAGTTGAAAAGTCGATCACATCTTTCACTCTTCTCAGGATATGGTGCCCGGGAACAAGATCCTCCATATCAATATATTGAAACATGTTGGGTTGAATGTGAGTTTGCTTTGGCGAATGCATAAACGGATCATCCTTTTATAAGTGTTCTATAGACTATATTCGACAGAAAGCAGGGAAATTCCTAGCACAGTTCGACTGTTTCACCGGACTTCTAGATTTTTATATACTAAAACCAATCCAAACAGAAATACACATGTAATTAATGAACCTAACGGCAACATCGCTACGATTCTATCTGGGAAAATAAACGGGAGAAGTGGAAAAGCGTACACTGCTGGGATACGGACACCAACAATACGCAAAAGGAAATACATCAATATCATATCTATTAACGTTACTAAAATTATCGAATCAACAGCAAAGTATAACAGCGTTCCAACAGTTGCAGATACTGTCAATACCAACCCTTGTTTAAATGCTACCTTTCCGTTGTACTTAGGCATCTGAAGAGATTCATACACAACAACGAGGATTGGTGGAATAGCTGCCAGTTGGGGATAGCCAACAGCCCAAACTAAAGCAATCCATATAAAGTTTAACACTACAAAAATTAACATGTACTTATACTGTACTTTTACTTTTTTTTCAAGCCCGTCATTCAAACGAAATATGAGAACACCTAACATCAATGTGAAAGTCAGTATAATCGTCGATATAACAAATGCCAATCCGCTTATATCAATCACCACTGGCAGTAATCCTGTTGCAATAGACGGTGCCAAGTTTGATCGAATGAGACGTAACAAGAGCATCAAAAGCACAATTGTGATACCTACTTTTCCTACATAAGAAATTGGTAATAGATTAACCATAAACCCAATGACAGCAGTGAGGGATGGGGCAATGAGAATTTTCAATGGCTGCCTAATCCATCCGGCTTCTCGATATACCCACATGGCAATCGCCATTGCCGCAAGTTCAGGTAAAATGATTTGATGATTATTCAATATGACCGAAGTCGTAATCATGGTGATTATAAATGTCATAGCTACCACATATGAAATTATTGTTACATTCTTTGAAACCACAGTATTCACGGGCAAATCCCCTTCTTGCATAAGAAAGCAAGGGGAAGAATTTCACCCTTGCCAGTCATTATTTATTGGCCTAAACCTGCCGCTTTTAATTCCCCGGTGTCTATGCCGTTGTTGCTGACCAGTTCCCCATTGATTGCAACGGCTGGAACAGATTTCACGCCATACTCCCTCGCTTTTTCTTCACATTCGAGTGTGTCACATTTTCTATTCAAATCATAAACCACTACTTCGCATTTATCACAAGCCAAATCTTTCACTTGTTGCACAGCACCTTCACAAACACTACAACCCGCCGTAAATACTTCTACTAATCGTTTAGCCATTTCTAATTCACTCCTTTAAAATTTTTAATAATTGGACATTCCTCTTTTGAAACACCGGAACCAGGACACTTTTCCGCCAAGTCTTCAAGCAATGTTTTCATTTGGTGTAAATCATGAATTTTCGTTTCAATCTCTTTTATTTTACTTGTTACAAAATCGTGCATTTCCACTGAACGAAAATTTTTGTGATTTGATGCAGCTAAGAGGTTTTTAATTTCTTCGAGAGTAAACCCTAATTCCTGCGTACGTTTGATAAATTTAATATCTTCTACGACTTCTTGAGGGAATTTCCTGTAACCTGATTCCGTTCGAGGAGGATCAGAAATCAATTCACGCCTTTCATAATATCGAATGGTTTCAATGTTGACGTTTGCCCCTTTTGCTACCTGGCTTATTGTTAATCCTTCCATTTCAGCCCCCTCTCAGTTATTAGTATGCATCCCGTACCATAGTACGGGGTCAATAGTAATTTTTACTTTTATCAATAACCCTTTTCCATTTAATATTGCCCGTTTGAGCAACATCTTTATTGTCACTCAACATACCGTATATATTATCACACCATATACGGTCATGCCCTGTCTTGAACGGAGAATATAACTATACGTTTGTTAATCCTATTCTTTGTTCGGCGAAAGCAGCAATTTTCGCATAACCGAAGTCATCAGGAATTCTTCATTTTCGACTTTCATGTCTGCCTGTTGTATATTCTCCATCGTCTTTCGATTGATGTTTGCCCCCACAATGTGCAAACCAATTGGATTTAATATATCCATCGTTTTACCGAAAAATTCATTATTACTCCGCATATGCTCCAACATGATGATTTTCCCTTCAGGCTTCGTGACCCGGCGAATTTCTTTTAACCCTTTGACTGGATCAGGAACAGAACAAAACACACAGGTAGTAACCACAGTGTCAAACGTATTGTCAGAGAAATTCATCTGTTGTGCGTCCATTTCCAGCAACTCAAAATGTTGGGGCATCCTATCTGCTTTTTCTCTTGCTTTTTGGAGCATCGCAGGACTGAAATCTATTCCTGTTACCTCAGCATGATCAGGATAGTATTTAAGGTTCAAACCTGTGCCAACACCGACCTCTAATACCTTTCCTTTAGCGTGCTGCAGCAGTTCTTTCCGCCACTTTTCACGGATTATCCGGTCCATAAAGTCAAATGCGCTGGAGATACGGTTATATCTTCGCTTGATCGTTTCCGTTTGCTTCGTATTTGTCATATTGTAATCTCCTTCGTGTAACAATTTCATTAAGCAAAGATGATTTCAATTGTTATTAATGTAATCGGTACTATTCCTGCTGAGAATTTAATATTCACACACACACTGATTCAACTATAATCATAGGCTACTGTTAAGACTTGTTTAGGAGTGATTTAAATGTATTATACACAACCTTATCCTGCATATTATTATCCTTATCAATCAAACAGGGGAGAGACGATGATGTCCAATAATAATATGCAGCAAATGCAAATGATGGAGATGATGAAGGAGCATATGCGTATGACTGAAGAAATTAAACAAATGGTTTACGAAATAAACGAACGGTTTAAACGGATGGAAAGCAATATGAAGGGCTAATAAACAACTCAATGCATTTTAGATAGTACAATCGAACGGCTCCCAGACCAGGACTTTAGCGGCCTGAGCCGTTCTTACATCATAATGTGTGAATACTTGTTACAGACTCTTCACCATTTATCAAGTTTACTGTTGACTTCCACTATGAATGAGAATACCATCTTGTTTTTAGGCTATTATTTAATCCTGACTTACGGTTGATTCTGATGCTCTCCACCAATCTCAAACGGCGAGTATACACTTTTATAATCCACAATCGTTACCATTCCCTGGTCCGCATGGTTATTATCATGACAATGGAATAACCATTCACCCTTATTGTTGGCCTTGAAATAAATCTCGTAATTTTCACCAGGATTAACATGAATCAAATCTTTAACAATCGGTTCATCATATTGATTGCCGTTTTTAGACATCACCTGAAACCGGTGTCCATGCAGATGCATCGGGTGATTCATCCGTCCGCTGTTTTGAATATTAACTTTCACAACATCGCCCTCTTCCACCTGAATAGGTGGAGTGTCCGGGAAAGTCTCCTTGTTAATCTGAAATGTCATGCCTTCCCCCATGTTCATGCCCATACTCAAGTCCATATTATACGTAACATCAGGTTTAGGGAGCTCTTCGAAAATAAGACTTTCACTGCCATATGAAGTCCCCCTGGCAACAGGTTGACCTGAAACTGCCGTCAGACCATCGTATCCTGAATAATCGCTGCTTTCCCGGGAAACTATAGGAATCTGCATATCCCCTGCGTTTACAATGTCAGGATTCTCACCAATGACAACCGATTCTTTATCCGGTTTTGTAAAGGCGACATCAATTCTTTCGCCCGGAGCAATCTCCAGTACATTGGACGAACCTTTTGAGCCGTCGACCGCTTCTCCATCGTTGGCAATCACCTCCATAGACCCTTCCGGAAAAACAAGCTGGTGTTGCTGATAGCCTGCATTGATAAATCGTAAGCGTGCTGTCTCGCCCTCTGTCATAACAAAAGGTTCGATTGCTTGACCAGATTTACCATTAATTGTGAACGTATCGTATGCCTGTTTTGTATCAGCTTCACCATCACCAGACATAGCTCCCATCATACCCCCTATTCCCTGACTTCCTTGGCCAGTTGACCATTCGTCCAATATGAAAACTTTGTCCTGATCAAAATCATTCTTCTGCTCAGTTTGCTTCTCGTCAATCACCAGCGAACCATATAGTCCCCTGTCAACCTGTTCCGAACTATGCTGATGCGAGTGATACCAATAAGTCCCGGGGTCATTGGCAATGAATTCATACGTGAATGATTCCCCGGGTTGAACCGCATCCTGTGTCAAACCGGGAACACCATCCATTTTGTTGGGAAGAATCATCCCATGCCAATGAATGGTAACAGGCACATCCAGCTTATTCTTAAGATGAACACGGACGAAATCGCCTTCCCTTACACGCAGCGCTTCTCCCGGGACGCTCCCATTATATGTCCAGGCATTAATTGTTTTTTCTTGGCTGATCCTCCACTCCGTTTCCTGTGTAATCAGATCAAATGTTTTAACGGGACGGTCACCCGCTTCCTGGTCATCAACTTCCATAATACTTGTACTCCCCTGGTCCATGACATCATCTGACGATCCACCCTTAAATCCACCAAAATCAGAACTGAAATAGACGCCCCCCCAAATAACAGCAAGCACAATTATTAAAATGGAACCAATAATTTTTCTATTCACAACTTGTCACCCTTCTATTTTTCATCTATTTACATTTCCGAGGCATACTTCACTCTTTCAGTTTTCGTTTAAGTCGGTCATATTCTTCCTCTGATATCTCACCCTTTGCCAATCTTTCTTTCAGGGTCTCCAATGAATTATTACGGAATGCTCTATTATCCGACCCTTTGAACATCCAGACAGCAATGGCAATAACTGCCAGGATAATAAGAATTGTAAAGAATCCGAATCCAAAGCAGCCACCGCTCATACCGCCACCCATCATATTACCCGTCATAACATCAGCTCCTTAGGTTTTTCATACCCTTACAGGCATTTACGATTTTTTGTTCATCAATCTACTCCCGTTCTAGTCGTTCTCTGACCGTTTTTATAGGAATCCGTTTATGGCCTCCACGAATGAAATCAGTGACCAATACGATTAAAACTCCATAACATGCGCGACATCACCTTTTTTCGTCAACCGTGACAACATTATACAGAATAATTATCGAGAAAGTTTGCACAGAACTTTACCAGATATATTATCTCTTCCACAACCATCTTATAGCTAATATGTGTCAATAGGAGTATTACTACCTTAAAAAGGTGCCCCAAAACTATTCATTTAAGGACACCCTCTGTGCTAAGCTTTTAGCAATTTGGCGTTAATCGCAACAATAACTGTACTCAAACTCATTAATACCGCTCCAACTGCAGGGCTGAGCACAATCCCTATTGGCGCCAGGACCCCCGCTGCCAGAGGAATTGCAAATATGTTATAGCCAGCTGCCCACCAAAGGTTCTGAACCATTTTGCGATACGTTTTTCTGGATAGCTCCATTAGTGATACGACATCTTTTGGATTGCTTTTGACAAGCACGACATCAGCTGACTCCATGGCTACATCCGTTCCGGCACCGATCGCAATACCTAAATCGGCTGTTGCCAGTGCGGGCGCATCGTTAACCCCGTCACCTGTCATAGCAACTTCCCAGCCTTTGCTTTTAATCGTTTTGACCTGATTGGCTTTATCGTCAGGCAAAACTTCCGCATAAACTTCATCGATATCTAATTGCTTGGCGACCCAATTCGCAACTTTTTTATTGTCGCCAGTCAACATAATGGCGTGAATACCTTTTTCTTTTAAGGATGCAATGGCTTCTTTTGCTGTTTCACGAACCATATCTGCAAGTGCAACCATTCCAATCAATTCGTCATCAAGCAGAACAAAGACAACGGTTTTACCCTCTTCAGACAACTCGGCGAACGTATCCCGGTCATAGTTCATGTTGTTATTGTCAACATAGCCAGGACTTACGACATTTACTTTTTTGCTCTCGATTTTTCCTTCAATTCCTTTACCGGTAATGGATTCAAACGCCTCAATTTTTTTCACTTTAAGATCTTTTTCGTTTGCCGAGTTGACAATGCCTGCTGCTATCGGATGTTCTGAATTCTGTTCAAGACTGGCAGCCCATGTCAAGACATCATTTTCCTGATAGCCGTTGCTTGGCACAATATTCGTTATACCGAATTCACCTTGGGTGAGGGTGCCTGTCTTATCAAAAACGACGGCGTTCAGTTTTCTTGCCCCTTCAAAATTGGCGCGGTTCCGTATAAGCAGTCCCTGTTTAGCGGATATGGATGTTGATACCGCCACGACCAATGGTGCTGCCAGACCAAGCGCATGCGGACACGTAATGACCATCACCGTAACCATTCGCTCTACTGCAACGTCCAACGGATAACCAAGTATTAACCATACAATCAATGTGATAAACCCGGATGCAAGGGCGATATAAAACAGCCATTTGGCAGCACGGTTGGTCAGATCCTGTGTTTTTGACTTGGATTCCTGCGCTTCCTTGACCAGCGTAATGACCTGGGATAGGTAGGAATCTTCACCAGTTTTTTCAACCGTTACTTTAATGGATCCTTCTTTATTGATAGATCCACCTATTACTTCATCGCCTTTATTCTTTTCTATGGGAACAGATTCACCGGTCAGCATCGATTCGTCAATTGCCGAACTGCCTTCATAAATCGTTCCGTCGACCGGAATTTTTTCTCCGGGTTTGATCAGTACGTTATCGTCATGTTTCAATTCCGATGTTGGAACGTCCGTCACGTCACCGTTCTCATCAAGCTTATGTGCTTCACGCGGCATCAGTTTAACCAGTTCTTCAAGTGCGTTCGATGCTCCCATCACCGACCGCATTTCAATCCAATGACCTAGCAGCATAATGTCAATCAGTGTGGCAAGTTCCCAGAAGAAATCCTTACCTTCCCAGCCGAAAACGGTCATTGAACTGTAGCCATACGCGACAAGGATCGCCAGGCCAATTAGTGTCATCATGCCCGGGTTTTTATCTTTCAACTCACTAACCGCGCCAGTAATGAACGGCCACCCGCCATAAAAAAATACAAAGGTCGAAAGTGCAAACAGGATGTATTGATCAGCCGGAAAACCCCAGTCAACACCAATAAAATCCTGGATCATCGGCGACAAAATCAGAATGGGAATCGTGAAAATCAGGGATATATAAAACCTTTTCTTAAAATCACTGACCATATCACCATGATCGTGATGGCCGTGTCCATGATGATCGTGACCCCCGTGATCGTGATGGTCATCATCGTGGTCGTGATGCTTATGTTCTCCGTTGCTGTGGCTAGCGTGGCCTTCATGATCATCAGCGTGATGACTGTGCATATCGTGTTCAGAGTGCTGATTCGTTTGCCCTTTTTCCATACGATGATGGTCGTGATGATTATCATGATGCTGGTGATCATGTTGATTATGCTTAGTATTTCCATTGTGATTTTCGTCTTCAAATTTAGCCATTTAACTTCTCCTTTCTGGGACTCATTCTTTGTTTTCCCAATTTATTACTTGTTTATTACAATACAATACCCCCGTAAGGTACAAAATAAACTATGCAATTATATTATCATTTTTCTTAATGAAAGACAAACTGCCAAATCTTTTTCGTTACTCCCGCGTTTTATGAATTGAACTATATTAAAATCTTTTGTTGATAGATGATCTTTTAAACACTTCCACTTTTTTTAACAGGCAAATGCTTTAATAATCAAGTTAATAAACAAACACAGTTAAGGGAAAGAGCCGGACCCATTAGATCCGGCTCTTTCCAATAAACACTTAAGTACAAGATAATAAAAGATACTCGTTCATAGAAGGGCAATGCTGGTTTTTGGTTTTAAAAAGATTATTCAGTAACCTCAATGGTGTTGAACATACCCCCTGTTTCACCATTAGCATTCATCGTGTGATGGGGTTTATGGCAATGAATTGGCCATGTACCAACATTTTCAGCGGTAAATTCAATATCCCACGTTTCTCCAGCTGCAACGTTAATCGTATTTTTTTCAAGTTGTGCTGACTTATTAATCCGGTTGCCGTCTGCCGCAACCACTTTAAAATCATCCCCATGCATATGCATTGGATGCGAATTACCACTTAGGTTTGTAAAACGTATACGGACAGTCTCGCCCTTTTTAACTTTGATTGGTTCTGTAGAAGGGTAAGATTTCCCATTAATGGTAAACATATTTGGCTCCATTCCCATTGGGTCGACTTCATAGACGCCTTTTTCATTTTCCGCATCTTCCGTGTCATCCTCTTCTGTACCCGTTTGATGTTCTTGCTCAGTGTTCATGTCCCCGTGACCACCAGCGCCATCAAGTGTCCACTCTTGCAACATCATGACGATATCTCTATCCACTTGTTCATTTTGTTTTTTTGGTTGAATGACAAAAGAGCCAGTAAGGCCCATTAACTCCTGCTTTGAAACTTTGGTATGGGAGTGATACATATAAGTTCCTGATTGTTCCAGAGTGAATTTATACGTAAAAGATTCACCAGGTTTAATTTTGGGCGAATCCTGTACCAGAGGCACCCCATCCATATCATTTGGTACTTCAAGACCATGCCAATGAACGGATGTTGCTTCAGGCAGGCTATTATGAACAGTGATTTCTACTGTATCTCCTTCTTCAGCAACCAGGGTAGGTCCAGGCGCACTGCCATTGAATCCCCATGCTTTTGCCTTGAAACCATCCGTGAATTTTTGAGTCACTGGTTCTGCTGTCAACTCGTATTTTTTTATGCCGTTGCCCTCTTTCCCGGTCAATGTTTTCAAACCAGGCGATTCAATATCCGTATTCTCGCTTTTCGGCTCACTTGAGCTCTGTTGTGCCTCTGATGAACTGGCCCACTGGATAATAGTAAACACTAAAACCGCAGTTACAACCGAAGTCAGTGCGACAATCCATTTCTTCTGCAAACTTTCCACTCCTCTTGTAAATTGTTTAACATCTATTATTCTACTATTCAATTGTCAAGAAAGTATGGAGACAAAAGAAAACAATCGGATTTTAAAAAATCGTTTTATCACTGCATTTGCATTATTAATGAATCATTGTAATCCATTAAACACTTCCGCTAAGTGCTATAAAGAACGTAAACAAACATTTTTATTTTAAAGCTATATACTAACAAGATTTATTTGGAATAACATTAGAAGTCATACTGTACGTGTGCCTTAGCCTTTTATTACATTTAAAACGTTTATCACATGGTCGACATAACAAATCAAAAAAGAGTGTATATTTATTAACACTTTTTATAAACCTATAAAAAATTGCCCAATTCCATGTAAAATGTATTTTTCGGGTAATAATATGAAACAATTGTCAAAGGAGGAAATATCGATGATTAATACAGTAGATGTCGGGTTGATGGCAAACCATCTGTCAGCACATCAGCCTGTTATCAAGAGACTTGAATTGTATGCTGCCCATGTCCAAAACCAGAGCATCCTGACGATTTTAGAAAAACAGATCCAGATTATGAAAAATCATGTGAACGTTATGAACCAATTACTTAATCCAAAACAGTCAGAAGTGACATTGCCCCCCATTCCAATCAATCCCGGAATGACAAGCCGTCAATCTGATACTGAATTTCAAATGAATAATCAAGATATTGTAAAAGATGCCCGTTTCACCGCCAGTTCTATGGCAAAAGAAAACTTTAATTCTGCAGAGAACATGAAAGATAAACAGGTTAAGAAGTTGCATTCAGAAATGGCCTTACAACAATCTGCCATTGCTGAACTATATGAAACGTTAATGACTCAGATGGGGTGGATAAACCAACCAAATGCATCTGTTCAGGAACAGACTTCAGTCATGGCCCCTTTAAGCACCATGCCAAACCCACAGTCGCCCGATAACCAGCAACCTGAACATTTTAACTAAATGGAACTAAGAAGACTGTACCTTGGATGAACAATGCCAAACTACATTTCACAGTGATCCAACATATTTTCTTTGGAGGTGTTAAACATGCCCGAACTTTGGCTTTCCATTGTACCTGCCTTGTCAGCAATTGTTTTTGCCATGTGGACAAAACAAGTGATTCCCTCATTGCTGGTTGGCCTCTGGATAGGAAGTATGCTGTACACTGGTTCTTTCATTGATGCATTCAACCAGACAATTACATACGTCATGGGGGTTCTGACAGACACCGGTAACTTAGACGTCCTACTGTTTCTCTACCTATTTAGCGGCCTTGTCGCACTGATTCAAATATCAGGCGGCGTCCAGGCCTTTGCGTCAGTCATTTCAGATTATATAAAAGGGCCAAACAAAACACTTCTAACGTCATGGGCGCTGCTGCCGATTACATTCATGGATTGCGGCTTCCGTGTCGTTGCAGGGGGTGCCATTATTAAACCTCTTACCAAACGTTATCATGTTGCACGGGAGCGCTTTGCCTACATGCTTAACAACTCTGCCAGTCCAGTTATCATCCTGATACCAATGGCAACCACTTTCATCGGTTACACAACAGGTGTTATCAACAAGGGAATGGATGCGGCTGGTATACAGGGTTCTGCCATCAGTCTATTTATAAATTCAATACCATTTCAGTTTTTCAGTTATACATCCATTATTGTGGCTTTAGCATCATTGGTTCCCGTATTGAACTTTCCAAAAATGAAAGCCATTATCCAACAGAACGGTCCCGAACATAGTCATCAACAAAAGATGGAAGGCAATATTAATAAAGATTTGGCTTTTGAAGCATCTGACGAAATCAGAGAAAACAAGGATAACCTAGAAAAGGCTGAGACAGCTGAAGATCAAATGGGGGTAGCCTCAAAGGAAGAAAATCAAATGGATGACAGCATGGATATGGATATGAAACAAGAAGAGCCCGCTTTAAAACCAAGGCTTCTAAATCTGATCATCCCCATAGCTCTCCTGATTCCTTTGAGCTTTGTCCTTATGTGGAATAGTGACACCCCTTCCCGTATGATGCTGATTGCACTTCTGATTACATTAATAGCTTCTGTCGTATTATATCTAATACAGGGGTTGGAGCTAAAAACGATAATGGATCGTTTTGTCAAAGGCGGAAATAAACTCATGACAACCATCATCATTCTTGTTTTGGCATGGCCGATTTCAGATGTTTCCCAGGACTTGGGGTTGATCCAACTTATTCAACGTACACTCGGCGGAGCAATATCAGCTGTCTGGATACCACTAATCGTTTTCATTGTTACATCGGCTGTGACCTATTTTATTGGTTCATCATGGGGCTCTTGGGCTCTCATGATGCCTGTCGCCATTCCATTGGCGGCATCAACTGGAAGCTCCCTCCCATTAGTGATTGCAGCAGTCCTTTCTGGTGGTACCTTCGGAGATGTGACATCCCCGGTTTCCGGTATGACGGCCATGTCATCAGGAATATCAGGAGCAGATCATATGACGTATGTCAGAGCAATGAGCCCCTACAACATAACAGCAGCTGCTGTTGCGGCCATATTATTCGCTGTCATTCCTTTTATTGCTGGTTAATAAAAATTAAGAGACTACATTTCTTCTTTCAGTCCTTTTTTAACCAAGACCCAATTGGCCGGATAACTGGTCATGAATCCTAATATCATAGCAATTTGCATCATGAACCAGTAAGTTGCTTCATTGGGTTTTGGAGGACTTGCAAATAGGATGTAATGAACGATCGCCATCCAACCAAACATGCCGACTTCGAAAGCTATCAACGCAACTGTATCTGCTTTAACTGCTGCTTTAATGGACGCCGACACGCCTTGTTCTTTATTCATCGGATATATGGCATAGAACTGAAAGATGATCCCTACCAGATAAGCCAGAATAAACTCCACTATATAATGGGCGAAGAGTGTCGAACCGATAATTGCCATCCCTGTCAATGCAACGATGGGGACACCAATCGCGTCGCCAATGGTACATCCTGCGGAACAATGACTTGTTGAAACAAATACTCTTGCTGGCTTTTTGCGGTGATCATCACTATTAATATTTTCTGCTTTTAGCCTGCCCCATTTAAAGTAAGTCCACAATGCTATCGGCCCAAAAAACCAGCCATTGATTGGCCATACAACATTCATAATCTTCATCATCTGCGGATGCTTAACGATATCAAGGATAATAATCAATGAACACATCAATCCTATCGTTAATGCAATGTAGGAAATAACCGTTAGCATATCACACCACTCAATCATTTTATGAATTTTGATATATAACGGTGTACCCGGCTAGTGAATGAATATAAACATGGGGTAAACTTGGAATATGCAGCATTCTATAAAGCATTTTTAAATATCGGGCTGCTTTTTATGGAGTTAGTTATCCTGTAGACTTTGGTGTTATGAAAGACATCCAATAGTTATATGTTGAAAAAGAGCTTCCTTTATTTAACATAAAATATTACCCTTGTTGTAGCTGAATCTGAATAGGGAAAGAGCCTATCGTTTAAGAATAGGCTCTTTGAGAATCAAAATATAACACTCTATACGGTATTTATTCTGTAGGCGAAAGTTCACTTTCTGTTACCCATTTATGGTTTGACACTTTTTCATTGCTATTCGTTGGGGTGAAACTCACCATATATACAGTGGTATTTTCGGCCGTATCAATTTCGGCAGTTACACCATCCATCCCTTCCATATGCGAGGCATTTATGGTAACTTGTGTACCTGGTTCCAATGGTGCCTCCCCGGGGTTTTCAAGCTCTTCATGGATTACCCATTTATGGTTTTCTACAGGATCTCCGCCATTTGATGGCGTATAAGAAACAGCATATGCCGTAGTATTAAAGGCTCCGTCAATTGTTGCCGTAGCCCCCTGCATGCCTTCCATGTGACCTGTTTCTATAATTGCCTGGCTTCCGACTTCATAGGTTGGAGCATTAGCTGTTGCCAGATCATCAGGGACTTCGCCAGAGCTGGAATGATCCATGCCGGAATGACCCATGCTTTCATCAGAACCTGATTCCGATTCCATATTTTCGTTACTGTCCGATTCTGTATTTGTATTTTCTTGGCTCTCTTCCTGGGTCGCTTCGTCATTTTGATCCTGGTCTGTCTCTTCATTATTACCACCGCATGCAGCTAGGAAAATTGCTGAGATGAGCAGAACAATCCCAATCAGTAATTTTTTGTTTTTCATGTACAGCCTCCTCTGTTTGAGTGTTCCACTTAATAAGCTTACCTAGTTTATATGCATTTTTTGTGCAGAATTTATAACAAATTGTTAAAAACGAAAAATTAAATTTCCTGCGTTAGAAAACCAAAAAACATGGCTGTTTTGATGAGAAAGGCCATGTTTTTCATGTTAGGGGGTAAAACCAATATATAATAGTAAATTATTGACTCGCGTCTACATCTGGAACTGCATACTTTCAGCGGTTCTGTTGTCGTTTGAGCCATGGCAGTTCTGATACATTTGCTCCATTTGCTGCTCATTCATATTTGGATGCATATTCTGCATAAAAGGAACCATTTCTTCAAAGCTCAATCCAGTTTGACCGCTATTGTCGGGAGTGCTATGTGCCATAACAACATTACCCATGCCCAATACCAGAAAAGATGCCAATCCAATAGTCAAAAGTTTCTTTTTCATTATGAGTTCCTCCCTTCTATGATTATTATAAGGAAATGTTCTTGAGAATTTATCAAGAAAATGTGACAAGTTATTGACGGTCAAATTGGGATTCGTTCCCCCATTTATAGCCTACCCCCCAGACCGTTTTAAAGTATTCGTCAATCGGGAAGCCTATCTGCTTGATTTTTTCCCGCATATTCCGAACATGTGAGTCAACCGTTCTTCCTTCTGTATCTGAATCAAACCCCCAGATTAATTCGATCAACTGTTCTCTTGTAAACACCTGATTGGGATGTTTCATTAAATGGCCCAATATCATAAATTCCTTAGGTGTTAATTTGATTGGCCTCTTTTGAAAGAAAAGTTCATATCGTTCTCCATCCCAAAGAAGACCATTGATTTTAATATGATTAACAGGCTTTTGCCGCCTTAGTAAAGCTTCAATTCTTGCTAACAATTCGTCTTCGTTAAAAGGTTTGGTTATATAATCATCTGCTCCCAGCTTTAATCCTCTGACAACGTCATCCTTCTGATCACGTGCTGTTACCATAATAATCGGTACATCCGATATTTTCCTGATTTCCCGACAAAGTTCCCAGCCATCCATGTCTGGCATCATAATATCAAGCAGGACAATGTCGAATATCTCATTCTCGACATAACCCAGTGCTTCATTAGCCCCCTGCGCTTTTCGGCACGTATAATGATGTGGCTTTAAATATAATGCCAGCAGATCCAGCATCCGTTTTTCATCGTCAACTAGCAGAGCCTTATTCAATATGATCACCTCGCATCAGTGTTATCCGAACGCAGGTCCCTCTGCCACGTTTACTGTCAATAACAATTCGTCCACCATGTGATTCAACAATCTCTTTAGCAATAGCCAGGCCAAGTCCCGAACCCCCACTTTCTCTTGAGCGGGACTTTTCTACACGATACAACCGTTCAAAAATGTGCGGTAAATCTTCTTTAGGTATTCCTTCACCCTCATCCGAAACGGTAAGATAAATTTCCTCAGCCGTATGCGTTACTTTAAGAACTACTTCACCACCTTCATATGAATGTTTCTTGGCATTGTCGAGAATATTCAATAAAACTTGCTGAAAGCGTTTCGGATCAACAAAAGCCAACACGCTATTGTCTGCGCAATTAACTGTATATGTAACTTGTTTTTCCTTGAATAACGGTCTCATACGATCGGCCACCGATTGAATCAGATCACACAACCGTACTTCTTCACGTTCAATGACAAATCGGCTCTGGTCCAGTCTTGCCAGTTCAAAAAGGTTTTTGATCAATAAGGATAAATGCTCTGTTTCTTCTCGTATGATCGCTGTATATTCTTTTACTTCGGCTTCATTCATATCTCGCCGATTGATAACATCAGCATACCCTTTTATATAGGTCAATGGTGTTCTAAGTTCGTGTGATATACTTGCCAAAAATTCATTCCTCTCATTTTTTAATCGATCCAGGTCCTGCGATAGTCGTGTAATAGAATTCGCTAACTCACCTAGTTCATCGTTTCGTTCCTTAGATAACTTTACATTATTTTTACCCTCACTTAGCTGTTCAGTTGCTTCTTTTATTTTAATTAATGGAAGTGTAATAAACCTGGACAAAATAAAAATCGTAATAATTGTTAGAAGTATCGTAATGATGCCCACAACAAAAAATTGATCACTTAACTGATCGACAATTCTTTTAACAATATTTGTGTGAGCAAACATAAAGACGTGACCTTGATGCGCTCCATCAATAGTAATTGGACTATCTGTTACAATGTACTCTCTCTCATTCCATCGTTCTTCAACAATTTCACCTTCAATTGGCATATCTTCATAATCAGTATGTTCGATGACCTCCAGCATTTCTTCTTCAACCGGGTCAGAGTTAATCAGGATGTTTCCAGTTGCATCGGTGATTATAACTGCGTAATCAGAGGGAGCCTCCATTAGTCCAACATGTTTTAATGTTGGACTTTCAAAATTATCTTCAAGCACTGCACTATGGGTATTTCCACGTGCCAATAAATTATCCATTACTTCTTCAACTCGATCATTGACCAGATTCGTATATAGTATAAAAAATAATAGAGACTCAATGATTAAAATAAACACGAAAAATAGTAATCCAATTTTAAAAGACAGTTTGTTAAACATAATGGACCTCTTTACGACCAATAGGTTAGTGTGTCAAATATACCAATTAGAAGAATCAATACCCCTGCCACCTTCTGGGTGATAGCTCCAATCTTTTTGCTTTTCTTTAAAATAGCACCACTTACTCCAAAATACCAAATTAAAAAAATGACAAGCAGTAGTGGAAGGGATGTGCCAACTCCAAATATGGAAGGGAGGATGACACCATAGGATGTTGTCAAAACAACAGGCATTAATGTGAGTATAAATAAAACAAACATGGTTGGACAAAAGGCTAATGTGAAACTGACTCCCAATAAAAAACTTCCAGTATAGCTATCTTTTATCCTATCTGGAATCTTAATCATTCCAAGTGATTTATTAAATCGAAATAACCCAATCATAAACAACCCAATTATAATAAGTAGCGGACCAATTGTTTTACGCAGGATTGGAAACATTTGTGATAAAGCACTGTGAACTTCTTCCCCCAATTGCCAAATAATAATCCCAAGTGCAGAAAACACGACAATCTTCCCTAATATGAATAAGAGTATATGTATCCAGGGAACCTTTTCTACTAAAGATTTATTCCCATAAATAGTAATTGCACTAATATTACTTGTAAGCTGACATGGGGCAACTGCTCCAACTAAACCCAGAAAGAAAGCAAATAATACCGGCATATGTTCGTATCCATATGCCAGTCCATGGATTGGTCCACTTAACATACTGCTAATTTGATTAAAAAGATCAAACATATTCATTCAACTCACTATGGTTTAATTTACTTTTCCATCCTCTAAAATTTGATCCCAGGATTCTGCACCATCTTTTGATATATAGGCCTGTCCCTTTGTTGTATAGATAGCAAACTCCTGATTATCCTGTGGGTTTTGAGCAATATACACAGGACCGTCTTCTGTTAAATTGGGTAAATTGATTGTTTTTTGATTTCCATTTTCAATATTATACTTAACCAGAGATGGGATAGTGCTATAGCTTGCATAGTATAAATTTTCTTCATTAAAAAATACTGCCGTTCCTTGTACTGCTTCTGTGATTATTTGAAAATTTGATCCTCCATCATTTGAAACAAAAACACCATTTGTTGTCGCTGCTGCAACATGGTTCGAGTTAGAAGGATGGATGGCCAAAGCAAATATTTCACCTTCTAAGCCAGATGCATTTACACTTTCCCATGATTCACCGTCATCCTGACTTTTGTAGAAGCCTTGTTTTAACTCCGAATTTTTTGCTGGATTCATAACAAAGATATTATGGCTGTTAAATCCTACTGCCATTGCATGAAAATCCGTCTCCCCTTCAAACTTAAGACTTTCCAATGTTTTGCCACCATCAAAACTACGCTGTATCCCGATTGGATTAGGCAAATCTGAATCCTCACCTGGATGACCTGATGTGTAAAAGCCTTCATCTACCGCATTAAATCCCATATAATCATTAAAATTCTTTGAAGTTTTAAACCATTCACCTTCACGATAAATCTTTAATCCAGTATGAGAAGCAAAATACAATCCATTATCATTTCCAGCATATCCCATACCATGGACATGCTCCATAGATCCGTCAAAAGGGACTTCAAATGCCGACTCTTCGTCACCATCATTACTAATGCATCCCGCTAGCAGTAAACCTGAAATAATTGTTACAATAATCATTGCTTTTTTTATCATTTAAACTTATCCTCCGCCTCATTATAATACTCTTAAGATAACCTGTATTACATAGTGCAGCATTCGTTTTTATTCTTCTAAAATTGATTTTAATCGTTCATACTCCGATTCATCTATCTCACCTTTTGCCAATCGTTCCTTTAAAATTCCAAGCGAATCCTTTTTACGTCCTCCACTTACATAATTAGATACCAGAAAAAGGCCAATAATTATCAATCCGGCCAAAAAGATAATCATGCCTATCATAGGCCAAATTGAACCATACCCATGCATATAATGCATTACTCTCCACCTTCTTATATACCTAGTTTAAATTTATTCAATAAACCCACATAATCAACTATATTACAATTGAATAACACGCGTGTATCCAGGCATCCTCAAGTATTAGCCATAAACACTGGTTTTAGTTCAATGTTTGTCCTAATCTTTACTTTTCCTGGAACTACTAAAAACCATAAAAACCAAACCATCCTGCTAAGAAGGAGGTTAAATCAGTCATCCAATCAAAGTAAAGTGCAACTCCCATAAAAATCATGACATACCCACCAATTTTGACAAGTCGAACACTATGTTTTTTAATCCATTTTAATTTACCAATAAAAAACGATAGTAGTAGAAACGGAATAGAAAACCCTAATATATAACTTATCATCATCACCATACCGATTTCAGGGTTTGTGGCAGCTAACGACAGTACAACAGCAAGTATAGGGCCCATACAAGGTGTCCACCCCAGTGAAAACGCCATTCCTATAATAAAGGAACCAAAAAATCCACCTGGCCGGTTTTTAAATGTAATTTTCCTATCCTTCATAAGGAATTTAAAATTAAAGACACCGACAATTACTAGCCCAAAGAAAATTATTAAAACAGCACCAATTTGCCTTATAGCATCTTGGTAGGTAGATAAAAACTCAGAAATAAATGATGTAGTAAAACCAATCATAACAAAAATACTCGAGAACCCTAATAAGAAAAAGATTGTATGTAAGAGTGCCTTTTTATTAAATTTTTTATTCTCCTGATTTATTTCACTAATACTCATCCCAGTAATATAAGATAAAAATGCTGGATAAAGTGGTAATACACACGGTGAGATGAATGATAAAAAACCTGCACCAAAAGCTAAAAATATATTTATTTCATTCAAATTTTATCTTCTCCTCCATTTCTGTCTATTGTTTTGGTAATATATCCTGAAGATAGCCTTCAAGCCTATCTAACGTAAGAGCCCCACTTACAATTTCCTCAATTTCTCCATTCGGATTAATAAAAAAGGTGCTTGGAATTGGTCCAACATTATAAAGATCACGTACTTCCTCGTTTTTATCATGGGGAATAGGGAATGTTAAATCATACTTATCGATAAAAGGATGAATTACAAACTCCGTACTATCTAAACTGACTGCAACAATTTCAATCCCTCTTTCTTTATATTCAGGATATAATGATTGCATGTAAGGCATTTCTTCCTCACATGGTTTACACCACGTACCCCAGAAATTTAGCATTACTCCCTTACCTTCTAAATCACTTAACTGTACAGTTTCTAATTCATTATTTTCATTAATTTGCTTCAAACTAAAGTTAGGTGCTTTATCTCCTACTTGATAAACTGCGTTATCAGCTTGTAAATTGGTGACTAGCGCAAATACAATTGCCCCTAATAACACAACTAAAATTGCAGTTCTAAAAATAAAGCGATTTCTTTTTTTGTTTTTCTTATTTTTTTTGGCTTGTTCCAAACTCATATGTATCGCCCCCCTTAAAACAATAACACGCGTTCGTTATATGCAATATTTAGATTTTGCTGTTCCAAGGATTTCGCATTTTGTTTAATACCCCTTATAAATATAGAACAATTATGTGCAGAAACTGTGTAGATTTAAGAAGTTAACAAAATGGACACATTTTTGACCAATTAGATATAATCAATTATCTGAGTATTTTGTGTCCATAAACTAATTAATTAAGACCTTCCCCCTGCCTGCTATGGTCTCTATTCCGGAAACCAGCCAGGAATGTCAAAACTACTAGTTCCCGTGAAAAGTGCAAATCCTATAGCTTATTTCATGAACACAACTTCTTATGTTTCATTTAAACATTTGATAGTCAAAAAGATCCCATTAAAATAGGAATCCACTTCCATAACAGACAAGTTTGACTGTTTTATTAGTTCTAAAGTATCACGATTCAAATGACACCCATCACAAGCCTTTTTCCATAATGGCGTTAATACATCCTGTGTTTTTCCCAATAGTGCTTTATCTACTCTTACATGCTCAAAGAGTAAAATTTTCGCATTAGGTTTACTGACTCGTTGAATTTCTTGAAGAGCTTTCATCGGTTCTGGAATGGTACAAAAAACAAGTGTGGCTACAACTGAATCAAATGTATTGTCAGCAAATGGAAGTTTTTCCGCTTTAACCAAATAAGTTTGAATGGGGATACGTGATCTCTCCATCCGTTTAAGTGCTTGTTCATCCATCAAAGGGTTGGGTTCGATTGCATCTACTTGTGTTGCATTCTTATAGTGAGGAAAGTTCATCCCCGTACCTGAACCAATCTCCAGCACCCTTCCTATTGCCTGATTTACTAATGTTTTACGTATCTTGTTGAATTTGGTTTTTTCGAGCGGTCTCATTGCCATATCATAAATTGACGGAAACCATTTTCCCACTATTCATTCACCTCGGGAGTATAAATATTAGGGTCTCAATCGGAGACCTAATTAATAAAGGGAGGTTACATAATACTTATCTTTGTCACGATAACTCTTCATGAAATCACCCCACACCTTTTAAGTGTGCAGAATAATACTTATATCGGCAAGGTAAACCTAAAAAATATAAACCTTTTATTGGTAATAGCTCTATACATATAGTGTTATTTAGAGTAAACAAAACTAATGAATCGCACCACCTATCCCACACTTCTCCTGCTTCTTAATTCTTGTTTATACATTTAAAAACCACTAAGTCCACCAAAAAGATAAGAAAGCAAGGGCCCCTAATGGTTGAAGTTTCCCTTTATGCGTAAGAATGAAGGCCCGCCAATAGCAAGTTAACCGCAATTAAATTGAACATAATAATCGCGAACCCTCCTACAGCAAGCCAAGCTGATCGTTCGCCATGCCAACCCCTTGAAAGCCGCAAATGCAAAAACGCTGCATAGAAGAACCAGGTCACCAGTGCCCAAACTTCTTTCGGGTCCCAGCCCCAGAAGCGGTCCCAGGCAATCTGTGCCCATATGGATGCAAATATTAAACCACCCAGTGTGAATACTGGAAAACCGATGGCAACTGCACGGTATGATATTTCATCAAGCATGTTCGGTTTGGCTTTTTTCAGGAACGGCTGAATAGCTGCACCCACTCGTTTGCGAAAGATTAAACGAGTTAAACCATATAATACGATGCCAGTCAGTACTGACCAAATAAGCGTATTGAATTTCCTTGCCGCATCAACACCCTGCATCCAGCCAGGTGCATCAAACAATGGTTCCATCCTGTCACCCGTCATCAGCTCACCTTCATTCGGACCGGAAATCGGAGGCAGATGATAATCCGTCGTGAATGTTTGACCGTTTAAGGAATACTCAAACTCAGCGCTATAACCTGACAAGTTGAATGAAGTTGAAATAACACTGAAACCGACAAAAATAAACAATGACAGCAAAACAATCTCGAGCCATGTTGTCCGTTTGCTGCGGACGGTCTGATCAATTTGCCTGATTAAATAAATAAGACCAGCTACGAAACTGATTGATAAAATTGCTTCACCCAGTGATACGGTCGTTACATGAATATACAGCCAGTGACTTTGCAATGACGGTACCAGCGGTGCAATTTCAGTCGGGAACATACTGGCATAAGCGATTACTATCATTGCAATTGGAAGGGCGAATAACCCCAATATATTTAACTTGTAAATAAAATAAATGATGATAAACGCAAATACAAGTCCCATTCCGAAAAATGTCACGAATTCGAAAAGGTTACTGACCGGTGCGTGTCCACTCGCAATCCACCTTGTAATAAAATAGACAATTTGTGCCAGAAAGCCAATAATCGTTATCGTGATGCCTATCTTTCCGCTGACGCTTTTATTATCCTTTTTCTTACTTTCTTTGATTGTCGCACCAAAGAAAAACGTTGCAATCAAATAAAGGATGAATGCTGTATACAGCATTGTATTACTTATACCAAGCAATGAATCCATTTTATATCCTCCTCCAGCTATGGGGTTCAGTTACTCGATTTCCTGCTGGTCTTTAACCATCTGAATATTCGTATCTTCAATGATATGTTCAATATCTTTCTTTAAACCAAACCAGTTTTTATTTGTATGGCCTGCCAGCATCACATCTTCGTTTTCCGGATGCAGCCAAATGCGGCGGTGATGCCAGTACATACCCTGGATGACACCGATCATGAAAATGGCAGCGCCGATGATAAATAATGGGATCGTATAGTCGCGTTTGACAGATAATCCACTGGCGTAACGCATTTCAAAGTTTTCGATTCCCAACTTATAATCATTTTCACCGGTAGCATCGACGTTTTTTCCAATGCCGACAAAACTCATTTCCGATTCTTCATTACCTGGTGGATTTACATTGAAAACGAAAGCCGGATTTCTCGGGTAATTGGTTTTCGATCTTGGTTCACCCTCATCCATTTCATAATCCGGGTAATATTGACTGATTGTAACACTGAAACCATTATCCAGTTTATACGTATCTTTCGGGTTGTTCAGGTTAATCTTGAACGACCCTAATGATTTCTCATCAGAATCGTTTGTTTCATGAATTTTAAATGTCATACTGTTAAATTCATTTTGCTGGTAACCGGATTGATAAATGGTATAGCCATCAAATTTAAGCGGATGATTCAACTGAATCTTTTCTTCTTTCACTTTCTTGAGTTCGGGCTCAGCACCTGCGATTTTTTCTCCGGTTTCTTTATAAATGACAGCGTTTGTCTGAAAGTTTTTTTCAACCATTCCTTCCTGTGCAATCGCCTCTTTAAATCGTTCATCATCCTCGTCATAAGTTTCCAGGATAAATTTCTTATTCTTGATGTGATACTCACCGTCTGTACCGGGAATAACCGTTTGCTCGCCTTCCCGGACCCAAACATATTCATCCATATACATAAACGGCGTCATCCGTAATAAGGCAGCAATCAGGACAATAATCAGACCGATATGGTTTACGTACGGACCCCAACGGGAGAACCTGCCTTTTTCTGCCATTATATGACCATTTTCCTCATGAACCTTATACCGCTTTTCTTTCAATCGGGATATCAATTTTCCTATATCATCATCGGTTACATTGTCCGTTTCACTGAATAAACGCTGGCGTTTCAGAAATTGTGTATGGCGCCTTGGCCGCTGTCTTTTCAAAGCTTTGTACAGCGGCACGAACCGGTCAATACTGCAAATTACGAGTGAAATACCGATTAATGCAATTAGCAGCATATACCACCATGAACTGTACAAATTATGAAAACCCAATTGATAGTAGATCTGTCCCAAAATTCCATACTGGGATTCATAATAGATGGATGGATCACGGGATGCAGCGTTTGGAGGTATGTACTGTTCCTGGGGGAAGATTGTTCCCAGGCCTGAGGCAATCAAAGCCAGAACGATCAGCCAAACTCCGACTTTTACCGAGGAAAAGAAATTCCATGTTTTATCAACAATCGATTTATTGTATGTTTGTGATCGGCGTGCACTGCCGTCATATCGCATGTTGAGCAATTTGCGTTTATCATTGCCATCGATATGCTGGTTTTGTTCCATGGGTTTGCCGCATGCCTCACACAGCACTGTCCCCTCCGGATTAACGTGCCCGCACTCACATTTTATTTTATTCATTCGTATCCCTCTCGCAATTAGTCGTGTTCAAAAATTTGCTTCTGTTGAACTTCTTATAAATAACCTTCTACCCAGTTTTTAAGAGCCATTAACACCTTTCGACCACTCCACCTCATGGATTATAAAAACCGTAGTGGGAATAGTTCCTATTCCATACTTGACCAGAAATATTAAACATACGGATCATAGATTATAGTCATAAAATGTGTAAATTTTGTGAAGAAATTATTTTTCCCATATTCCGTACTATTTGTAGACCACATTAGTGCAAAGTAAATCGACGGAAACCGTTTTCCCATCATACATTAACCTCTGGAGGACCCATATAGATTTAAAAAGGCCCCCAATTGAGGCCTTATTAATAAGGGGATTACAAAAGGTTATTTATCTTCTTTTTTGTCACCATAGGACTCCAAGAAATCACCGCAGGCATTCATCATTTTTTGCCCTTCAGGTGAATTCATTGCTTCCATCATATTTGACATGTTTCTATTTTCCATCATGTTCATCATTCCGTTGCCATTGCCATTCATCATGTTACCCATTCCATTGCTATCTGGTTCTTGGGCAAATGCTGTTGTTCCTACTACTAATAAAGCGGCAAAGGCAAACGATAATGCAAATGGCACTTTTTTCAGTTTCATGTCTTAATCTCCTTTCTACCCATTAATACTAGGACATCTTTAGTATAGACAACAAATTTGTAGAATTTGTGAGGATAAAAGAAATTTTTAATCTTTATTTCTTAAAACTGCCTTTTTGGCTTCAAATTCTTGATCATCAATTTCCCCACGTGCATATCTTTCTCTAAGAATTTGTATGGAAGAATTCTCTTTCTTTTCAAATGGCTTCAGTATTAATAAGACTATTCCATATATCAAAAATCCCAGCACAATAATCCAAATTACCATGTTTAAAATCATGCTTCCACCCATCATAGACATCATAGTTCCAGCCTCCTTCTAATCTAACATCCTTCATTCCCTTTTTATGTTGTTCATTTTCTTTTCTTTAGAATTATAAAATATATAATTCCTATTATTGAAATCGGCAGACACATCCATAAACAAATCTGTATAAACGTTTTTAAATAGGACTCTATTGATTCAGTTCCCCACACTACTGTTCCAGAAACAGTAAGACACATTAAGCCCATTGCAATCAATAGTGCGACGATTAACCATTCTATCTTATTCATATTGCCTCCTTACTCAGCTACAGGGAAACTTAGCCGAAATCTCGTTCCTTTTCCTACTTGGCTACTCACCGAAATAGTCCCATTTTGCAGTTCAACCAAATTTTTTACAATGGACAATCCTAATCCTGTTCCCCCAAGTTCTCTTGAACGAGACTTTTCAACTCGGTAGAAACGTTCAAAAACAAGTGGAAGATCTTTTTCAGGAATTCCAATACCCGTGTCCTCAATGTTTACATGTACTTTGTTATCTGCACTCCATACTTTAACACTGACAGATCCATTTTCTGTATATCGAACCGCGTTCCCCAGCAGGTTCGTGAAAATTTGTTCTAAACGGATACCATCAGCCTCGATATAAGGAACATTCTCATCAATTTGGGTTTTAAACGTCAACCCTTTGTTATCGAATTCCATTTTGACTTTAAAAAGGGCACTTTCTAAAACTTCTGTAAGGTCGACAGTAGACATTTGAAGGTCAATTTTGCCTTCTTCCATTTTGGATAAATCAAACAAATCATTGATTAATCTGACCATCCGCTCGGTTTCACTTTCAATGATATTCAAATACTGAAGCCTTTCTTCCTCTGTTCGGTAAAGACCCTGTTTTAACACGTGAGCATATCCTTTCATGTATGATATAGGTGTACGCAATTCGTGCGATATATTTGCAAAAAACTCTCTTCGGTTAGATCGGTATCTATTCGTTTCTAGTGCAAGATCGTTAATTGCTTTTCCTAATGAACCTATCTCATCCTCCGAAGGAATGTTTACCCGTATATCTAAATTGCCTTTTGAAATTTCGCGAGTCGCCTGTTCCATTTCTAAAAGTGGGTCTGACATTTTCTTAGACAGCAAAAATGTGAAACCAAGTGCTAAGAATAACGCACCAACTGCAGACAATAGTAGTAAATCCCTAATCTTCTGAACAGGTTCTTTAACATCATTTATAGAAGCCAATACAAAGAAAGCGCCCTTAAATGTACCAGATTGGATGATAGGATAACCTGAACCAAGATACCTGCTTTCTGTTCTTGAATCACGAAACCTTTTTTTAACAGGCTGCCCTTCCGATAATATACCTATATCTTTACTGGACAGATTCTCTATTTTTATCCCAGAGTCTGCTATGACCTTTCCATTAGCATCAATAATATAAACGTCTTTATTGGTTAAATCAGCCAGTGTTTTAAACATATTTAAAAATTTCTCGTTTTTAAGAGAAGTAATGGTAAGAGCATACTTTTGAGATAGTTCCTCTACCTCTTCTTGAACTTGATTATAATAGAAATTGGTAAAAATTTGATTCGCAACATATCCTAGAGGTAACAACACGACTAAAAACAAGACCATTATGGTTCCACCGAGTTTTAGAACAATTTTATTCATGTCATGTATGACCCTCTTGTGTATTAAATTTGTATCCTACTCCCCAAACTGTTCTTATCGGATTATAGGAAAGCCCCGCTTTTCGAAGCTTTTCCCGTATATTTTTCACATGTGTATCAATCGCCCGCAAATCACGAAATTCATCAGAGTCCCAAATTTGATCTAATAATATCTCACGAGTAAACACCCTTTTGGGCTGACTCGCTGCTAAATAAAGAATATCAAATTCTTTTGGAGTTAACTCAACTGGAATATCTTTAACCTTGACTTCTCTACTTTCACTATCGATTGATAAATACTCAAAGTACATCAAAGTCTTAGTAGTTTCCTCTTTTTTAACATTCTGCCGGCGAAGCAAGGCATTAACACGGGCAACTAATTCCTCTGCGGCAAATGGTTTTATTAAGTAATCATCGGCACCAAGATTCAATCCCTGAACACGATCCTTAACATCATTTCGAGCAGTTAACATCAAAATAGGTATTAAACTAGTCTTGCGAACGGTTTTGCATACTTCCCATCCATCAATATCCGGCAGCATAATATCTAAAATCATTAAATCATAGGAGATTTGTTGGGGCATTTTTATAGCTTCTTCTCCATCCACTGCTTCTTCAACTTGAAAATTCTCCTTTGATAAATAAATCTTAATTAAATTTCTCATGTTCCATTCATCATCAACAACCAGAATTTTACTTTTCATATACAACCCTCATTTTTTGATTACATCATTCATTTTAATTTATAAATTTGTATTATCTGTGAGGTTTCTAACTTATTTTCTTTTAATGTTTCTAAATTATATCAATTACACATGTAGAATTCATTTTATTCTAGAGAATGGAAAAGAGGATGCTCTAAAAGTCGGTTACACTAGTTTCCAGGACACCTCCTCTTTACTCTCCTATATTCCTCAAATAACGTATAATAGCACTTATTTAATTTTGAATTAATATCCAATAGTAATTGATTAGGACAATATGCATTGCATTTAATTGTAAATTCAAAAGTCCCTGCTGTTAGCCAGAGGGACTTTGATATTTTTAATTCACTAGACTCCATAATGCGTTTTCCACATGATGTATATTCCTAAACCGTCGGGTAGATTTAGTCAGCCGAACTGTTACGGTAAATTCTCACACCTATTAGCCGAGCTTATAACACACTATTTCTTACTAAAAAGCGTGCTATTTGACGCAGGGAGAGCCTTTCAGAGCCGTTACCTCTTCAATCGACTCCTCGACGTAACCCTTCAGTATTAGAAATTAAAAACTGCCTGACCTTTACCGAAATTGTGTGACCACATTTCATTTGAGTCAGGAACGTTTCGCACCCACAACTGCCCGTTAAAACAGGAATGAGAATAAAGCGTTGAATGTGCCATTTTCAAACATAATATAAATCCCTAGCCCTATAAAAACAATTGGAACAATCCAACGTTCATATTTCTCAATTTTTTCAGAAACAAAATTTAAGGAAGCTAAACTATAGCTGACATAGCACAAAACCCCAACCATAATTAAAAAGACAATAATAGCAATAAGGATTTCAGTCACATTTAACGTCGTGAAGTACGGTACATAAATGGAAAAATCATCTGCACTGGAAGCCAATACAATGAAAGTAACCGTCAAAAATAATTGATTAAACCTACCTGAGGAGAATAAAGACAAAATGTTACCTTCATCTTCATCCTCTTCTCCTTTGACCCAGACTTTAATACCCAAGTAAAGCGGTAAAAGTCCAAGTAATCCTATTACCCATTGCTGGGGAATTAAATTCGCAACCCCTAGAGCAACTATAAGACTTACTCCTATAATAATTGCTGTTCCAATATACTGTCCTACCCAAATATGTTTTGCCTGTCCTTTTTTTATTTGCGAAAACAGGAGAATTAAAATAATAAGGTAATCAATCCCTGTCGCTACATAAACAGCAGCAGCTGTAAGTATTGTTGTAATCATTTTTACACCTCCAAAATATTCTCCGTATTGTCATTTTTTGCTGATTAAATATTAATCTCTCCCACTTTCCTACATCAACCTACTAACTGATTTTTATTACAACCAATTGATAGGACTTTAACTACGGATATTGTTTGTCGCTTTGAACTCATTAGAATTTAGGCTATATCTAAGCTTTTTTCTCTTAAGTTATTTTTTATTTACCATGTGAATTGAATGTCCCATCACACCTTCTGCCGCTTCCATGAGTGGTTCTGGTAAAGTTGGGTGTGCATGAATGGTAAGGCTGAGGTCTTCCGCGTTTGCTCCAGCCTCAATCGCAAAAACAGCCTCTGCAATCAGAGAGGATACTTCTGGCCCTACCATCTGTACGCCTAACACTCTTTTCGTATTCTTTTCAGCTACAACCTGTACAAAGCCATCTGCATCCGAGACAGATAAAGCCCTAGCATTTGCTTGGAATGGAAAACGACTGGATACTGTTTCATATCCGTTTTCCTTTGCTTCCTTCTCTGTTAAGCCAGTATAGGCTATTTCAGGATCGCTGAAAATAACAAAAGGCATCGCTTGAAAATCAATCACACTGTTTTGGCCACTGATCACCTCTGCTGCTATCTTTCCTTCATAACTAGCCTTATGGGCAAGGAGATCACCACCAGCACAATCCCCTATTGCATAAACATGATCAACTTTTGTTTGACATTTGTTATTTATCTTGATAAATTCTCGTTCATCTAACTCCACTCCGATATTTTCCAGACCGATTTTACCTGTATTTGGTTTTCTCCCAACAGAAACTAAACAATAATCACCTTGAATAATTTCTTCCTTTCCATCAACTTGAACATGGACGTTAACTTCTTCCCCTGTGTTTTCTCCACCTTGAACTAGAGCATCCGTTATAACAGTGACTCCAAGTTCCTTTAAATGACGTTTGACCGTTTTTGTTAGTTCAGGATCCGTCCCGGACAAAATTGTATCCGATCCCTCAAGGATGGTCACTTTTGCCCCAAACTTTGCATAAGCAGTACCTAACTCTAAACCGATATAACCACCACCTACCACAACTAAATGATTGGGTACTTCCTGCAGCTGCAATGCCTCCGTTGAAGAGATAATTCTTTTTTGATCAAATGGCATACTTTTTAACCCGACCGGCAAAGAACCTATTGCAAGGATTAAATCCTTGTAGGAAAAAATTTGTTCTTCGTCTTCTATTTTTATTTTTGCAATATGTTCTTCAGTGAGGTAGGCTTCTCCACTTATTACCTCTACACCATTTCCTTTTAACAAGGTACGAATCCCATTTGTTAATTTGTTCACGATTCCGTCCTTCCACTTCATTACTTCCGGCATATCTACTTCAACATCACCCGATACCTTGATGCCCATTGCATTGGCATGTTTAATGTGTTTGATTCGTTCAGATGCACTAATAAGGGCCTTTGACGGGATACAGCCGCGATTGAGGCAAACCCCTCCTAGCTCGGCCTTATCGACCAAGACCACTTTTTTTCCTAACTGAGCTGCACGTATAGCCGCAACATAACCTCCAGACCCTGCTCCTATCACTAATAGATCTACATCTTTTTTCACTTCTTCGGTCATTCTAGCTTCCTCCTTTTAGGAAATAGTTGAGTGATATGTACCTTATATTAAGAAAAACTTTTTTCTTACTTTTACCTATTTTTCTTCTCTTATTTGACTAAACTCGAAATTTATATAAAATAACTTATATTTGATGAAAAAGGCTTTCCAGATAAACGGAAAGCCTTTTTACTTTTATTCTTTCACACGCATAAGTCGTAAACCATTCAACGCTACAAGTAGAGTTGCCCCCATATCAGAAACAATGGCAATCCACAGTGTTAACCAACCAGGGATAACCAAAAGCAAAGCAATCAATTTAATTGCAATAGCAAAGGTAATGTTTGACTTAATTATATTTAGTGCTTTACGACTTAGTTTTACCGTAAACGGAAGTTTTGTTAAATCGTCTCCCATTAACGCAACGTCCGCCGTTTCTAATGCTGTATCTGTGCCAGCTCCCCCCATTGCTATTCCAACTGTAGAAGCTGCCAATGCAGGGGCATCGTTGACACCATCCCCAATCATAGCTACGTTGCTGAATTGAGATCTAAATTGTTTAATATAATCTAATTTATCCTGTGGCATCAGTTCAGCCTGAACATCCGATACTCCGACATCACTTCCAATGGCATTTGCAGTAGCTTTGTTATCACCCGTAAGCATAATCGTGTTTTTGATGCCAAGTTGATGTAATTTGTGAATGACTTCTTTACTTGATTCACGTACTTCATCTGCTACTGCTATAACAGCTAGTATTTCTTTGTCAGTTCCAACCACCATAGCTGTTTTCCCTTGATTTTGAAGAGTTGTAACATTCTGTACTAAGTTCTTATCAAAATTGGAGACTGATAATTCCTCAAATAGCTTTGGACTTCCTATATAATAGGTTATTCCGTCTACAGTACCCTTAATTCCTTTACCTGTAATGGAAGCGAAATCTTCTGCCACGACTTCCGAATAAGAAATATTTGCCTCTTCTGCTCTTTTCATAATTGCTGAAGCAAGAGGGTGCTGAGAACGATACTCTAATGCAGTAATGATGGATAGCATTTCATTTTCATCCACCTGTTTGTTCAACACATTAAAATCGGTTACGACTGGGACACCTTTTGTTAATGTACCTGTTTTATCGAATGCCATAGCCTTTAGGGCACCCATTTCTTCTAAATAAACGCCACCTTTTATAAGGACACCTTTTTTCGCTGCATTGCCTATTGCTGAAACAATCGAAATCGGAGTGGAAATAACCAACGCACACGGACAACCAACGACTAAAACAGCTAAACCTTGATAAACCCATGTTTCCCAACTACCTCCAAAGAATAATGGAGGAACTATGGCGACTAACGCAGCAATGATCATAATGATTGGCGTATAATATTTTGCGAATTTATCAACAAACGCTTGCGACGGAGCACGTTCACCTTGTGCTTCCTCTACAAGATGAATAATTTTAGAAATGGTTGTATCTTCGACTAATTTAGTTATTTCTACTTCGAGTAATCCTTCTTCATTTAGAGTACCTGCAAATACTTCATCGTTATCCGTTTTTTCAACAGGTACTGACTCACCTGTAATGGCTGCTTGATTAACAGCGGAGTATCCACTTACAACCACACCGTCCATAGCAATCTTTTGTCCAGGTTTGACAATCATAATATCTCCAACCGCAATATCATCTACATGGATCATCATTTCTTGACCATTTCGTTTTACGAGTGCCTCTTTAGGTGCAATATCCATTAATGAACGAATCGATTGTCTCGCTTTATCCATAGAGAATCGTTCTAGAGATTCACTAATCGCAAAGAGAATGACAACCACAGAAACTTCTGCCCATTCTCCTATAATGGCACCACCTATAACAGCGACTGTCATAAGTGTTTTCATGTCAAATTCAAATCGTAACAAGTTTTGGAAACCGACTTTGAAAAGTGATAATCCTCCTATTAACATCGATGCTACAAATAATAATGTAGTAACAATGTTCTCATCCCCATTAACAAAGACTGAAAGATATCCAAAAACAATCAACAAGGACGCATAGAGTAACGTACTGTGCTTTTTATAAAATGGTACTTTTTCTTCCTTTTTAACCTCTTTTTCCTGTTTAACATCTTGTGTAGCTTGCCGTGCAGGTTTTTCAGGGGCCACTTTGAGATTCTCAAAGGCACCTGCTTTTTCTAATTCTTCAATCGTAACCTCTCCGTAAACAGAAATTTTAGATGCTCCAAAATTTACTTTTGCATCCTCTACACTCGGGATTTGCTTAACATTTTTTTCAAATTTACCTGCACAATTCGCGCATGAGAACCCTTCAACACTATATACATTTTTGTCTTGTTTAACCTCTTGCGGTGCTTGCCGCCTAGGTTTTTCCGGGGCCACTTTAAGATTCTCAAACGCCCCTGCTTTTTCTAAATCTTCAACTGTTGTTTCACCGTAAACGGAAATTTTAGATGCTCCAAAATTTACTTTCGCGTCCTCTACTCCCGGAATCTGTTTAACATTTTTTTCAAATTTACCTGCACAGTTCGCGCATGAAAATCCATCAACACGATAGACATACTTCTCCTCTAATGGCTTCGTTGCTTCACTCATCTTTAATAACCTCCTTCTTTAGTAAACAATATTTCTTTTATCAATGCATGTGGAACTCCTATATTTTGGTCACCTCTCATTATGATATTCGTTTGAATATTATATTGTTATTTTATATCGATACATATGAATAGTCAAATGATTGTTTGATTGTACTTAAATTTTTTTGCTAGGACTTAACGCATCTTTTTTCTGTTAACTCACCTGATTATTCATGGCTTTGTACTTTATGATTATCATTCCACCCCAACAACTCCTATGATCCAAGATGCTACATAGAAAACAGCTACACCAAGTAAAACGTAAAGACCAGTTTTTCGGTTTCCGATTGATTAACGACTGGAAGTAAGTCCGTTGCCGCGATATACAAGAAAACACCTGCTGAAAAGGACAAGCCTATTCTTGAAAATGAATTTCATTAAGTTTATCCCTGTGTGTTCATAGCCAAAATGAAAATGAGTTGTGAGGATTATTTGGAAGCCAAATAACACTAAAAATCCTGCTAAGATATAAACTCCATTTTCAGGTGAATTTTCTAATCCTTCTGGCATTAGATCAAGAATAACAATGGATAAAAGAAAACCTTCACTAAAGGCCATTAAATATGTAAGAGTTTTTGGGGACCATTCTTTTCCCACGACAATAAGTCCTCCAATAAGATTGGCTAAACTTGTGATGTAACACAAGAGATACGACAGTCCATGATAAAATTACAAACCCTCCTCACTTGATTCATTCCATTTCACATATGAATTCTGACCATCAGGGACAATTTCGAGAAAAAACAAGATAACAAGATTTAAGCCCCAGTGGATGCCAGGGCTTAAATTTCCTTATATAATTATTTTTCTGCTGGTCTTATTTTTATGATTTAAACTGGCATTCCATCATGTAAAGTGAAGCACTTGTTACTTTTTATGTTCATTTTCACCAACACTCATCACATTCACTTCTTTTCCTTCAACTGTAGTGCTTCTTGCATAAGGTGATGCACATGATTACTTACCAGCCTGTAAAAAACCATCTTCCCTTTTTTACGGTACTCGGCGATCCCCATATTACGTAACATACGTAGGTGGTGTGAAGCAGTGGCATTCGTGGAACCAATAATCGTTGCTACATCACAGACACACATTTCATCTTCTTGCGTAAGTGAATAAACAATTTTCAACCGTGTATCATCCGCAAAAACCTTAAACAATTGTGACAAACCATCCGTTTGACCGATTTCCTGCTGACGTCGCTCAACCTTTTCTGGGTCATATATAAATGTCTCACAAGCATCTTTTCCCCCTGATTTCACACCATCTAAATCATTTTCTTTTTTATTTATGGAAGTAATACTCAAAATAATCCCTCCTCTTGTAGGTACTGTATATAATAACATTCAAATTATTATTTGTTTATATACTAGTATAAATACCATAACATTTCATTGCAACAATAAAATACACATTTGTGTGTTATATCATATACATAGCCTGTAAGTATAATCATAAATGTAAATAATCAACGACGTTTTTCATAGGTGAAAGAAATTAGAGATCTTATTAGATAGTTTCTTTAGGTTGAATTAATAAAATCTTGTTAAGTAAGATTGAAATTTTGTGAGCAATAAAATAGACTTTTAGTATTAAGAAGAAAAGCATTTACCTCTAATAAAGGCAAATGCTTTTTGCAGCCGCACCATCAATGACCGTCTTGCATACATTGATGAGCAAGAATTTTGTTGCTGTTACATTTTAACAGTAGCACTGCAACAGTTTGGAGATGTGAGAAAAATGGAGAAAGAAAGTCTAAGTGACTTAGAAAATACAGAATATACATACCGTGGAGAAGCTTATATTGATGGGATTGCTAAAACATTTGAATCACGAAACTACGTTGCCTTCATCTCAGCATTATTTGTTTCGTTAACAATTACTGTTTTACCCTTTAATTTGTGGATTAATATTGTCTCCGGAATAATAGTAGGATTAGCTGTTGTATATTTCCTAAAACATTTTACAAAGGGAAAAAGCATTGGTGACATTTCAGAAGTTAAACCGGGTCAAATTGAAGTGAAGGATTCTAGCCTCTTTGTTGATGATATTTTTGTTAGCAACCTGTTGGGTACAGATAATGCAGAAAAGTTGTTCAAAGAGGAAGGATTAGCAGTTGTAATCTATCCAAACGAAAACCATTACAGAATTAATCTCGATAATTTCGGTCAACGACAGGCAGCTCTTTTTGAAGCAACTAGAGCATTAGGAAATAAACGGTATCATTTTACACGAAAAGATTATGAAAAGGGCAGAGTTGTTATCACCCTTGTCCCAATAAAGCAAGATATTGATGCTTTAATTGAAGTTGTTAAAAAGTGTCCATTGCTTGAAAGCACCCAAAAAATCCCACAATGTTATGAAAACCGACTTGAAGGGGGAATAAATAATGGGAAGAGAATCAACTATGAAGCCTAATTATGAGATTCTTGCTTATATAACAACGGAAAAAGAGCGAGTATTGACAAGTAATTGCCTTACCCTATTTGCTGAATCTGAAGAATCCTCCAAGGAAATGACAGTTGATATTGCTAAAGCGATGAAAGAGGATGTGGTACATTTAAAAAATGGGGATTATATGGTTATACGAGTTTAAAAAATCAAGCTATATAACGTTATTAAAGCAAATATTATATATAGGGTAAATTAGCCCTTTTAAAGAATATAGATGGGGAATACATATTTTATCCAATTTTCCCCACCCAACTCTTTTAACATTAACGAAAAGTACAACAATGAATTTATCCAAGTGCAACATCAAGGATCATCATTATAGTAAACCCAATCATTAAACTCATGGAGGCCAAATCCTTGTTACCCTCTTCTTGTGAACCTGGAATAACCTCTTCTGCAACAACAAAAATCATTGCACCCGCAGCGAAACTGAGGGCATATGACAATAGTGGTTGAATAAAAGTGACTGCTAGCACTCCTACGATTGCTGCTATAGGTTCAACCATTCCTGAAAACTGTCCATAAACAAAACTCTTCCTACGAGACATTCCTTCTCTTCGAAGCGGCAAAGATACTGCAACCCCTTCTGGAAAGTTTTGAATACCAATACCAATCGCTAATGCAATAGCTCCTGTTAGTGAAGCAGAAGGGAACCCGGCAGCTACTGCTCCAAAAGCAACCCCTATTGCAAGTCCTTCAGGTATGTTGTGTAATGTAATTGCAAAAACAAGTAGTGTACTGCGTTTCTTCTTTTTTGGTTGAATCCCCTCAGCATGTTCTATTGGAGAATTTGGATGAAGATGTGGAAGTATCTTATCTATTCCCCATAAAAAAATACCGCCAAGCATGAACCCAATAGCTGCTGGAACCCAGGCAGTTGTTCCATTATCCTCTGCCATATCAAGGGCTGGGGAAAGGAGTGACCAAAAGCTTGCTGCAATCATAACTCCACCCGCAAATCCTAACAGACTATCCATTAACTTTTGGTTAACCCCTCTAGTTGTAAATACCAAAGCAGCCCCAAGTGCTGTCATTCCCCAAGTAAAAAGAGTTCCGATTATAGCTTGGGTTAATGGGTTAAAAGATAAAAAAAAGTCAAACACACTCTAATCTCCTTCAATTAGAATATTTTAATATTGATTCCTAATGTATGCCACTTGTTCAAAATGTTTCATCAATCAAACATTTTAGTCCTTTATAAAACAAAATTCAATTTATTCGATTACAATTAACAGCATCTATAATATAACCGGTTATTGTCACTGTATATGTCGACTGACAGTTTAAAGTGAATAGGTATACATTTTCCCATTCTGCTGTTCTCAAGAAGCGATAGTGGAAATGCAAAAGCGATGAAACCGGAATCAGTGAATTTGAACGATGAGGATTATTTGATTTTGCGGGTTAAACTTACAATTGCTATAAAAAATAAAGGGACTTTGTCCTTGCTGACTAGCCCCCATTTGAAGTATTTACTTTCTTTACTAATTGTCTAATGTGATAAATTATACCTGCTATACTTAATACAGTAATAAACAACATAAATATAAACTCTAAAAAATGCCCTCCAACCATAGAACTCGTTTTTGCGTCCTTATTTGCTATGATTTCTTCTTTAATTTTTTCCTGTTTTACAACGTTTTCTTCTGTTTCAACTTTGTTTAGAGGATAAGAAGCTATTACATTACCGGCTTCATTTGTTACTTCTAATGATCCATTATCAATGACTTTCTTACTCACTTGCTCATTTAAAGAATGGGTGTAGGGGATTCTTTTCGGTGCCATATATTTCTGTTCGCCAAGACTAAATGTAGCCCCCTTAGAAATACTAGATGTCTCAAAGTTTTCAAATCCATAGTCTAGTAGATTAGTAGTATCATTGTAAGCTGCTGATTGTATATAACTATTTAAAGTTATTACAATTAAACTTAAATTCTTCCTTTCCGCTGTCGTTGCCAGTGTAAAACCAGATTGATTAACAAAACCCGTTTTTCCACCGGTTATTCCTTTGTACGGTATTTGTCTCATTAATTTGTGGTGCGTAATAAGCGTGGTATCCCAAGACGCACCGTTCCATTTTAACTTTTTTGTGCCAAATATTTCTCGGAATGTTTCATTTTTCATTGCGTATTGAGTTATTTTAACCAAATCTTTCGCTGTCGTAACGTGATTAGGATCAAAAAGACCGTGTGGATTTTCAAAATGGGTATTCTGTACACCAATCACGTTTTTTAGATATTTGTTTATATCTGAAGAAAATTGTTTAACACTTCCACTCAAATGTTCTGCAATTGCAACACCTGCATCATTTCCAGAATTAATCAATAATCCCTGAATAAGCTTCTTTAAAGTAACTTGCTCCCCTTCCTCCAAATAAACGCTGGTCCCTTCTGCATTTCTTGCCTTCTCACTGACGGTTACAATATCATCAAGATTACCTGTTTCTATCGCATAGACAGCTGTTGCAATTTTAGTTAAACTAGCAGGATACATTTGTTTATTTTCATTTTTGTCGTAAAGGACTCTGCCAGTTTTTGAATCAATCATGATTGCAGCTTCACTTACTAACGTTGGAGGATTATTATCGGATTCAGCAAAAGCTTTGGACATGGAGAACATGTTTATGGCGACAATGGTTGTGATAATTATTATTACTTGTTTCATGTTAGCACCACTTTTTACTAAGTTAGGTATTGTCCATTTATAATTCTAACTATTTTTTTCGAGAAATTGTACAGTTTTATTTACATGTAATAAATATTTAACATTGTTAATTGCTTGTAATAGGTAGAATTAGGAAGTATCCATAACCTAGCTTAGATTGTTTATCCGGCACAACAAGAAAGTTTCGAAACATCTTTATCAAGCGTAAGAGCTACTAATTTTAACCCTTCTGCCATTGTTAAATATGGTGCAAGACTTTCACGCAAATCCTCCACAGTTAAACTAAATTTAACTGCTAATGATGCAGCATAAATCACATCTCCTGCATTTTCAGATACAATATGAACCCCAAGCACTTTCAATGTTTTTGAATCGGCAACCAGCTTAAAAACCCCTGTTATCTCATGATTTACTTTCGCTCTTGGAACGGAATCTAAAGGCAACAAAGATGTTTTGACTTCATATCCTTTTTCTTTTGCCTGTTCTTCTGTTAAACCAACTGTTGCAATCGATGGATTTGTAAACGTCACGCTAGGTACAACGGTTAAATCTAATTTTTTATTTAACCCAGCAATCGCATTATCAGCAACAATTCCACCCTCATAAGCTGCTACATAGACAAATTGAGGTCCTAATGTTACATCTCCTGCAGCATAAACCTTTTCATTACTTGTTCTAGCATAATCATTTATCAATATTTCTTTTCGTTTTCCGACTTCAACCCCTGCTGCACTTAAATTTAGAGAATCCGTATTTGGTTTTCTTCCTGTTGCAACAAGTAACTGCTCTGATTCCACAACATGTTTCTTGCCATCTACAGTAATATACACCTTTTTTACTTCTCCATCTTGTTCTACATGCTCAAAAGTTGCCCCCTTTACAAAGCTTATGCCCTGTTCAATTAAAACTTTTTCTACTGCTTCTGAAATCTCTGGGTCATATTCTTTTAAAAGACGCTCACTTCTTTGCATAAGCGTTACTTCTGAACCTAAATTATGAAATAATTGTCCAAGCTCCATTCCAATATAACCTGAACCAATAACTGTTAATCGTTCAGGCAACTTTTTTAATTCAAGTAGTGTTGTACTTGTTAAATAATCGACTTCTTCCAGTCCTGAAATCGGGGGTAAAGATGGAGAAGCTCCTGTTGCTATTAAAAAGCGCTTTGCGGAAAGTTTTTCTCCATTGACCTCAATCGCATTTTTATCAACAAACTTGGCTTCACCTTCAATTAAATCAAACCCATATTCATCAATTAGATCAACATATTTTTGATTGCGAAGCTCACTCACCAATTCATTTTTTTGCTTGATTAAAGGTGCTAATTCTACATCTCCCGCAGACGTTTGCAGTCCGGCAAATGGATTCACCTTTGCCAGATGATTGATTTCCCCAGAACGAAGGAGTGTTTTTGATGGAACACAGCCGATATTCACGCATGTTCCCCCAACTGTTGCACGCTCAATCATTCCAACTTTTGCCCCATATTCAATCGCTTTAATGGCAGCCGAAAAAGCAGCGCCACCAGAACCAATAATAAGTAAGTCGTAATCACTATCATTGTCTAACACAACATCTTTTTCTTGTGGTGACAATTCTTCTATTTCTCCAGGTTTATAGTTTGCTTCATCAATCGCCTTACTTGCACGTTCAACCCCTATATAATCGGGTAACTCAAATACTGCTTCATCGCGACGAAAACTAGCCTTAACATTTTTAGCACCTATGTTTTCAAGTGCTACTGCCACATATTCTTCACAACCAGTACAAGTCATTCCTTGAATGCTAATCTTAAATTTATTCATTTATTTATCCTCCTTGTATATTATGTTTAGACCTATTTTTCAGGTCTCTAAAAGCTAGATTTGAACCTTGAAAATTAAATATTAGCTCACCCTTCCTTTAATAGGTGATGGAGGGCGTAGCTTCGTAAATGAGTGTTTGCTTGCGCAGCAAGCTAACGCGAATTACGAAGAAAGCAAGCGCAAGCGCGGTAGCTAACTCTGTTAATTTTCAAAAGAGTGTTTACGATGCTGAGCTGTCTTTGGGAAAATAGCCATAGGTAGTGTCCTACCAAGGGAATGTTCCGATTCCTCCTGTTGCCCCAAAACTTGGGTGTCTTCCAAATTCAGAGTGTTCCCCTGGCCCTGTGATATAGACCTACACGTTGACTGTTTCCCGGCTGGTTGGCCCTCCCGCAAAGCAGAAGGAGGCACGTGCATCGCTGGCTCCCGGTGTATTCCAATAGCTCGCAAGGCTGTCGTTCACAGGTTTCCCAGGGACATCTCAGCATTGTAGGCGCTACAACCCTCGAGTAAAGGAGGTGATCATGATGACGTCACCCTTGTTCGTCGGAATCGATGTAAGCAGTAAGCACAATGTCGTCTGTTGTTTAACCCGGGACGAGGCAAAGCGCCCCGTCAGCCGGTTTACGATCACCAATAATCGACCTGGTATCAAGGAGTTACAAGATCGAATCTCAAAGCTTGTGAAAAAACATGGCTACGAACAAATCCTGTTTGGCCTTGAACACACCGGCAATTTTTCAACACATGTTGCCATGTATCTGCATCGTCATCTGGATTTTGGCGTTCCGGACAAAAACGTCTATGCTTTCAATCCGAGTCTTATCAAGCAATTCAAAAAATCGAATTATCTGGACGCGCCCAAAAATGACCGTGCAGATGCCTGGTTCATTGCCGCCAAGCTTCGCGCAGGGAATCTCCCGCACCCTTTCACATGGAGCGAGCCGCAAATGGCCTTACAGCGCCTGACACGGACGCGCTACCATCTGATGCAGGATTTAACACGGGAGAGCAATTTCCTCATGACCAACTTGTATTTGAAATTCAGTGACTACTCGATTAATGGTCCCTTCAAACGCAACAAGCTGGGAGCTACCTCCCTGGCTGTCATGGAGGAATTCGAATCTGTTGAGGATCTGTCCGGCATGTCTTTGGACAAGCTGATTGAATTCCTTGTCCGTCACGGCAAAAATCGGTTTGATGACCCGGAAGCAGTTGCGCGTTCTCTAAGAAAGGCAGCGCGTTCTTCTTACCGTTTGCCTGATTCCATGGCCGATTCTGTTAATCTTGCCATGGCCTCAAGTATTCGCATCATCCGTACGGTTCAGGAACAACTCAAGGTGTTGAAAAAGGCGATTATTGATCATTTGGGGACAATACCCCAAACGCTGGACACCGTTCCAGGGATCGGTCCAATATTCGCCTCCGGTATCCTGGCCGAAGTCAATATTCCGGAATTCAAAACCCAGCAACAGTTGGCCAAGTTTGGCGGGTTGGCTTGGAACCAGGATCAATCCGGTGATTTTACTGCCAAACGAACACGGCTGATACAATCCGGCAATCGCTATCTAAAATATTACTTTGTGGAGGCTGCAAACAGTGTTCGGATGCATGACCCTGTTTTTGCCCAATACTATGCTAAAAAGCTGGCGGAGCCGAAAGAATTTGCCGATAAACGTGCCCTTGCGCCTACAGCCCGCAAACTGGTGCGGTTGATCTTTTACCTGCTGAAGACCAACCAAATTTATCACCAGGAAGGAGGAATCCGACAGAAAAATTAAAGTAAACTATTACCTAATATGATTACACCTATTATTTGACATTATTTACATTTTTTGTAAGTCATTTAGGGTGGGCTTAGTTCCCTATTGGCAAAACCAGATGTATTAGTTGCTTTTAAATCCTCTTGTATTAGATTTACTTTTTCTTCGTCATAACAGTAAATCTCGCAAGTATCTTTCTTATCCATATTATCACCCCGATTTCATTCAAATATTTGCTTGAATATAGTATAACCATTTTAAATTTATCATTCAAACAAAACTTTGAATGAAGCAAACAGAAGAATCGGGGGTACGTACTACGTAGTTCACTTACCGTGGAGAAAACTCAAAATACCCACTTAAAAACATTGCTTTGTGGCGCTGTCATTAAAAAATAAAACAATTCAATTCAATGTGAACTGAGCTGTTTTATTTATTTTTATTCTTTAACAATCGCACTCCGAAATGGAATATTGAACCAAATGGCTTTGGCACATAAATAATACAGAAAAGCCTGTCAAGATTCTTGTTTACGATTTCGGCAGTTCCAGCAAAAAATAAATTTGATCCATAACCTCCGATAATACCTGATCCTTTGAAACCCGATCATCTAGCAGGTACATCATGATTTGTGCCGCCAAGACACTGTACATCAGAGTGACTGATCTATCGACTGGATAGGAATCAGATAAATGACCGGTTTCTTTTTCCTGTTCCAGCACCTTTGCCATTAAAGACATGAACTGTTCATCAATATCGAGCATTTTGTCAGACACGTCTACAGAGCTTTCGGTCCCATTAGCCATAACTGAAAACAACCCTCTATAAAATGAACGCGGGAATTGATGAAACACTGTCATTGATAGTGAAATGATGTCGCATATTTTTTCTTGGAGAGTGAGGGAATCATCCTGCTGGATCTCTGCCGCCCGTGATGATAAATCAGGCAGATTATTACGGAATATTTCCTGCAGCAATTTCGATTTGGATTCGTAGTAATTATAAAGGGTGCCTACACCGATATCACATTCTTGTGCGATGTCCTTCATAGCTGTTTTTACATATCCTTTAGAAATAAATAGACGTTTGCCCGATTGTAAAATTACTTCTTGTGTTTTTTCTTTCTTTCGCTCTCTAAGGCCGCTCATTCTTGATTCCACTTCCCTTCTTCGTATAAAGCAATTCTGATATAGCATCAAAGTATCGTTTTCATTTACTTATAAACATTAGAAGTTTCTTTTCGTTTTGAGGTTATAAACAAAGCGATGATAGCTCCCAGAAGTGACACCACAACACAACTAAGAAGCGCTTCATTAATCGCTTCCGCCTCGTTTATATTAGCCTTGAGCTGACTTTGCCAGATAGCCGAAACGACAGATATGCCCAATCCAACTCCAAGAAGAAATATCGAATAGGAAATACGCCAAGCTGCATCCGACTGCTCAGGTAATATATCTCTGTCCCGGATGTTGACACTCAAATCTTCCTGGGCAACGAACCCCGCTCCAGCAATTGCTAACGGAGCAAGGAAAAACACCCATGCCGTTTCGGCAGAGACATGTGCCAACCAAAATGTTCCAATAGCCACGAATAAGAAACCAGGAACCACCAACCATCGTGCATCCAAACGTTTAGTAAGGGATTCAGTGACAGGTGCCGCGAACATTCCACCGACAATAACAGTCAACAATAGCAATCCGGTAATCAATGCAGAATAACCAATCTGAGTCTGCAAAAAATCGGAAATAGCAAAATAAATTCCCATACTTGCGAATTCACTGGCCCAACGTAGGAAGTTACCCAAAGCAAAAGATCTATTGTTGAATAATCTTAGGTTAACTAATGGTTGCTGTGCACGCAATTCAAAAACCACAAAGAAGAATAACAGGACGATGGACCCTCCAAAAGAGGCTAAAATCACCGGTGAAAGCCACCCGAACTGTGAGCCTTCAATGATTGAGAAAAACAATAAAAAAAGTCCAAAACCACCAAAAAACAAACCAGCTATATTTTGCATTTTTTGATCATAAACAGGGATTGATTTGGTTATGACAATAGGCGTAATCAAAATAACAACTATCCCTACTAGGACGTTCAGCCAAAAGATGTATTCCCAGGACAGAACTGTTGTTATAGCCCCGCTTAACGGCGTTCCCAACAGTGCCCCTAGAATAAAGGCAACACCTTGTACTTTAAAAGCTAACTTTTGTTTTTTACCTGAAAAGGAGGACTTAATCAAAGCAAAGACACTTGCTTCTATCATGGCAGCTCCGATACCTAATACAACACGCGCACCAATCAAAAACTCCATTGATGGAGCAAGAGCACACGCAATCGAAAAAATGGTGAAGATTGTTACGCCAGATAGGAAAACTTTTCGCTCCCCATAGATATTGGCCAGTGCAGCACTTGGATGTAAGAAGACGGCAAAAGTTAGGGTAAAGGCCGCAATCACCCATGTAGCCTCATCAAGCCTGCCTCCCAAGTCACCCATAATGGTTGGCAACGGAATGAACATGGAGGCAAAATCCAAAACCACTACAAACGAACTCATTGTCAAAACAATTAACATCATCCATTGTTTTGTTTCAAAAACCGTCCCTTGTTGCTTTTCATCATTCATTATGGATCCCTTCTCTGCTTTTTTATAAAACGAAATAGCTATGTAATTATATTCATTAATGAATCATGTTCATAAATGAATATGGTTCACATTTTAAATGTATCATTCTTACCTGTCAATATTTAACCACCAAGTACTGTGGAGAAAGAATATAAAAAATAAACCACTCTGTTCTTTAGAGTGGCTCCATCACTGTGTTTACTTTAAAATAATATTGATGTATTTATTCAACAATATTGCACGATCGTATCGTGTAACAACTTTATTGTCACTCAACAACAATGTTAATTGGTAATAAAAGCAATAATTAATGTACTGTACTATAATTGTATGTACGAAAATTAATCATACACACCCTACCTTTTTAAAAGAAAAGAGATTTATTTATGGGAACAATAGACAAACTACAAACCTTTATCATACTATTTGCTGTTGGTTTAGGTCTTTTGTTAGGTCAAGCAGATATAATTGAACAATATGCGGAGACTTTAGTTATCCCGTTTCTATTCTTGATGCTTTATGGGTTGTTTTTAACGATTCCATTGCAGCAATTAAAGAAGGCTTTTTTAAATATTAAATTCCTGGGATCCAGCACGATCATTAATTTTATATGGACACCTCTATTAGCTTGGGGGTTAGGGGCCGTTTTCTTATCCGATTATCCAGCTTTATGGATTGGTTTTATCATGCTTATGGTGACACCTTGTACAGATTGGTATCTTGCATTTACTGGCATAGCAAAAGGAAATGTATCTCTTTCAACATCGGTTTTACCGATTAATTTAATTCTACAAGTGGTGCTTCTACCAGTATATTTACTACTATTTGCTGGAACCATTGAAACAATACCCATATCGACGCTTATAGACAGTATATTGATTGTATTGGTTATTCCTTTTACGCTTGCTCACCTTACGCGATTCTTATTAAGAAGAAGAGAATCTGTTTTAAATAACAAGATCATCCCCTTTTTCGCCAATGCTCAGATTTTCTTTTTATCACTGGCCATTATGGCAATGTTTGCTTCCCAAGGTTCTTACTTACTTGAAAACCTGGAAGTCATTTACATTTTAATTATACCAATTTTGATGTTTTTTGTTATTAACTATGTGATAGGGCGCTTGGTTGGAAGGTTCTTAAAGTTTTCCTATGAGGATTCGGTTAGCTTAAGTATGACGATTATTGCTAGGAATTCACCAGTTTCTTTAGCTATAGCTGTGACAGCATTCCCTAATCAGCCTCTCATTGCTCTAGCTTTGGTTATTGGACCTTTGATTGAATTACCCGTACTTGCCATTGTCTCCCAAATACTGCTTTTCACAAGAAAAAAGAGTAAAAAATGAAGGTTATCCTATATCATGGAGTATCTCTTTTCTATGGTTATGTCGCAAAACAACAGATTCTGACATTAAATTGGCAAAAAGGGCCTTGAAGGGAAGCCCTTTTTGCATTAGTTCCAGATCCTAACCTTCTTTTTAAGCCTCTTTCTGTTGCTTATCAGTGTTCTCCTTTGAAGATCCGCAACAGCTATTATCTTCAGTCGGTTTGACTTCCTCAATTTCAACACTGCAGCAATCTTTGTTGGATTTAGAGAACAATCCTTTCAGAGCCGATTTTTTATCTGCCATGGATTTCACCTCCTTTAAAGGATGATTTGTACGATAAATCCTGTGCTAATCGCAACAACTAAAATAGAAATCACAAAAGCTATAACTAACTTTCGTTTAAACAATTTACTTAATAAAACAACCTCGGGAATACTTGCTCCTGCACCACCAATTAACAAAGCAATGACAGCACCCATCCCCATCCCTTTGCTAACTAAAGCTCCTGCTATAGGTAAGATGGTTTCAGCCCGAATGTACATTGGAATTCCTATTACTGAAGCAATGGGAATGGTCCAGAAAGTATCACCGCCAGCATATTTAACAATGAAATCCCGCGGAACAAAATCATAAATAAACGCTCCAATAAAAACGCCGATAAGTAAATATGGCAGCAAAGGATAAAAGAACGACCATGCATCTTGAAGAGCTAATTTCCATTTGGAGACATTCTGATCTCCGTTTGAGTTTTCTCCTTTTCTTACTCTTACTTCTTTAACTGAATGTTTTAGTCCTAAAGCTTCCCAAACGATTCCGATAAGTATTGAAAAAATGCCTACAACTATTGCATAATACAACGTTAGCTTCCATCCCAATAAAGTCCACAGCAAGATAATAATCACTGGATTTAGGAGAGGTGAAGCAATTAAAAACGACATAGATGGCCCAAATGGAGCTCTTGATGACAGCAATCCGGCTAAAATGGGGATTGTAGAACAAGAACAAAAGGGTGTAAGAGCACCTAATCCCGTACCATAAAGATATCCACTCCATTTATTCGGACGGTCAAGTACACGTTTAATTCGATCCTCAGTAACCTTCTGTTGTAGTAAACTGACTAAGAAACTAATGAAAATAAACAAAACAGTCAGTTCAGCAAACAGAATAAAAAACGTTTCTAAAAAAGCTAAAAAGTTATCCATGACTTCCCTCTTTCCTGATACATAAATCAACTTTTTTTGATATTTACATTAAAAAAATCACTTAATCAACTTTATTTGATGTAATGCTTAAATTTTTTACCCGTTAGGATTAGGGTAAAAAATACAGCAAAGTTCTTCTGAAAGGAGATTTTTTATCTCGGTATCATTTAATCGATAATAGTTCCATGTCCCAATCTTTTCACGGAGAATCAGATTAGCATCAAGTAAAATTTTTAGATGATAAGATAATTTTGACTGAGATAATCCTACAATTTCTGTAAGATCACAAACACAAATCTGCCCCCGCTGATTCAATTCAAATAGTATTTTTAAACGCAGTTGATCAGCTAATGCTTTAAACTTAAGTTCGTATGTTTCAAACAATCTTTGTTCCTTTTGTATAGGTTGATTCCTAAGTGTCTTCAAATCAATCATCCCTTATGCATCAATTATTTTTGATTTAATTGCATTGTATGCCACCGCAAAACATTTGTCAACGAAAAATCAATTTTTTTTGATGAATAAGTTGGAGATAATATGGATAACCAGCTTCGTCCAATTAACTAAAGGGTCATATTTGGTTATAAAATTATATGAGCCTAATGGATAACAGAGAAGCCATGAGATGATCCCATAGCTTCTCTGTTCATTTATTCACCCGTTTCAGCAAAACGCTTGATTCTGTCTCCAATTTCATCTCTTACATGTTGGAAAACAGCCCATTTTTCTTGTTCCGTTCCTTCAGCTTTTGCAGGATCGTTAAAGCCCCAGTGTTCCCGTTTTACATGGGGAGGTGTCATTGGGCAACGATCTTCTGCATCAGCACATAATGTCACTGCCATCGTAGCATTATTCAAATATTCAGGATCAATTTTTTCTGACTTTTGGCCAGAAATATCAATTCCTACTTCCTTCATTGCTTTAACGGCATTGGGGTTCAAGCCGTGTGCTTCAATCCCTACACTTTTGACTTCCCATTCGTCTCCCATATATTTTTTCGCCCAGCCTTCTGCCATTTGGCTTCGGCATGAATTACCTGTCCATAGGAAATAGATTGTTTTTTTGGACATATTCATCCTCCTTTTGTTTGATAATGACAAACATCATGTTTCGTCTAAAAGCGATTATATAATCAATAATGTCAGATACAAGCCAAATAAGGTAATAAATAAAATAGGTATCGTTAAAGCTATCCCGATTTTAAAATAGGTTCCCCAGGAAACAGGAAGTTGGACGAACTCACTCGCGAAGTAGCCGATAACCAATAATCCAAGCACATACCATGATAACCGGAACATCTTCATGTCTTTAATGGCATCTACGGGTTCACTTAATTTGGAAACCTCATAGGATCTGGGGATGCTTTTTCTGAAATAAATCAATAAGACAGTAATGGTTGCCGTCAATGCAAAAAGGTTCGGAATAATCATCCGGGATGCATATTCAACAGTGTTTCAGTTTGTCCTTCGGGAATTGATAAATCCCACCATTGGGTCCAACCGGTGTTGGTGACATGGATTTCAGAATGTCCATAATCATAACACGCAAATGTTGGGCTGAATGGTGATTGCTGTACAATCCGAATAAAGACTCAGCTTCTTTGGCCAATTCATGAGCTGTTTGATCGTGTGCTGAGATTTCCATCCGGTAATGCTCTTTATCCAAAAGAAGGACTGCTGCCTGGCCATCATAATCCAGGCGTTTTCCTTGCTGGTCGACGGTTTCACAAACGATATTCCGTTGAATCATTGTCGGGTCCGAGTATACTTCACGAATCAGGTAGTTAAGATGAACATCTTTTTGATTCGTCTTTCTCCTTGTTTTCACCTCTTGTGTTGCCCGGCGAAAAGCATCTGCCTGTCGAATTTCTTTAGGCATCCACTCCTCACCGAATCCAGCCTGGTTTAATTTTTGCAGCAATTCATCTCTTTCGATGAGTTGCTGGGCAACACTGTACCATGTCAAATGACCGATAATACCTGCCTGATTTTCATTATCTACTGCAATCGTGTTTTGAAGTACACTTGTACTCATTTAGAAAGTCCCCTTTCATTTAATTTTTTTATTCAATTACAAAGGGAATGCACTCAATTGATAGGAATAATGAGAGCATTTCCCTTTGTGTTTATTTTTGGCGTATTATAATAACTAACGCCACAACACTTGTAATTAATGCAACAACCGAAATGATACTTGCAGCAGTTAACATCTTTTTTTCCTCCCTTGATTCCGTGTCCGTGTCTTGATTATCGAGAACAATTGGAGTATCATTATCTGTAATATGATGGTGAGGGCATCCCCTCAGTTGTTATTAGAATCCTTCTCCCGTTCCTGCGGGTTTGGATTCTTTTTCTTTTTGTGGTTGATTGCCGTGGACAGCGTAACAACGGCAGTCATTAAATTAGTTAAAGCCACAAGAAGCGAAATCATATCCACCATCTTTTATCACCTCCCTTCAAAATTTTTATATAAAAAAAGACGTATCCCTTCATTAAGAAGTAAATACGTCTTTTAAAAAAGTCACTTCTGTTTTAAAACAAAAAAGCTGACAGTTCCCATACGGGGCACCATCAGCTTTTAAATATCTATACAACGTATGTCAATAATAGACATATCTCACATTTTATACATCAAATGCCGTTTCAACCAACCCAATGTTTATTAATCACCGGGGCAAACGAGCTTTTATGGCGGTGTTGTCCATTGCCGCCGATCCATTTTCCTTCTTAATTGAAGGTATAAGGAAAACACATCCCTTGGATGGGACTCTATCATCGAATCTCCTTTAAAATAAAGGTATGACGAGATCCACAAAAGTGACAATAAATGATATAGCTTTATTTTATCATAATCTTAATAGAAATAAAATATATATTGGAAACAATAGTAAAAAATGCAAAGAAAGGAGAAGAAGAATTGTCATGTCAAAAATTAAGTATTTTAAGAAGTCTATACTAATATTTGTTTTGTTGGTTGTTTACCTTGTTGCTATGGCTCCTATGGCAAAAGAAATTCCTGAAGAAACTTTAGAGAGTTTTATTCATACTAACGTTAAATTCTTGAATTATGTAATACCTATTTTGACATTCATTTATATTATAGGAGTTTCTTTTAGGCGTATTTGTGGTAATAATAGTAATTCTAATAAAAGTACCGAAAAAAAGAAGCACAAACTATCTCTTGTATTTGCTCTTTTAATTATATGTTTTTTAGCACCGTATATATTTGGCGTGTTATTTTAAACTAATTCGGGGTACGACATATAAATAGATAAACATGTAAATGTTAAGCTGTTCTGAATTAGAACAGCTGTTGAATTACAATCCACTCTCCATTTTCTTCTTTAATCCATTTGCGTTGGATTAGGTCATTAATAATCCCTCGGATTTCGTCACCCTGATGCCCTGACCGGGATTGCAGCTCTGAAAGCGAAGGCAAACGCCCCTTTTTATTATTATGCTGTAAGATAATGAGTAATTTCCTTTCCAGGTCTGATAGTTGGTTATCGAAAGTAAACATATGTAACTCTCCCTTATTATATGGCGTTTTCGGCAGTTGATTTATGATGATCCAAGCAACCGTGACAAACAAATTGTCCTTCCTTAAACCTTCCATCGTCTGCAACTATCCCGCAAATCGAACACGAATGATAGACCAACGCGCTTACCATAATTTTCTCCATTAGTACCACTCTCCAGCCAACGAATAGTGATACCATTCTCCGTTGTCAAAATATACTCTTAGACATTGTTCATTTTCATTCCACCTAATTTCTTTGATATGTTCCTCCGTATGCTGCTTACGCATTTCCGGATCCATCATGAAAACATGCGCTTTGTATGTTTGATCAAACAACTCTTTTTGCTTATCAGTTAAGACGTTATACCCTTCTATATTTTCCATGCTTAACCCCCTGAACAAGTTTTCGACCTTTTTCACCCTTTAATCCACCTTAATTTTTCCTTCATTTGTTTTCTTCCAGCTTGTGTATAGCGTACTGTTGTTTCAATTGCCGGTGTTCCCTGTTTTGTAACGTGGCCAAGATAATAGGCAATTTCTTCAAGTGTCCAGCCGGCAGCCCTTGCACGGTGAGCGAAATCATGCCGGAGATCATGAAACGTTATATCCTGGACATATTCCCACTCGTCCTTTGTTGCTTTTGCTCTCAAATTGCGGAACCAATGATGAATACCTGGCTCAGTCAGTCGGTCAGCCCGTTGTGACACAAATACAAATGAACTTTGCTTATCTTTCCTAATGTCACTTTCCAAATAATCCTCGAGTGGCTTCCGGACTTTATTCAATATATCAATCTCCCGCATTTTATCATTTTTGAATCCGACCTTGAGCCATCCAATTTTCGGGCCAATATAGATATTATCCATTTTCATCCAGGACACATCACTAACTCTGCATCCTGCCCAATAACCGAGTGCGAATAATGCTTGTCCACGAACGTCATTTTCCCGTTCCACTAAGTTACGCAAAATGAAACGCTGGTCATCTGTTAATTCACGGGGAGCCATAAGGGGCTGCACCGGAATGTCTACATCGGATGTTGGATTTTTATCCAATAATTCTTTTTCCTCAATAAGCCATTTTGCAAAACCAGATAGTGCCGATTTCATTCGTTTCCTGTGATTGACACTATATCCATGTTGGTCTAATTCTTCCATATACATTTCAACAGTTGTCTTAGTAAACAGATCCATCCGGAACATCCCATTACTGCCCGGTTTTTGTATCACCCATTCCATAAATTGTCTAATGGATCTGATATAAGCATCTGCCGTTTTGTCAGATTTCCTTGATAGGATTTTCCGGTATTCTTCGAGTAACGTTTGCTGATTAGGGAAAGTTACAATTTTTCGCATAGCCAAAATCCCCTTAAAATGTTGATCTATAACAAAGGTTGATTGTTCCACATATCCCATTAAACCGTCCATTAACGGCACTATCAAAAGGTTTCCCCTAAGCTAAGTATTTTTTTCATTTAAATATATTAACTGGTATTATGGAATCATACTGTTCACCTAAATTTTGATTTCTAAATAAATGTTCCTGTAAAATTTCTGAGCATCTTATTTAATGCTATCCCTACTGATAGCCTATGTTTAATATCTTTGGCTTCCTCTTTATCACCTATATCTATAGTAAAATAAGCATTATCTGCTTCGTCAACATAGCTTTCTAACCTTGCTAAGCGACCCTCTACATAAGCCTCGAAGGATAACTTTTCTTCTTCATTCTTAAAATACAGAACAACTTCATCGAGGTTTCTTTTTGCATACACTTCTTCCATATCCTCATCATCAAATAAAAACTTCTGCAGTTTACAAGCTATGCTATCCTTCAAATAATACTTGTAAGTGTATTTATAATTGATACTCCGCCGTTCCCGACCAACAAATCCCCACTCTGGTACTGGTGTTTTATACCTGCCGCTATCTAAAATCACTAATTGAAAATCGTCTAGCACTGTTTCATTACACATAATTTTTAAATCTTTGTACATGAACTTTGAATTTGTCTGGGAGTAAACATAAAACTCCCCGAATCTTCTATCGTACTCATCGTCATATTCTTCTACAAGTTTAAATTCTGGTTTATAAATATTATAATGTGTTTCGTTATTTTCAACCCATTCAGATTTGTTCTCTAATCTATTTACTATCTGTGTCAATGGTGGTTGGGTTAAACCAAGTCTTTTCTTCCATAACATCTCAATCTGTTGAATATTACCATTTTGACTGATCGGGGTATTCTTATCTTCAATCCTAGTGTAAATGTACCCTTCTCGTATATTGCTGTACCTTTTGCTCTTTTTCTTTAAGTAAAAAGGCACACTATAAGAGTTGGATACTATAAGGATGTCAATTTCCTTACCATCAATTTTAATGGTCTCCACCCTTACTTCCGGTGTATTATCACCTGCAAAAACTGTATTGGAAAGCAAATCTAGTATTGCTACTTGCTTACGTCTATTTTCATCATTAAGCCCAACAATCTCCCCATCATCTGTAACTCCAATAATTAGATAACAATCCATATCGTGCACGGTGTTTGCAAAACAAAGAACGTCATGTATTAACCTTTCATTATCTTTATGCCACTCTTGTTTGAAATCCCAATAGTCTCCTTCAGACTTTTTGCTAATTAACTTATAAATTTTCGTTTCTAAGTTACGTTCCATTGTTAGCCCCTTTTTAAAAGAGTTGTTTCCAATCATCGTCATATCGATCCATATACATTGGCATAATCCGTTTTTCTAAATTATCGGTTTTTCTCTTTCTCTCTTCTTCCAAGTGCACAGCCATAGTCAATAAAATTATTCCTTCTCTCACATAAGTAAGAAGTTTCATTACCGCACTTTTAAATTCATCAACAGTTATAGAATATGCTAAAGTATCCTCTCTTTCTAGCTGGGATTCCCTCGTTATTGGATAAAAAAAACTATCATGAACCTTTAAGTATCTATGCTCCAAGTGGTGACGAATTTTAGAAATATGTTCAATTGTCGGTTCTATATAGTGATGTTTTACCTTTTGTTTCCCAATATCTTTACATAACCAATAAAGACCGATTAATGGAAGATTAAATGTTTCCCTATCTGTCATCCTAGACTTTAAGTTCACTTTTAAGTTGTAGGGGTTTTTCCCTTTATTAATTCGCCCCTTCCATATAGACCGGTAGGATACATCCCTTTCCTTTATTCCTATTTCAAAATATTCATTTACTAAAAACGCAATACGATCAAACAGCGAATATAAACTTCTATAGGAATATTTCATCTTCTCTATTGAAATGCCGTAGGTAGGATAATCCAGTGTATTTACAAGATGAACATCTTTATCTGAAAAATGTGCTCCTTTGGAGGATAATGCATCATACACCATAAATCTGGCGGACACATACTCTTGTTTAATTTGATTGAACAAGCCATGATATTTTTGTCCTTCATCAATTTTAGTCACAATGTTAGGTAAATGAAGAATATCCTGTGCAGAAACTGAGTAAGGAAAAGCATCACTTAATGTATTGAGAAACAGGGTATTTTCAAGACACCACTTTCGATAGTTAATTTCTTCTTCCGAATCCCCTAAGGAGTATTCATCAAATTCATAAGGTTCCTCCAGGAGTTCTAGCGGATACCAGTTCTTTAATCTGCTAATTAAACTTTCATAATGTGTATAGGCTTCTGGCTCGACCTTCTCATATTTCAGAACTTCATTTAATAATTGGTAAGATTCATTAACGAAAACCAATTGATGGCCACTATCATAATCAAATGCAGCATAATCCATTAAAAATCCGGCAAAGTTTCCTATTGCCATCGGAAAGTCCCTACCTACACCAAACTTTAAGTATGAAAGAGCCTTAATAATCCTGCCACATGTGTTTAGTAAATTGGCATAGTTAGTATATGCCATTAATAAGTACATGGAAACATACTGAAATTCTTCAGTGTCTTCCTTTAAACCTTCTCCCTCTTGGTACGAAGTTAGATTTTCGATAGACAGTCTGAACAATAACAAACACATCTCAAAGTCTTGTTCATTATTCATATCCTCTGAATAGCTTAATGCACCTCTGTATTTAAGTTGGATATAGTTACTGTAGGAAGTAGCTCCATGATAAGCAAGAATTCCTTTTTCAATAAGCTTATACTCCCCGGATTCGACCCAACTCAAACAGTCCTCTGCTATTCTGTGTAGAGTATCCGTATCTTTTTCATCAAAAGCCCTATCGGCTAACATACCAACAGTATGAACATCTTCATTAATCATGAAATTTCCTCCAAATAGTCTATACCTAGTATTTTACAATAATAAATACGGATTGTTTAAATGGAAAAGTATACTTAATCAAAAAAACAGAGTAGAATATACGTTTGCTTAACTGTCGGTTAATATTATGTCGGACTATAAAGAGCTAAATGTCTAGTTTAACACACCATGTCTTCCACAATCCGGCCCTATATGCGATGTTGTGCTGGTGCTATTCCTTATTAGGGAAACCATTAATAGAATACTTGAAACTTTATTAAACCAAATTATTTACACTCTCGCTGTTCCATTATCGGGCCCTTAATGGAACAACATTGACATTGAATTTTAATCAAAGTTTATTCCAAACTTCTTTTTATAAATTTGCTCAACAATTTCTGTTACGAGATTTCTATCTTCATTTTATCAAATTCCATTTATTCCATCCATATTTCAGGCGTATATTTCGAAATAACTCGTAACATAACACCCATTCTGTTACGAGTTTTTTATTTACACCGTACCCTATGCCGAAATGGTTGTTCAATCAAAAATTGTCAGATACGCACATCAAAAAACGAATTTTCACATATTTGTCATAACCTTGTTGTTTAATAAGAAGGATATTGTACTATAATATAGTTAGAAATAGTCTGATAAAGGAAGTGGGAAACTATGCGTGAACAAATTAGCATAGAGGAACTTATTGACCAAAATAAAGAGGATTTACTCAATGATAATGAAGCATTGAAGGAAATCGAGCAAAAAATAGATGAAAAATACTCAAAGGAAGTTTAAAACTCAGCGGGAGTAAATCCTGCTGCGTTTACTATTCTTCAAAGTTGAATATATTTCCATAAAAGGAAAATTTTTTGTATAATATATCACTAGCGTTGCATTAATATAGAGTGAATATTCTGTAATCCGTTTAATTCTATTTTTCGCCAAAAAGACAAACCTTAATGAAAAAGTGGCATTGTCCATTTGGTAAAATTATACATTTATTCCAGGAGAGAGACCGACAACTCTATTGATTATGGTATTCCGCTAATGCGACGAAGCCAGTGACGGCAGTCCTTCCACAACTTAGCTTTTAAAAATCGGCTGATCTGCAATATCGTTTTTTTGGATTTTGTGTTGAGCTGGATTAACACATGCAGACAATACACAATCAGTGCCGAAAAAATTTGATTGATAATAGCTGTTTCACTTTGACCGTAAAATTGCTTGATCTTGACATGTTGCTTTAACCATTTAAAGAATAACTCAATTGTCCAACGTGAACGGTACATATCACTGATTTCGCTGGCTTTTAGGTCGAACCGGTTCGTAATAAGCCGTAATCGATTTCCCTTTGAGTCATCCACTTCAATCAAGCGAAAAAGGTTATCCATGCGTTTCGTTGGGCCACCAACGGCAACCATTTCATCAGATAAGATAGTGGAATCCTGTTCCACATCATAGCTTTTGATTGTCCGCGTGATGGAGTTTTTCTTTAACCGAGAGACGAAGAAATAGCCATCATCTGTCATGCGATCAAAGCGCTCATAATCCATATATCCACGGTCAAACACGTAGGTTGCTTCCTTATCATCCACCAACACTTCTAATTGAGTGCGATCATGTTCGTTGGCAGGCGTGATGTTGGCGTACTCTGGATAGGAAGCACCATCTTCCATGAATACCAGTCGCAAATGCAGCTTTACACCACCTTTCGTTTTACGAAAGGTAGCCCATGGATGGTTTGTCAGGTTTAGTGGTATGGTACTTGAATCAATAACTTTTACGGGCATCACTTGCCGGCCTGGCTGCGAATGGCGTATTTGATCAACTAATTGATAGAAGATTGTGGCCAACAAGTTAGAATCAACGGCACGGTGTTTACGTGACAGCTGGGAAACGCTAATTGAATCCAGTCCCAATTCCTGTTGAATATCGTCATCAAAGAGTGTATCGCTCATTGCATGTAAGCTTTCCACTTCTTCCAGGTGGGAAAGTAATAACAGCTTGATATACGTGTAAGTCGTAAACTTTTTCGTATACCGATCCTGCCCGGTTTTCATGATTTGTTCTGAAAGTTTCTTAACATTAATAGGTGAAATCCATTTACCAAATGATGATAATAGTGTATGATTGTCCATATTCAGGTTCCTTTATATTGGATTTGGACAATTACCACCAATTCCATTATAAAGGATTTTTTTATACCCGAAAACCTATATTTTGGATAATTGGCAAGGTTAGTAATTTTCTTTTATTATTTATGCAACGCTAGTGATAATATATAGGTCTTAATACTTAATTCAAATTACCTAAGGAGATTTCATGACACAGACCCTACATAACTTATCACAATTGATTGAACAGAAAAGAGAACAAATGATAGCAACGGCTAGCAAGTATGGTATTGAAAATGATAAAACGCTGAAATGCAGCCAAGAACTAGACAAGTTAATTTGGAAACATCAGAAAGCACAGCAATCTAAAAATAGAGATAGAAAAGAACCTTTCACACTTTCAAACACAAAATAAAAAGGAACCCCGCAGGATTCCTTTGTGTCTCTCTGTAACTTACATATATCCTTTTTCTTTTAAGGAACTAAATTTCCTATCCCCAATAATAACGTGGTCAAGTACTTCAATGCCTGTCATTTTGCCACATTCTACGAGACGATGTGTGACAGAAAGGTCTTCACGGCTCGGACTCGGATCACCGGATGGGTGATTATGCAAACATATCATGGATGCAGCTGCATAACGGAAAGCATTTTTGAATATTTCTCTCGGATGAACAACCGAAGAATTAAGACTACCGATAAAGATTGTTTCTTTATGGATCACCTCATTTTTCGTGTTCAAGTATAAGCATACAAAATGCTCTTGCTGCAACAGTCGCATTTCTTCCATCATCAAATCAGCAGCATCTTCCGGTGAACGAATAACATTGTATTCCTGTCGTTTACAGCCTGCCAATTTTTGCGACATGTTAAAGGCTGCAATAACTCTTTGTCCTTCAATTTCTGATAATCCTTCTTTCTGCAACTCCCAAACCGTCATTTCAGACAAATACCGGATACCATATGCTGATAGTCTCCCGCACATTTCCGGTGTTGCCTTTGGCCCAATCAATACAGCCAAAATGTGTTGCAAATCAAGGTTATTATTTTCATATTGAGTCACAGCTTCTCTAGCTGCATTAATATATTTTTCCATTTTATCTCCTTTCCGAATCCCCGGCCACAGTGGCACGAGGATTCATGCCACTGTTTTATGCCGAGTGGAAAGGCAAAATTTTTATTCGGTTCCTAGTATATGGTCACAAGCTTTTTGTGCTTGTTGCGACGCTTTAACAATCAATGTTTTATCGTTCTTTAGTGCCCGCAACCATGACTGGATATAACTGGCTGAGTTATCTATGGTTTCATTGTCAATGCCTGTTACACCGCAAAGCATGGAAGCTCCTAGTTCTGCCACCAATTCCTCTTTACTGTAATTTTCACTGCCGAAACGGTTGTGCTGAACAACACCTTTTCGATTTAAACGGTCACTATGGCCGGTTGAATGAGTCATTTCATGGAACAGTATGCTGTAATATTCGTGGATGCTCGGAAAATCCTCTTTTGGTGGCACATTGATATGGTCATCCATTGGTTTGTACCATGCTTCTCCCGGTAGATAGGAAAATGTTGGCCTGTTGCTGTAATTTGTTTTGACAGCTTCAGCTTCCTCAATTGGATCATGATGAAATTTTTCCTCTTGACGTTTCCGTTCCAATCCATCTACCTGCTCACCGACTTCAAAAACACGGTAGTAACGAAGGACTGGAATAGTTTTCGTTTCTTCCTCTTGTTCATCATCATCAACTTCAATCATTTTCCAAAACACCACAAGATGGGATTTTTCACCTTTCTTCACATTTCCACCAGCTCGTTGGATTTGACGAAAAGTTGCGTACTCCCCGCCACTTAACAGCATGGTATTAATACCCCTGTATAGTTTCTGCGTTACCCAATTGACTGCAATACCACCATTCCAGGGTTTTTTCCACGGGATTGTACCTTCCTCTAACTTTTTGATAATTTGTTCCGTTACGATTTCATAAACTTTTCTGCTCATTGTTCTCCTTTCCACTACAAGTTGCACCAAGTGGCACAACTTCATAGTGCCACTCGGTTACTGCCAGAGTGGAAGGCAAATTTCATTTATCCAATCATCAACGTTCTTTTACACTTCGTAAAACTCGGTCCAATAAATGATGCCATTATTTTCAAGGTCAAGGACTTCACGCAGCTCCTGTTTTGACCAGCCACGTTTCCTGAGTGAAATGATCATGCGTAACCAGTTATCCCACCATTCAAAGTGACCTTCTATATAGAAAGCACATTCGCCTTCTATGAGCCTGCGGTGTGTGTCTTCCGTCCAGCCCCAATCATCATTACTCGGTTCATTTTCCAATTCTTCTTGTAACGGATTGACTTTTATATTATTCATAAATCTCCTTTCCCACTTATCCCGGCAAGCATGGCACGAGATAAGTGCCACCCTATTTATGCCGGAGTGGAAGGCAGGATATTTTAGCAAGAAGTCTATTTTCTTCTTCTTTAGAGAGTGTACGAAAATGGCTGTCAAGATACTGATTTATTGACATGTCCATATAAGAAGCCGCAGGTATATAATGGTCAATTGGGACAAGGGAATGAACTCCCTTTAGTCCCAAATACCCCGGCTGGTTGGCACTGCGCTCACCAGTTCCAACAAGCAAAAACTCTCCCTTTTGTATGGGAGGGGCATTTTTGATGGCCTGCCTAACACAGACAATATCTGCAAGTGTCAAACCCTCATTTGTTTCCTGTATTTCTTGAAATTTTTTATATTCCCTTCTTAAATTTCGTTTATTTTTGAAACGGATATAAGATTCCTGATAACCCATTTTATCCCTCCTGTATTACTGAACAACCGCAGTAATTTCTAAATAGTAGTTAGGATTGCCTTTTCCAGTTGATACAAAAAACCTATCATTCTTATCCACTACAATGACACGCTGTTCACCGTCATAGAATGACGAATATAAATAGGCGCGTTCCCCGTGAAAATAGATTTCACTGATGTATTTGATTCGTGAATGGTTGATAAGACTTTTCCGTAACCGCTGAAGGTTCGTATCCACTATTTTGTCTTGAATAAAATGCATTTTAACTCCTTCCCACTACAAGCTGCACCGAGTGGCACAGCCTGTTAGTGCTACTCGTTTTTTACCGGAGTGGAAAGACATATTTTTACTCACATTCTATTTTCTAAAATCTAATACTATTGCATTGGATGGACAATAGACTAAATTCCGTTCAGGTGTCCTCACCATTTTGTTAAGGAAAAATTCCATTGCATGTTGCCCGTGTACGCTCACCTGCGCATCAAAAACAGCTTTTGTCATCGAAACATCATCACCAGCCCGGTGTGTTTGTTGCCGATCTGCCACATAGCGTGGATATACATGTTTTAATGATAACGACAGGTGCGGATTAGTGAGATACTCAATCGTTCGAGTACACATAAAATGCTTTGGAATGATCCCAAAGTGGTGATAAAGAAACCCCAGGTCGAAATTAGCGTTATGTGCAATGACCAGCGTTTCTTCATTAACGAATGTCTTTAAAACAGATTTGATTTTTTCCCTGCTTATTCCCTGTGCATTAACATTATTAGCTGTTAAACCTGTTAGCTCTGTAATATCGTCAGGGATTTCCACCCCATCCGGAAGTTGAATTTTTGACGAAAACCCTTTTGGATTGAACCCGTCAGTTTTCAGTACAGCGACTTCCGTTGGATAGTCCTGCTCAGGTGACAGTCCTGTCGTTTCAAAGTCAATGAATAGTAATTGAAAATCTTTAAACATGTTCTCATTCCCCCATTTCAGGCTGTTTTGCCAATGATTTTGATTTTCCCTATCAGTTTTAGCAGCAGGTCAAAAAGTTCTCCTGCCTCCAAACCCACAAGGTTTATACCGTCATTTGTAAACTCTTTTTTCAGAAACAAAAGTGTTCCTGCCAGTTGTTGCGCACCGTATTCCGTAACAACTTCCAGAACCGGATTGTCGCTAACCAGCAATCCTTCATCGTCAACTACGATATCTATTTCTTCGTTAAATTCAACGACATCCATTAACTCAGCATTAATCAGATTGCAAAACGTTTTATAATCACTATCTGGCTGAATGTTAACGACGTCCTCTTGAAATGCCATTTCCTCCAGGTTGAATTCGATTCGAACACCTTTTTTAACACCAGTTTTCGTTGTCATTTCAACAACTCCCTTTTTATAATTTTGTCGCCATATTACTTGCCTCATTACGATCCTCGGTCCAGTGGATAATTCTTATTGATGATTTATCAAGCAATATTTCGCCACTGTCTATTTCCTTTAACAAGGACACCAGACGTACATTAAAACAGCAGAATGTTATTTCCTCGTCCGTTGCCGAACCGTCCTGTTCTGTCAGTTTTGCTTTATACACGTAATAGTTGATCGTTTCCTTTTGTCCGTATTTATCAGCACACCGTGCACAAACAACACCAAGATTGGCCATTTCCATCATGTCACCTGCAAAAAAGTGACAGGGAAAGCCGTAAACTAAACAGTGTTCATTTACGGTAATGGGTTTTTTATTTACATCACTCATCGAAAACACACCTTTCATTTCAGCGAAAAGCGACCACTAAATGGCGTTAGTAGTCGCTTTTCAGTCTGAAATATGCTATTATGATTTAAGTTAATCTTTTTTACGAGACGTGAACCTTGACGTCTCTTTTTTTGTGCCATATTGAGCTAAAACATCTTCTTCCCAGTCAAGTTTATCCAAACTTTTTTTAGGAAGTGTCAGAAGCTCCCACGGGTTAAATCCTTCCAGCACAATATCCTGTGACATACTTCTTAATGTGTCAGGGTCAAACTGCCAAGATATGGTTGTAGACATTTCCCATACTTTGTCAGACGTTTCAAGAACCCCGTGCTTTTTAACATATTCCTTCAATTTATTTTTCATTTCTTTCACTGCTGCCTCTGTCCATTCAATTTCCCCAGCGAGTTCAACAGCTTGAACTTCTGTTAAATCAGCACCTTTTATTGGCTTTTCAACAGTTGATGTACTCATTAATTAATGAACCCCTTTCTCTGTCATTTTTGTTGCACCCGTACTTAATATTTTGTATTTCTTGTCGTTTAAACGCCTTAACAGGTGATAAAGCGTTTCAGAATACGGGCGAAACGTTTCTTTTGTTTGTTGATTAACAAGGAATAATTCCCCGTTATCATAAACGAGGTTTTTTGTATGACCTGCTTCATCCTCAAAACTGACAAAGCATTTGGTATATCCCTTGTTAATTAACCTTGTAACAAACCGATCAATTTTTAACTGCTCATACGTTTTTCTCATCTTTAAAACCTCCATTGTTTTTTAGTGAATATTGACTGAAGTTGCGGAAGCATTCCAAGACAAACGAACAGTGGCTGCACGCACCAGAAGGCGTTACCGGAAACAATTCATCCGCCTTTTCCGGCATAATATCCAGGACCGACAACTTGCTATTAATTTCATTGGCAAGCTGTAACGCCCATTCACGTGCCTGTTCCGTGTCATCCCTGTTAAAGATATGGGTGCTTTCTTTTCCATATCTGAGGAATGCCAAACGTCCCTTTACTTCATTCACACCTTTTAAATGCTGGATAGCTAAGGCATACAAGGCAACCTGATGATTGTCCCGTATGTCGTAGGTTTTCCAATTTGTTTTCCAGTCGGATACCGTCATTCCCGGTCTGTTTTTCTGTACAAGGTCAATGTATCCTTGTATATAAGGGGCTGACGGGGAATCAGAAAGAGGAAAACGAAAATACTGCTCTGTTTTCCCCATTCCTTGATGGATAGGTGCTTTTTTAACAAGCTGCTTAATTTCAGTTCCGGTCACTTCCGGATGAAAGTCTGCGTCCACCCATCCTTTTTGGACTGCATTTTCAAAACTGTCTCCATTTATCATTTCCTCGATGGCTTTATGCACTGCTTTACCAAGTGCCAAGAGTTTTGTTACAGGCTCCTCTCTACCGAGGATGTACTTGTAATAAAACCGTTTTGGACACGTTTGGTACAGTTTTAATCGACTGAACGAAAAAGTTTTCATGCGACCACCGCCTTAAAAGGGCAGGTTATCGTCGCTAATGTCAATCGGTTCATTATTATCAAACGGATTTTGCTGACGGTTGTTTTGGCCGGCGTTTCGGTTTTGATTACCGTTGTTACTACCATTGCCGTTTTCCCATTTCTTGACTTTCAAAAATTGTGGGAACCCTTCGACAACAAATTCCGTCACAAACCGATTATTGCCACTCTGATCTTGATACGTTCGAGTCTGAACACGGGATTGAATCCCGATCATGTCCCCTTTGGTAAGATTATCAGCCATGTTTTCCGCTGTTTTACCCCATGCCTGGCAACGAATGAAATCGGCATGGCGAGTACCATTCTTATCAGCTACCGGGCGGGTTAAGGCTAATGAAAAGTTTGCCACAGCCTTCCCGTTTTGGGTATAACGCAGATCCACGTCTTTTCCTAACCTTCCAACAAATGTACAGTTATTTAACATAACAAACCACTCCTTCTATTTTTTATTTATAATAAAAACGTTTGATAAGGATGGGACTGGCCGACAAGTGCCGCAGCCCTGCATTCCAAATCAAACGTTTTATCATCCTTGCTTTCCTGAAAAAGACAGTTAAGAAGATCCTGCAAAAATTCCACTTGCAGCTCTTTTTCCATCGCTTTCACTTTTTGTACACTGCCCTTTAAGTCACCATTGGTCAGTCCCACAAATAGCAACCTGTATGCCGATTCCTTTTGGGATTGAACATAGGATAACCATTCACGATAGACCGTTTCCCGAAACGCTTTATACAGCTGATAGTCAAACTTTCGATTTTCCACCCAATTAATACTTGGATAACCGAATAAACGAAGTTGCGATGTTGTTAAGCGTTCCGCAGGGTGTTTTTTGTACGTTGATCCATTCTTTTTCCGAATAGTTTCAATCAGTTCTTGCTCTGATACGCCATCCAAGAGTGAGATGAATCGTAAAACGCCTCCGCTTTCCTTACACCACCAGCATTTGTACACGTTTTTCGCCTTATTTAAGGACAGATAAAACTTGTTTTTGCCGGCATCCGCATGGCAGAACGGACATTTTGCTCGCTCCTCTTTGTGACCCTGTGTTCTCCTGTCCAGTTGAAGTCCGTGTTGGTCAGCAACCTCCAGTACATCAGGTAACAGGCTCATACGCTTTTACCTCTTTTCTCTCAACCCGAACAGTCGGGATAGGTATTTGTTTCCATTTTGGATTTACCGTCACATCCCGTCTTAGAATGTTATAGGACGAAAAACGTTTCGCCTTATACATCATAAAGTGCTTGATTCCCTCTTTAATATAAGGGCAGCGTTTATGCCCGTAGGCTCGACATAACATGCAGTCGTGAATGACCTGCACCACGTTGGCACCTTTGGCCTTACCACAAAATACAATGGTCAGCCCCTGAAAAATAGAAGGATACACCATCACGAGATAAGATCCGGCTACCTCAAACGCTGTGACTGCCTGAATATTTAATTCGTCAATTTCCATCGTACATTCACCCCTGTAATGATTATTAGGCAAGACGGGATCACCTCCCGCCTTGAAATATTTTTTATCATGATGCTGTCCGGGCTGAACGTTGCCCGTTGACTGCTTCAAGGAAGTGAAAGCCATTTTCTTCACTTGTTTCCATGTTAAACGGTTGCTCATCAGGAATTTGTGCTGTCAGATCGACTGATTCCTGGCCTTTAGCCAATACGAGTTTTTCCTCGTTTGTTTCCTGATCTGTTACCGTTAATTTTGCAAAAGGGACACCGGACGGTGATGTTCCGGATTTAAAGTTTTCCAAAACATACTCTCTGCCTTTAGCAGAACCGTTATCAGTATCAGCAAGCTGTACTTCCTGCTTTTGGCTTTCCTGTTGCTTTGGTTGTTGCTCTGGCTCTTGTTGCTTTTCGACAGGTTGCTCTTTGGCAGGCTGTTTCTTCTGCTTATTGTCCGGGCTCTTTTGCTGGTCTGTCTGTTCATTTTTTGATTTCTCTTGTTGCGTTTTATCTTCTGATTTTTCTTGTTTTTGTTCCTGTTCATCAGATTTAACCGATACAGGTTTTTCCTGTTTCTCATTTTGACTTTGGCTTGGGGTTGGTGGCGTTTCTTGTGATAGAACAGGCTGTGTTGAACCTGCATCACCAGGAACACTGTTTCCGATGTCATCAATGCCCATCTCCTCGGCAGTGTATAGACCGCCTAACGGAAATTGGCGTTTGAGTACGAACACTTCGGCCACTTTGGTAATCATGGCTGTAGGCATACTGTCCCATATCGGTGAACCACCATATTGCTGTTGCGACTTTGCATTTGCTTTGAAATATTCTTCAAAGTCTACAAATACGGAAACCGGGCGAAAACGCTTATGGTACATAACAGCATAGGCTCCAATAATTTTGCCCCGTTTCTTGCCAAATTTGTGTTTCACATCACCCTCAGAAGGAATAAACTCAAATTCATCTCCTTCTTTTACCACGCCGGCATTTGGTGCTCCGATGAAGTCAGGTTGATGTGTTGCGACCCGCAGCAAGCCATCACGTGTGGTAATGAAGTTGGTTTTTGGACCGTTTTTGGTATTGTAACGTTGAAACACGATATCACCGAGTAACGGGTTCAATCCGAACGTCTCGCAGATTTCAATAAACTGCATCAATTCCGGTTGAGTTCCACCTGCAGGTTGTACAAATCGTTGCCAAATGAGATTCTTTTGATCTTTAGAAAACGTTAATGCTTTTTCCACTTTTAACACTCCTTTTAAATTTTTTAAAACTAAAAAATGCCGATAGATACCCTTTAGGGAACTATCGGCATTTAATAAACTATTTTTCTGAGAAAACTACCATTCAATAACTGGAATAGATAACGAATGGTAGTTTCCGTTGACTTCCTCAGCAGCTTTTTGGAAAGCATCTTCCTCCGAGTTTGCTCGGATGTTCAATACCTTCTTCTTGCCGTTGAAGAAAATCACCGACACTACAAATGGCGTCATTTTTATCACCCTTTCAAAAAAATATTTAAACACAAAAAAGCCGATAGATATCCATACGGATTCCATCGACTATTAATTACCTATTTTAATTTGCACATATGTTTATTAGACACATGTCGCCTTTTATACATCCAATGCCTGTTTCAACTAATCTCTAGTTTTTTATGTTAGGGAGCAAACGCAGCTTTTTGGACGGAGTTACCAGTACCGCCCGTTCCGTTTTCTCTCGAAGTGAGAGTATACGGAAAATCCTTCACTTAAAAAATAAGGGAACCACGTCGAATCTCCTTCTAAAATGAAGGTGTAACGACTTCTACTCAATAGAGTGACTACAAAATAACTATAACTATATTATACAAAAAAGCTCTTCCCTATGCAAGACAAAATAGTGTTTTGTGATGCTAGAATAAAAATCGGACAACCCAAATAGAGAGATTTCCTAGTTTAGTATAATATAATTAAACTAGGAGGAATTATCACATGACAAAAAACAAGAGGCATTTCGATGCAGAGTTCAAGCAAGACGCTGTTAATTATTATTATACATCTGGCAAAAGTTTAGAGAAAGCGTCAGCAGATTTAAAGATTGGTGAATCTACATTGGGGAAGTGGGTGTCAGCAGCTAAGAACAACAATGGTACTGTTCAACACAGAGGATCTGGTAATTACAGTTCCGATGCAGAAAAAGAAATTGCACGTTTAAAAAAGGAATTACGAGACTCACAGGATGCGTTAGAAATATTAAAAAAGGCTATGGGCATACTGAGCAATTAACAGAATCTATTTATACAGCAACCTATCAAGAATCCGAGAAACGCAAGGTTTCTGTTAACAGTGTGCTGAAAATATCAGGCGTTTCCACATCAGGGTATTACAGTTGGAAAAGGCGCGCAGCTTCCAAACAAGAAAAAAGGAAGCAAGCAATGAAAGAGGAAATTGCTCAAATATATAATGAATCCCTTCAAATTTATGGTGCGCCTAAAATAGCGTCCATCCTGCAATCCAGAGGTCATGTAATAGCCGAAAAGACTGTTGGTAACTACATGCGCGAGGAAGGTATTAAAGCTATTTGGGTACGTCCATATGTTCGAACGACCATTGATCCCGATTTTGATGTTAAGCTGAAAAATATTCTGGATCGAGACTTTAAACCAGTAGCTCCCAATACCGTTTGGGTTACCGATATAACGTATGTGCACACCTTGGAGGGTTTTATTTATCTCACCAGTGTTATGGATCTTTTTTCAAGGAAAATCATTGGCTGGCATGTATCTGATAGTTTAGCTACAGAACACGTCATTGAGGCCATTGAAAAGGCTAAAAAAAGCCGTGAGCTAAGTCAACCAATTATTATTCACAGTGACCGTGGATGTCAGTATGTGTCTAAAAGCTATATTGAAGCAACACCGGCAGGTCAGTATATACACAGTTATTCCACTAAAGGTAGTCCCTGGGATAATGCATGTATCGAGTCTTTCCATGCATTAATAAAACGTGAGTGGCTTAATCGTTTTGTGATCAAAAATTTGAAACACGGCCATGAATTGATATTTGAGTATATAGAAGCATTTTACAACACTGTTAGAATTCATGGATATTGTGGAATGGTATCACCATTTGACTTTGAGGTTAATTTCGCGGGTTAAAGAATTGCTGACATGGATGTGGCACATTGCCCAGGTCCAGCGGCATAACCACAGCGGAGCTGCTTGCCCTTGACCGCCGTGCCACTTCTTAGTGATCGCTGTTAGGGGTCGGGGCCCCAACAGCGGAACTTAGAAGTGATTGTCCATGGTACGCTGGCTGTGCGGATGGAGCCCTAAAGGCTGAATTTTTCCTATCCGCCACAAGAACACTACCATGGACACAAACAAGGGCAAGGGTGGTGGCCTTGGTTAAACCGCTAAGCTAAGAAATTTCTACGTTTAACTTGTCCGAATTCTTGACATAAGACCAAACTTATACTAATTCGTTTATTAGGTATTCACATTATGAACAAACACCAATATTTGTACAAAAATCACATTCTATTTTTGGTTAATACTTTTGTTCAATAAATTATACTCTAACTTCCTCTCTAGGAACTGATATTACCTCTTTGGACTTCAATGAATATTTTCTTTCTCTTTGTTCAAATGCCTCTTTACCACCTTCAAGAATGTCGCAAACATGTTCTTTAATACCTTGATTCTTCAATCCATTACTATATTCCCCTAATACGTTGAAAGTATTTTCTAAAGAACCAGATATATAAGATAGACTTTCATAATTATTGTGAGCGACAACTACCTGATCAGCGTCAGCATTTACTACAATATTAGCGTTATGAGTTACAACAATGATTTGTCTATATTCTTTTAAATCATTGAGAATAGGAATTAATTTTTCAACGATAAACATATTATCTAGATCATCTTCTGGTTGGTCAAAAATGAATGGATTAGAGAAAGAATCAGTAGCCAACTTCAATGAAATAAATAAAGTACCCCTTTGACCAATACTCAGCTCTTCAGGCTCTTTACCATAATATTTTACTTTTGGTATTACTTTTAAGTATTTCTCCCTCTCAGTAGATGTGTAAAGAATATTGATTAGTTTAGATTCTCCATCACCATTTAGAAATTCTGAATACTCATCTAAAAAGGTTTCCAAGGAGATATATGGTTCGTCTAAATTAACACATATTAATTCTTCATTGGCAATGAGACTTAGAAAATCTTCTACGTTTTTCACATTAAAAAATTTCTTTAATTTATCTCCTTTTGTTTCGATACTATTTCGTGAGGTCCTAAATTTCATACCATTAACGCAACTTTCAATGCTTTCATAGAATTTATCTACATCAAAATAAACTTCTCCATAAACATTTATACCACTAAGTATCTTTTCAATTAATACTTTCTGTTCTTCTGTCCAGCTTGGATTTGACTTTAAATCATCCCAATTTTTATTAATTTCTTCTTTTTGCCCAATTAACTTACTTTTAAGATGTGAACTGAAATTTTTCCGTCTACAAAGGTAATCTGAAAGTTCATTCTGCTTTGATTCATTTAAAAGAAGTTTTTCCTTATGCTTATCAATTTCAATCTGAAACCCTCTAACTTTACCGAGTAGTGTTGAAATATCGCCCTCAACACCCTTTTCTCTAAATTCTTGCTCTATCTGTTTATTCTCATTCTCAGCATTGCTCAATGATTTTGCTATTTCTTTTTTCAATTCTTCAAGTTTATTTAGTTGATCTTGTAAATCAATCTTATCTAACTTAGTATCAAATTTACTCTCATTCAATTTTTCAATTTTGTTGTTCATATGTGTTTGAGCATTATCGATATATGATTTTAACTCTTCAGCATCAGTATCCAATTGCTTACTCTTATTATTGTTGTTGTTATTATCTACATACTTTTCAATTAACCGTTTGTTCTTCTCGTTAGTTATACTCTCTATACGTTTTTCATAAGTTTCTTTTAAACTTCTATTATATTCATAAGAATTTATAAAATTACTATGTTCATCTTTAGTGTAAAACCATTCTTTTAATGAATAAATATTTGCATTTATATCAGTAATAGTAGACTCTTCTTTCTCTGTTAATGTATTGGAATTTAGCAACAATAAGTCAAATATAGTCTGTCCCAATTTCTCAGGGTCTTCTACTATTGATTGAACTTCACTTTGACTAACATGGGTATATTCTAAGAAATTCTCCGAAGTATCATTAGAGGTGAATTCTTTTTTACTATTATCTTCTACCTGATATATTACATTAAAGTCTTGCAGGATATTGATGTTTGCAGCTCTTTTATTGAAATGAGTTTTGTTGAAAGTTTTAGCTATAGAGTCTAGAAGTAAGCTCTTTCCTGTACCACGTCCACCAATTATAGCTACTAAACCCCGATTTAAGTGTAGATTACTAGATTTAAATCCAACACTTTTATCTTGGAATATCTCACTATTAGGGATTTTGACCTCCGAAAAGTAAGGTTTAGGGTTATCTTGAATTGGATTTTTTTCTTGTAATTTAATTCTTTTAGGTTCATGGGAAATTTGTTTCAACCCTTCAAATGTTGGATCCGCTTTTATCCATGTATAACACTTATAATCATGAAAGTAACTAAAATCATGGATATCCATAGAATGAAAAAGACTTTTACTTCCAAAATATGATAAAGTTTGTTGTTTTTTTGGTATATCTTCTAGTTTAGATGCTGTAAATAAAGCATTCACACTATTATACATCTCTTGCTTATATGGCTTTATTTGATTTCCTTTATCACTATTATCCCACTCCTTAAAACCAAGAAATGTAAATGTGTTTTCTTTCCATCTATCATCATTAAGTAACTCTAATACTTTTTCTGTTTCTGGGCAGTATTCATCAAATCCTTTCTTCACGGTACCATCACTTGATATTTTTGAGAAGTTTTCATGACTTAAAGGCTTAGTATTATGAATTTTGCTTATAGGTATTCTTGAGATGAATTCCTCTTTAATTTCCTCTATCTGGGCTTTATAATTATCCATTTGAACATTAAATAGAATATGTAAATTACTCCTCAGGAAATTCTTACCGTTATTCGTACCAAACGTATCTACCCTGAATTCTAACACTGGGAAAATCATATCAAGATTTGGCATACGCCCTTTGCTTACTTTATAATCCATTACTTTCTCAAATCCATCAATAAAGTAGTAATCATTAATACCCACTACTTTTACATCCTCTGGTAGTTGTTCTAATTGAGTAATGAAATCTTCCCATACTGCATCGTTGTCGCCACCGTAATTGTTAACAATTGAATTTGGGGTATGTATATGTAAATCCCAAATACGCCAATTTGAACCACTGGAATACATAATAGTCATGGATAATACCTCCTAAATCGTATATTCTAACCTATATTTTATCACCAATTCTTTTCGCAATTAATCTCAATTTTTTTAATAGACAATTGTATATAGAGTTGGAATTCTGATATAAATCCCTATATGTATTAAAACTTCTTCTATTAATAAAGTGTTTCGAGTAGTTAATATCTCTCGGAGTCTTCAAAATAATTGTCCGTTTATGGAAGTGCTAAGCAAATTTGATAATATTTATTGATTCTACTCTTGTTCAAGCATCTGTTTATAGCTTTTAATACAATGTAGAGACATAGATTTTTGCCCCCCACGAACAACTGCCTGTTCAATAACACGAGCCGCCAGTAAGCCAACAACATTTATATCCGCTTCCACCGGGTTGGTTCCCATAGTAAAGATAGTATCACCATCAACCATGGAATGAGTGGTCTGATTGTTCTTGCATAACCATTATGTGCCATTGAGGCAACTTTATGGCAGTTTGCTTTTGTCAGTTTGCCATTTGTTATATCAACATCGATCGTTGTATTCCCATTAAAATGATTTTTCTTCTTAGCATACTGGGACACCATTACGTCTTCCGTATTTAAAAATTGTTGTCTGTCTTCTGTAAGTAGCCCGGCTATGATTTCTCCTGTTTTTGGGTCAATCACACAATAATTAAATGATTAATATTTTTTTGAGTCTGATTAACTTGAAACGTCAGTATCATATCCGGGTAGAGGTTTTATTTTTTTATCCTCTAATGGCATCTGTTCTTATAGTGATAGGTAAGCCTTTGAAGTTATCGCTAGCTTTTCCCCCATCAGAAGTTTGTCAGCAATACAATATCTTATTGTATTTTACATTGCATTCTTACTGTATTTGTTCAACAAAAGATTCACGTCACCCCATCGGGTAGGCTTTCGTCAGCCGGACGCTTTCTGTTATGTTATTTGATCTTCTCATTAGTGATCACTTTTATATCCTTCTCTACCTCATCATTTGTAAATTGAAATTTTTTTGAGTCAGTTCAACCATTTTTTCGAACTCGTCTCCTTGCAGTTTTTCCAAGTGGCTCCTTCGAATCTAGGTGTTCAAGCTGGGGATATTTCTTCTTGTTTCAAAGTTTTTATAACGCAGATACTCATTTCTAATTATTATCTACCCCTTCATGTACAAGTTCAAGAACTATAATACATTTTTAGCATCAGAATGTTTAATGAATTCCTTTAACCTTTTAAGCCATATTAAGAATTCGAATGTGAGGTTTTAAAAACCTCACATTCGAATTCTATATAGACAGTAAGATCATATCTTTAAAGTAAATTAATATCCTCACCTAATGCTTCTAAGTAGAATTTATCTAGTTGTTTATCAATCTCATTCATCATTAATTCATCATTCCAATTTTTGTGCGCCTTTTTTGAAAGCGACGATAACTTTTTGTGAACTGGATTATCTTGTTCATATAATGGTAATTTAACTGGTGGCCTAATTTTAAAGGACCTACTGTCAGAAGAATTCATTACATAATCTTTGGTAATGGGGGCATTCAATATTGCACAAATATAATGAGCTTCCTCCTCAGTTATGAAAGAACCATCTTCTCGTTCACAGATTGAGACCGCATGATTTTGAAAAAGTGGACGTTTATTTTCTCCCCATTCAGTTTCCATCTCCGAAACTACCGCAGCTTGCCATTTTGTATTATCCCTAAAAGCTACATAATGTTTGGCATAACTGTACTTCCCTACTCTTGCTAGGGCATAAAAAGGAGCATCTTCATTATTGATTATTTTTTTACTGTAATTCGTTTGCGATGTAATTATTGACTTATATTTATATAAAAATTTTGCAAGTAAAGGTGAATCCTCCCGAAGAGCTTTAAAGTCCATAGGTATTTTGGGTTGTTCCTCTTTATAAGGAAATGGAACCACATATTCAGGAGTTACTATATTAAAACGCCCAATATTGACACCTTTGATTAATGGATGTAGATACTTTTTCTCAAGTAATACTGTCTCTGATGGAATTTTATATTTTGATTTTTTTCCTTGATAATTAGTAAAAAACATTTTTTCTGAATTAGGGGCTGGCATATTATACTCTGGTTTTAATAATAAAAGCTCCTGAGGATAGAACTCAATACCTTCCCTTCCAATATATGAACACTTACCAGCAATAACATTATATCCTTTTAAATGCTCTATTGAATTTGCATAACTAAACCTTGTATTATCATCACCTGTTTGACCTAAATAAGACTTTTTCAAATCAAAGTAATCTGACACTTTTTCAAAATCAGTAACATGTTTTATTTTATTTAAATCCTTACCTCGTTTTTTGATATAAACATCAGTATCTATCCCTTCTTTATAATTCACTTCAGATTTATTCAAAAAAACGGTTAAGAATTTTTCAGTTACAGGTTTAAAAGGGTGACCTGCACGAGTCCAATCAGTGAATTTTTGAAAGTAAAGTCGGTTTCCGCTGTCTAATTTAAAGTTCCTGAAACCTTCGTATGATTGTTGAAATAATATTTTTTGTGGCATTAAAAAGGACAAAACCCCATTTTCTTCTAGCCAATTTTGAGCTGAAACATTGGCAATCAAAGCACAAATATCAAGGTTAATGCCACCTGTTCTTGCGTCACCCGAAAACAAATCTCTAGAAAGGCATAATTCTTTTATTTTTTCTCTATAGCCCTCTGGCAGATTTTTCCAATCAATCCAAGGAGGATTACCTATTATCACATCAAAATATCCTAAATTCGCAGTCGTTAAAAAGTTTGTCAAAATTCTGGCCCAAATTCCATTCCAATCTTTTTTTTCAAGCTCAACTAATTTTTCACTTAGATCTTTCAACCAATTTGAAACTACTTGTGTTTTATCATTTTCGTCAACAATTTCAAACAGTTTTAAAAAGACCTTATTTTCATCTTGAGCCTTTATATCTTCTTCTATATCCATCATAGTTTTTGAAAAGAGATCAGGATTAGATACTGCACTTTTAGGAATAATGACATCAATAGGTCCTTGAATCGTTTTAATTTGATATTTTAAACACAGAACATTTTCTAGATATATTTTCTCTGGTACATAAGAAGCATCGCCAAGATAAACAGGGATTTCAAATTCATCATTGTCCGTTAACAAATGAGCTATGTTGATAAAATAATTTATTCTTGTAGTTAAAGCTGCTAATGGATTTAAATCTATTGCTTTAACCCTATTTAATACTGAATAAAGCCTTTCAGTTTTATTTATATGACTTGTTTCCTCAAGTACTTTTCCAATCATTGTAGTAACAAAAGTTCCTGAACCTGCACAAGGGTCCATCCCTTTCCAATTATTAGTGTGATTAATTTGCTGTAGAGATTCCTCTAAAACGAAATTAGCTAACCAGGCTGGAGTATAAAATTCCCCTAAGCTATGTCTTACCTTTTCGGGGATCATTTCAATATACAAATCTTTGAACAAATCTTGAACATTATCACCTGTATTAAAGACCGCTTTATCTTCGTATCTGGTAAGTACATTAAAGACATCTTTAATTGACCTATATACATCATTATTCCATTGTTCCTCAGAAGAATACCATGAAAAGAAATCGCCTTCTAGCAAATTTCCAATGCCAAGATTTCTAAATATTGCTCCTTCTTCCAAACTAGATAGTTGAATCCTTAGAGTACTACTATTAGTGTCAGCTAATTTATTAAACTCTATAAAGCTTTTATTGAATCTTATTTTACTAATAACTTTATACCCTATAATTTTTACAATAATAGCATACGCCGTTTGCAACGCAAACAAAGCATTATATTCTTCTTCATTACCTTTAATATCCTCACCAATTATCTCAGTAAGTGAACTTCTCCTTTGTTGAATTGCTGTTTGTTTTGTTTCGTCATCGTGAGCTAATCTAAATAACTCTTGCCATTCATTTTTTAACATACTAGTTTTTTTAGTTGGATTATTTAGTGAATCGTACAACTTTCTAACTAAGTTAAAAGCTATTTTTTCATCTTTGCAGAAATCTTTGACAAGATTAAATGAATTTAGGGCTGTTTTTTCTAATAGAATAATATTTTTTATGATATAATCTAATTGTTTAAATGATAGAAATTCAAAATGCCATTCATTGATTTTTCCGTTTTCACTTTTAATAAATTTCATTTTAATACCATCAGTTATAATGCCTAGTAAATCCTTACCTTCTTTTTTATAAATCCCTTTAATATAGTTAATAATTTGTTGTGTTGCTTTTTCTTGTTGTATTTGATTTTTTAATTTAGAAGGGTGTTTATATTCAATAATTAGTGCATTTATTTTGCTGTCGATTCTTCCATATGATATATGTCTTTCAGTATCAATCTTCTTTTCCTTCTCGGGATAATAGGTGATTCCTAATTCATTCTTTAAAAACTGAAATAATTCCAATTCAAAAATACTTACAACCGATGCTTCATTCTCAGCTTTCTGGCACTCAGTTGAAATTATATTTACTAGCTGACTTAGTTTTCTTTTATAAAGAGGTGATTTAAAAACAGCATTTAATTGAAGTTCTCTTAACTCGCTTATATTTTCCATTCTGACTCCCTATTCCTCAGCTATATTTTAATACTTAATATACAAATTTTATTTTACTTTACTTCTTTTTAGTTTTCAATTTCTGCCCCTCATTTTGCAATTCATTTGAATAAATCACCCTCAAGGAAGCTCCAACTCAAATTTTTGTATCCGTGTTTTACGATACCCTGTTTCCTGCCGATATTTCTCTTCCAATGCTTCCATCTTTTCATTCCCCTCTGTTAAAGGATACATCGTGTTATCTTTTAACTCCGGTGCTTCTGACCATTGAATCAACAACTACGGTTTATCAATTGCTTTATAATAGCTGCATGTATTCTAGCTTGATTAAGTAATATAATTTAGTCCTATTGAATATATTGATTCACTTAACTTTAAGCTGGCGGTATAATGAACTTCGACACATTTGTAATTTCACAAATGGTATTCACTGTCATATTTCCTTCCTTATATAGTTGAATTGCATGATTCATCCCTGCATGGTTATCGTGATATCTTTTTGTTCGTCCTTTATATTTCCCTTGCTTTTTAGCAAGCTCTATCCCCTCTCTTTGCCGCATATGCAACAAATTACGTTCAAGTTGATTAACTCCGGCCATTATGGTTATTAAGAATTGGCTGTAAGGATTATCCTCAGACAAATCTAACCACGTATCTTTTAATGATTTTAGATTAGCCCCCTTGTTTCGTATGGTATCAATAAGTTCAAACAAATCCTGTGTACTTCTGGTTATCCGTGTTAAGTCGGTAACGTAAATAACATCTCTTTCTTTCAAGTCCTGTAGCAATTGTTGTAATTGTGGCCGATTATCTTGTCTTTTTCCTGATAATTTTTCCTGATAAATATTTTCTTCCTTGATACCCAAATCCGTTAGTTGTTGTATTTGCCGAGCTGGATTTTGCGATTCCGAACTCACTCGTACATAACCTAGATTACTCATATGTATCAATCCTTTAACTCAATCTTAGTGACCCAATCCCTATAACATTAGGAAAATTCTTTGTTAGTTTTGGAACAATCCTATTGGGAATGCTCTAACTCCCATTATACCGTTACTCACCAAATGTTCCAATAGGGTAAACCCTAATGAATCAAGCAAGATTAAAATAACTTTTGTTTACTTTTGGAAGCACAGTCATCCGCCCTCGTGCACATGGGGAAGACAGATTGGTTCATGGGTTTACCTTCAAAGCGTCCGCACGCTACCTCGTGGTTAACGCGCTATTTGTCAGCTACTATTTACTGGCTGTGCGGCAACATTCAGGACTTGCACCCTATAGCCAATGTACTGCCAATCGTCGAAAAAAAGGCGGTCACTCTAAAAAGAGTCAACCGCCTTATTCCATCAAACTAATTCAAATGCCAACTGTCCTTCCACTTTACTGCCGGAACCGTCTTGCTTGATGTAATCATTCATGTCGATAACATCCGCATTAGTAGGCTGTTCTTGTGGAACAACATCCAATACTGGCTGTTCTACCTGCTCTTGATTTTTCCGTTGTTCTTGCATAGGTGGCAGTCCGCACAGTGCCCGTGTTTTGTTGGAGAGCTGTTTCATTCTTTCTTTTAAAACGTCTTTGAAATTTACTTCATCAATCATTTCTACATGTTCTAATTCCTTATCAGCCAGTGACCTCCACACATCAGCCAATCCGGAATCCGCAAAACAGCTAGCAAGGTCTGAAGCAAGATTATTTTGTTCGTCCTTTGCAAAACCGGCAAGTGGTGACTTATCGAGAACACCTTCCACCATCAGGGCGTGTGAACGCTGTCTAACCAAGTGGATGAATTGTGCCATCTCCTGTGTGCCATCTGCAATAAGGTATATGACTTTGCATTCCTTATCCTGGCCAACACGCCATGCTCTGCGGCTTGATTGCCGAACGGTGTTAATCTCGTAATTCAACTGGTTGTAGATAATTGTTGGCCATGCCATCAAATCCAGGCCAACCTCAACTAACTTCATTTGGCAAATAATGACTTTCACACCATCATTCTCAAGCTGTTTTAGCTTCTCAGAACGTTTTAAGGTATTGGACTCATTCAAGATTGTCGCATCAATACCGTGTGATTCCAGTACATATTTTGTACGGTCATTCATTTCATAGGTTCCGGTGTAGTTGTTGTAAATGACACAACCCCGGCCCTGATCCAGCTCTTTTTGAACGGTCTCAACTAATTTCCGTTCTTTGGCAGTGAAATAATCCTTTGGCAACGCTTCTGCTTCAAATGTTTCAACACTTTTCACACCTGCTTTATCCACTTTGGTGAATGAAACACGAGCACCAAGTGAAGGGTTATCAGCATAATTAATCGTTGCCGGAATGAATTTCGCAAATGCACCTTTACTGCCAGCATGTGCCTTTACTTTGCATTCTTGATGAAGATCTTCGTGAAAGCTTTTATACTTTGCTTCGTGCTCAGCATCCAGCTTTACGGTCTCCACTTCCTCTTTCAAATTAATAAGAGGAAGTCCAATGTCAGGCAAGTCCAAAAAGGCAGTGAAATCCAATAGCTGCACGGTAAGTTGCGGGCTGATACCAGCATCTTCCCGTGGTTGCTGTAGTTTCCGCTTTTTACGGACTACCCAACCGTTGTCCTGTTCCTCATGCTTAATAACGGTTTTGACTTTTCCGTATCGTCTTGCCCATGCGACAGAACTGGTACGGTGATTAAACCCTTGTTTAAGCAAGTGATCTGGCATGGTTTTCCAAAGAATTTCTTTGATGGATGACGAACGTCCGGTTGTTAAAGTTCCAGTAAGCAGCAACTGCCTTGGTGCGGTATGGACTAACTGCCCGAAAGCGTCACCCCGTCCGCTATCCTCAGCCTTTGCCTGATGGACTTCATCACAAATATAGAGATCAAAAAAACCTTTGATTTTCTTCATGATCAGACTGATATTCCAACGGTCTTTCATGCGTGTTTCACCACGGCTTTTAAGGGCAGGTCGCCACATTTTACAATGGCAGGCAGGTTTTTCACCTTTCATCAGGTAATGATTGCATTTCTCAAACTGTTTTCCCTGTTTCTTCCACTTTGGAACAAATGGTAAACCATTAGCATTCAGTTTATTATAAGCGTGTAAATCATCCGGATCAGGTGCTTCACCTTCCGCAATGTCATCCCATTCCACATGGACATATTCCTCGCCATCTTCATCCTTTTTCACAAGAGGCTGATAGCAATCAGGGCAATGCCATGTGTAGTAATGTTTTGACTCTTTCACTCGTTTCCAAATGCCGGCAAAATGCGGCACATGACCGAGTTTTGCCCGGTCTAACGAGAGAAGGTAAAACTCCATGCCTTGAGGTTTATACCCATTCCGGACTTTATCCAGCAGCTTTAACGCCTGTTCTGTCGAGTTGATAATGGTTACCGTTGCATCCGGCAAGGTTTCCAGTATCTCTCCATTTTTCCATTTATTCAGTGTCACAGATGGGGCTGAGATAAGGAATGCGGAACCGCTTTTCCCGTTTTTCATGTTTTCTGCATGGAAACGGTTCGCCATAGCACATGCGGCTATCGACTTACCTGTACCCATCGTTCCATTGATAATGGTTGTAGAATGACCATCCTGAAAGGCGTCCCACAACCCCTGTACAACACCAGCTTGTGATGGAAACGGAACACGCTCCATATCCCCTATAGACGGATGAAAGCCTGTTCCTTGCAGATAACGTGGCTTCTTGTTACGCAATTTCTTAGCCAGAATTTCCGCATTTTGCGTAAGGTATTCCTTCATCGACATATCGGGATGGAATGACCCGTTCAAATCGCCCTGTTCTATTTTCAAAACGCCTTCTGAAATTTTCTCTGTGATGAGAACTTTGACCTGCTTTTCGCTGATGTCCAACCTGAACATTTTAAAGTCCGGCCAAAGATTTTGGAATGCCTGATTGCGGATGACTTTCAGCTCTCGGATAAACGGGCTGAAAATCGAACTGTATTCCGTTTTCCAGGCGTTTGGCAAACTGAAACGACGGATGACATGTTCAGCAACTGCTGTTTCCACATCGCCGTCTGTGGACACAATATAGCCTTTCAGCGTATCTTTTTCCTCAGCATTGGCAATATCGGATATGCCGTCAATCGTTGCCTGAGCATGATACACCATGCCATGCGCCACATCACCTTGACCGATTGGCTTCACCAGCATTTTATGATGTTCACCAGAGAAACCCCGATACTCGTCATGGTCAATTTTCATTGGTCTACCTTCTACAAAACCGGCTGTCATGGCCCGGACTGCTTCCGGCAGACTGACAAAAGATGATAAGACAAGATGCTCACCGAGCTGTGGGTCATCATCAACCGCCGCTAGGTGTAGTTTCCCGTCAAAATGCCTTTCGTTTGCATATATTTTAATTTCCATATAGTCGCCATAACTTGAAACAACAGGGAGAGCGCACCCTCCGACTGTTATGTTCGAGTCAGAGGGCTTTGCCTCCTTTATATTTGTTTTCGTTTAACCTTTTTAATGAATATGGAGAATTATTGGATTGTTACTTCATATCCAAAATCAAAGTCTCCAAATGCTTCGTTTTCAAATTCCTCTACATCTTCAACCAAACTTTCAGTTTCGTCGTCATACAGTCGATAAACTTCTTTGTCGTTTGTGAACCTCCGTATCGCTTCCTTTTTCGTGATTTTTATCATGCCATTCCAAATGTAACCCATTTTAAATGTCTCCTTTTTGTAGATTCATTGTTTCCCAACTATTTATCAGACTACTTTAGCCTTCTGCCAAAAGCCTTTTTTCTTCATTCCCTTTTCTTTTCTCTTTTGCATCACGGTCTTATAACCGGTGGCACCGAAAAACGCTATTTTCTTTTGACGATCACATATGGCTGCACCGATCATCGTACCGGAATCTTTTAAGGGAAAATAATACTTGATGTTTCCCCACTTGTCCTTGGCAGCAATCCGTTCCGGGCAACAGCTTAGCACATTGTAACGGTACGATAAGTGTTTCTTACCTTTGTGGTCACTTATCCGGATACTATTGCATACCCCGTAATCCAACTTTAGGTAAATACTATTGGTGCTATAACTGTTATACCGTTGCACGATGAAGCCGGCTTCTTTCAACCGGTTTACAATATAGCCGGCATTATGCTTTAATCGCCGCTTTTGTTTTCCTTTCAGACGGTTTTTATTCAAGATCAAACACCCCCTGTTTGGAAAACACACGGACACGAGATTGGTAATGTTCGGTGATTTCTTCATTCGTCACATTACCTTCATCGTCCGTGTTCTCTTTCTCGCTTTTCTTTTTCACGACATCAGATACGAGAAAATGGTCGCCCATATTCCCGCCACGATCCGTATCAGCCATTGTGGCTACTGAATAGTGCATAGGTTTCAATTCCAGGATTGGCCGTTCAAACGAAATATCGAAAGATGAGTTATTAAAAACCCGTTTTGTTTCATCGAATATTTCTGATGTGGCCAAATCCTTTGCCAGCTCATAATCATTCAGTTTGCCGGAACGGAATAGTTCCACCGGTTCAGAAGGAAATAACTCATAGGTTATACCATCTTCCTCATCCAATGTTAGCAAGGTGTCCTTGTCACCCTTGGCTATATCTTTCAGCCACTTTAAATTTTTCTTTTTCGTTTCCACGTCCGGTCTTTGATTACGTCCGAACAGCACAACCTGATGAAATCGGCTGTAATTATCATCCGTAAAGCGATAGACATTTAAATCACTGAAACGGGCTGATAACACGCCGGAAGCATCTTTCAGCACGTTTTGCGGAATAATATACACCAGCAGTCCGTCCGGTTGTAAGATGTTCCGGTGCCGCCCTGTCAGGTTGCGGAGAAACGTGGTCTCTACACGCTCGGTAAAACCGTCCTGATACGGCGGGTTCAGATACAAAAGCGAATAGTGCGGGTCTGTCCGCACTCGCTCGTATCCATCCCGGATGACATGATCCAGTTCAATGGCTGCATCAAAGGCTCTCGATTCTTCCAGTTCCACGCCATAGGACTGTGTGTCAGCCCCTCCGGCTCTCAAATGCTGGTTGATGATACCGAGTGCCTCGCCTGTTCCGCAGCAAGGATCAATCAGGTTGACCGGCTCATGCCCGGTTAAGGTTAAACGTTCATTGATCCGTTTTACTTCATCAATCGGTGTGGGATAATACCCGCCTTTTGATTCTGACGCTAGTCTTGCCATGTAAACGCCTTACAAGCACATTGCAGAAGGGATAGCCCCTCTACAATAATTGCCTGAAGAGGGCTTCCCTCCTTTTTTGCTTATTTTAATGTTCTCTATTGTGCAACCTTCTCAGACGTTCCTTATCTTCAATGAGAAGTTCAATATCCTCAAACGTTAATGTTGCCTCGTACGCCTTCATAGACCAGCCATCGGGATAAATATAGCCAATGTCCGGATTAAGTCTCTCGAAGTTTCCGAATGCACAACCCGCATAATCTAAAATGAGCTGTACGGTTTTTTCGTCTTCTGCTTCACACAAACACGCAATATCGAAGACATTAGGCATTAAACGTTTAAATTCCGGATAAGGTGCGATTGGAATGGTAGATTTTCCCCAAGTCCAATCCCTTCTGCCACAAAAGAAAGCATGATTACGGAATAAATCCTCCATTTCGTCAAAGTCGGTTATCTCCAGGACGATCTCCGCTATTTTTGGAATGACATGTTTTCTTTCCCATTTTGAATCAAGGCACTTCATTCGTTTTCCCCTTGATTCTGGAACTTCTAGAAAGTGTTTTAACCCTAGTGTTTGGGCTGCCTTTTTATTGATTTCGTGTTTAGCCTGTGACACTTCCTGTCGAACCTTTTTGTTTTTCCAACGAATCGGTGAGGATTTACCGTTCATAATAGGCAGAACATGGTTATACCAGTTGATGCCCGGTCTATCCAGAACACGGTTCATCGCATCCTGATATTCCTCAATCAGTTCATCAGCTGTATGATAAGCCAAATAGTCATCTGGTATATTGATACCTGAGGTATGTCTTTTTTCAATCCATCCTCTTTTTTGAAATTCATCCAAATACATGATGATGTCTTTTGGCATTTCTTCTAAGCGCATGTTATAGGCATTCTGTTTTTCCTTGAACGCCTGTTGCAACTGATGGAATTTTTCCAACACCCTTTCATCGGAAAACATTTCCTCATTCGATTCTGTAAAATCAAAATCAAATAAATCTAATTCCATTTTGATTGCCTTACAAGCATGTAGAAGGGAAGGCCCTTCTACAATGGCTTGCAGAAGGCTCCCCTCCTTTTTCGCTTATTTCAGTAAGTTCTCACCGGCAAAATCAGTTGAATGAAATGCGTTTTGTTTTCCGGTTTTATAATAAATGGACGCATTGCGCCATTAAACTCAATGACCACTTTTTCGTCATCAATCCGTTTGAGTGCATCTATCATGAATTGGGCGTTAAACGAAATTTTAATTTCTTCACCCTCTGTTTCATCGACGATGATGTCCTCTATGGATTGACCGACTTCATCACTGTTATGCGAGAGTTTGATCGTTTCAAATATCCCGCTGTTTTCATCTTTTATTTCCAGCGTAACAATTTGTTTACCTTTTTCTGCCAAAATGGTTGAACGTTCCATGGATGATAGAAAATCCTTTCTGTTGGTTGTTAAACGGGTTTTATGTTCTGCAGAAATCAACCTGTCCGTCTGCGGATAATTACCATCCAACAATCGTGAGAAAACTTGGATTTCCTCTGTTTGAAACATGATTTGACTATCTGTCTGCTTCACATGAACGGTTTCGGCATCACCAATCAGCTTAGGCAGTTTTTGTAACGTTTTTTCCGGAATGGTGACGGGAGATATATCCCCTTCCAACTGTTCTTCCCCAACGACTTTGGAAAGTCTATGGGAATCGGTTGCCACCATGCCTATGCTGCCTTCTTGGTGAAACAGGTTTGCGCCGGTTAAAACAGGTCTTGTTTCCATATTGGATGTTGCATATGCGGTCTTTTCGACCAACTCCTGCAACACCTGCCCTTTAACCGGGTAACTGTCACCTTCCACTTTTGGCAACTTCGGGTAGTCGCTGCCATTTGCACCATTCAGGGTAAAATTCGATTTACCGGATGAAATTTGCATTTTGGTTTCATCCGTTGTCGCAAAAGCAATCAGGTCTTTTGGCATTTTTTGTGCAATGCCAGCTAATTCTTTTGCCGGAAGAATAATACTTCCTTCCTCGATAATCTCAACCCCTTCTGTTTCATCACTGGGGATGAACGTGCGAATGAACAAGTCTGAATCGCCACCGGTAATGGTTAAACTATCCTGATTGGCAGCAAGGTGCATTCCCGTTAGTGCCGGAATAGGCGTGTTCGGGTTAATGGCTCCTGAGACCTTTTTGATTGCATTATTTAAAACAGCTTTATTCATTTTGAAATTCATTTAAAATCGCTCCTTTTAAAATTTTAATTATGGAAATAAAAAGCTGACAGAATACCTATACAGATAGGTAACCATCAGCTTTTAATTAAGATCCTTATGTTCAGTTTTAAGAAAGAAACGTAGCAATATAATCCAAGCATTCTTGAACTGTTTCTTTCGGTGCTTTTCCAACTATTTTTAAGTTTCGAGCTGTCTTATCAACACTTTTCACTTGATCGGTTAATATCACACCATGAACAGCTAGATTATCCGGTAACTGGACCTCAAAAGGATAACCTTTTTGTTTACTGGTTATCGGACATATTACTGTGAATTTTGTCAGACGATTGAATTTCTCCGGCGAAAGAACAATGCAGGGTCTTTTACCTGATTGCTCGTGACCAGCTTGTGGATCTAAGTTAATATAAACAAGATCACCACGTTCAGGTACAGAACTCAAATTAGTTCATCTCCCTGAGGTTTCCCAAAGTCAATTTCTTCGTGCTGATTTTCAGGCGTAATTTGCGATAATAGATCATCTAAAGTTGGTTTACGCTTTTTGGGAATTAACTTGATTCCATCGTCTGTTCTTTGAATATCAATATCCGAACCTTGTTCCAGTGTGTATTGCTCCGCTATTTCTTTTGGTATTCTAACCGCAAGACTATTTCCCCATCTTTGGACTTTGGTTGTCATTTTAATGTCTCCTCCATTCTTATCGCTTCTCATTTCATAATACCACCTTTTTAACTATTAGTATACACTTAGTGTATACAACGGCTAAAAAAATGATAACCATTTTTAATTATTTAGCAGTCACTCATCTTTAATCAGAAAACAGTTACCAAGCCCACCAATTTTCATTTCTTCATCAACCACAAACCAACGCTTGCCACCAATTTGCTTAATGACTCGTGTGAAGATGGTTGCTTTATCGTTGATGTTTACTTTTCTCCCTAAGTAATCGTGAGTGGGTATTCTTTGGCCGTACCAGTTCAATAAACTCACTCCCTTTTAAAATAAAAAAGCTGATTATTCCCACTGGTTTGCAGGTGTAATCAGCTTTTAACAAATCCCTTTATTCATTTTATGTTTTCCACTTCAATCTCAAGTAATTGTTCAATGTAATACCCGCCATGCAAGTTATGTTGTTTCTGCATGCTCTTTATTGCTGCTTCAACAATTCCCCGTTGAATACAAAATCCGCATTGGCATTTGTACATTGGAAAATCCCAAATCGTTATTCTGTATAAAGCAACCGGAAAAGATTTTAGAGGGATTTCAAAACCACATTCCGGGCATTCTTCTACCGGATATTTCTGCTCCTGTGTGGCAAGTGCCTGTTTCAGTCCCATATTAAATGCCTTTTCACTCATCATATATCGCCCCTTCATGTAAACGGATGGACTGGTCAGCCGCTTGCTACTTGTTCAGGTTCCTTCACTTCCAGCATGTCATTGAAGTTTATACTCATCTCATCAGGAATTTGGTCACCTGATTTTAACAAGGCTTCAAATGCTTGATCGGCTGATTTTTCAACCGCTGCCATAAGCGATACATCTTCTTCCACTTCACCGCATTTTTTGCATTCCCACATTGGGATACCGGTTACATGAATGGTGCACTCTTTATCGTCATAGTTGTAAGGGAATGATTCTGTGTTGTGAATTACTGTCATTTCCTCACCACAACAAACATTCTTTTGCATTTTTGGCTGATAGGCTTCAACAGCTTTCCGGATAAGGACTGCTGTACTTCCACCTAAAAAGCCCGCTTTTAGATCAAACATCCGCTTTTCCTCCTTTGTTAATCTTACCTCTGGCACGGTAAAAGAACGAGGATTATTTGATTTCGGTCTGCCTCTTTTTGCCATATTGTTCATCCTTTCGCTTCTTTTACCATCATTATAATTATTGCACGACAAAAAATCAATTACAAAAGCAAATTCTTTCTTGGTAGCTACGATCCCATTTCCATGCTTTGGATCGTGGATCATAGACTGTGACCACTTTTAATTTCTCTTGGTATCCTAATACGACGTGAATTGGCCGATAGGAGCCTTTGCCAACTTTGAAATTGTGCAGGATGGTTAATGTCATCCTTTTGGGGTTATATTCGATAACCCAGCCATTTCTCACTGCATTTTTAATTTCTGTTGGTGAAAAAGCACGATACAGTTCTCTTTTCCCTCCATGTTTGGACATGCTCAGGGGAGTACCGTTTTCATCCATGTCTTGGATGATTTTCTCGTGGATTTCTTCACCCTCAGGAATGATTCTCTCTTGCCATTCTTTCCATTGAGTATGCCTTTTCCGGCATTCCTCCGGATCTTGACAATTCATTTTAACCCCTCCCTTTTCGGAAACAAAAAAGCTGACTTCATCCCGGAGCACGGGAATCCATCAGCTTTTAAGTGTTTCCTTTGAATATTTAATTTACTTTTACTTCGGACAATCAATCGTCCGTCTTTAATAAATTCACCCCTCTCTTTTTTATACAAAAAAGCCCATAGCTCCACTCAGGGTCTATCGGCTTTAATTAACGATATTTATTTGCACGCATACCCATTAGATACACGTCGCCTCTTATACATCCGGTGTCTGTTTCAACGAACCCGGTGCTTGTTATTCACCGGCGCAAACGCAACTTTTGCGGTGGTGTTGCCATTGCCACCAATCCGTTTTCTCTCGTTAATAAGAGTATACGGAAAATCTTTCCCTTTGAAGGGGACTCACATGTCGAATTTCCTTCTCAAACGAAGGTGTGACGACTTTTACTCAAAAGAGTGACTAATAATGAATATACTGATATTTTACTTGAAAAACCCCTCAATTTCAAGGAATGGTGTGAAAAATTGAACGTGTATTTGTATGTATGACGTACTTTTTCACTTAAAACTGCTTTTGAATGAAAAGGGCAAAAAATAACCCTCCTACTATTGAGTGAAAATAAAGATCTTTATTTTTGATGGTGAAAAGCCGCATTCTTCCGTAGAAAAATGCAGCAGATTCAATAATTGTTTTTTACTTTTTACACCATTCTAAAGCATTACAATGTTGTTTATGGTAATAAAGTTGTTTACTGTTATTCAACAATCGTAGCAATAGGTAAGCCTTTGACGTTATCTCCAGCTTTTCCCCTGCTCCACACGGAGCGTGCAGGTTTCCCCGCACTCCGCGTTCCATCTAACAAAACATACTGAGTTATAAGTTCCTCGTTACTTCGTGTTTGAGATTTTCAAATTGTTTCAAGCTCACATTTCCTACGGAAACGATTGACTTTATTTATCATGTCTCCAGTAAGTTGAAACCCTTGTATAAGTCCATCTATCATCTTTCTATTAGTGGCATGAATTAACTTGTGTATCCCTTTATGTAGGATGCGAAGATTATCAAATTGGTCATTTCCGCCAAGATCTAATGGTACGTAGTGGTGACAATGAACATCAGCCGCAGGCAATTTCACGCCTGTGATTTCACATTTTCCCATCTTCATACTGTACCTGCTGATTCGGTTATCCATGTATTCAATACTTCGATTTGGAAGTGTTGATTTCATGAGTAAGCCTATTTCACTTTGGATGTCTGAACGCAACTGTTTGTGTATCATATTCCTTCCTTCTTCCGTGAAGGGCGTCATTTTTGGAGTAAACCCAAAGGTATTCACTGTTTTTACATCCGCAAGTGGAAATAGATATACACCGGCGATTTGAAATGTTTTAAATCTATTAAGATACATCTTTTTATAAGTTGGTGGCGGATTAGCTGGATGACCATATTTACCTACTGGTCTGAGATGATTGTAGATGAACGCACCTAAATCATAGGCAAGACGTGAAAACTCTAGATTAACCTTGGTAGCCCTTTTGAAATATTGATGAATTCCCAAAACAAAACTATTGAAAAGCAACGCATTCATTGCCGAGGGCGAGGTTCTAATTCTTCGAATTAGTTTCTTTGCCTCTTCTTTGATTTTGCGTTTTTTACTCGCTTTAATGCCGGTGCGTGCAACACGTTTTTCACCCTTTATGTCAGCCCGGATGGTGAATCCTAGAAATTCGGATTCTCTCTTTCGCAAATTCACTATCTGTGACTTTTCAGGCGAAATGTCCAGTCTCAAACGTTCCTTGAGATATAGCCTCACGGCATGATACCATTTTTGAGCTGTTTTTCCATCCTTACATAAGATTTTAAAATCATCCGCATAGCGTACGAGGTAGCCTTCCTTCAGATTAGTACGCTTTTTGGCTAGTGTTTCACCAGTCCTAGATTGAAAAGATTTGGAAAGAGGGAAGAACTCCCACTGTCCCGCAACCCACTGGTCGAGGTCATTCAGCACAATGTTTGCAAGTAAAGTTGATAACAGCCCACCCTGTGGAACACCTTGAGATGGTGTTCCTTCACCATCTATTTCAGCCTTAAGCATTTTGCCAATACAAGCTAGTACCTTTTGGTCTTGGATTCCCATATTCCACAGTTGCTTAATAAGCAATGTATGGTTAATATGGTCAAAGAATCCCTTTATATCAATATCCACCACAAAATGAAAATGGGCTTGATTGATAAGAAATTGGATTCTTGCCATGGCGTGATGCGCGGAACGTAGTGGTCTAAATCCATAACTATGATTATAGAACTGGGCTTCCGCAATAGGTTCGAGTACCTGTTTAAAACATTGTTGAATGATTCGATCTAACATACAAGGGATGCCAAGGGGTCTCCACTTTCCATTATCTTTTTCAATCCATTTTCGTCTAACCTTTTTCGGACAATAGTTTTCTAGCTGTTTTTGGATTTCCATCATAAGTTTCTCTTCAGACCATTTTTTCATATCGCTTATCGTTCTTCCATCCGTTCCGGGTGTCTTAGACCCTTTGTTGGACTTGATAGTACGATAAGCAAGCAAGATATTTTCTCTTGATGTGATAACATCATAAAGATGTGAAAAAGCTTGTTGATTCAAACTTTTATCATACAAATCCGTAAACGTTTCCGTCATATCGTAGTAATCCCAATATCGCAAAGCTTGCACTGTGGCATCCCTCCAATTGGAGTGATGTTCCCACGTTCCTACCCGACCGGTGCAATGCACGTGTGGAAAATAACTTTTCATTTCATTAGACTTGGGGCTGTTCCTCCATTCCCGTTACAGGAAATTCGTCAGTCATGCCCCTACCCTCACAAGGATAAATGCCCTTCGGCATAAGTCTTATAGCAAACGTTTCGGATGACAGTCCTTGTTTCAACGTTCCTTGTTTTCCAAGTCCCTTACAACCTAGCTATCCGTACTGAACTTAGGTGTCCCCTGGAAGCCTGTGAGCTGGATACCGCCTTTGTCCGGTATAGCGTGTTTCATAGGGCGCATTTTTACTGCACACCACTCACCCCATCGTTGGATGGGACATAAGTTTCCTTATGTTCAAACTTTAGACCTGTATATTCGGTTATTCGTCAGCTTCATATCTTTGAAGCCATTCTCACCATATCCAGTTTTTCAGCCGTGGGGCATATCCGTTGGCATACCTTCTCCGAGGGAGTGGCTTCAGCCTTCGTTCTGCCTCATCCACCTGTACTTCAAACCCTGTAACCTGCCAGTCACAACGCATGCAGGAGTATTGACGGGATGGTTTTGGGAAACATGGTTCCGTCATTCCCATCCTTGGTTGTAAAGTTAGAATAAATTTCCCCACTTTTCACATCAAAAGACATTTATAGTGGAACTTGTCGCGCGCGCCCGTTTGTTGAACTGTTAAGGTGCTACAAGCTCTACTTTTATTCTGTCTGGATCTTCAAAGTAAACGGCGTAATGGTCATCTCCTCCAGCGAATGGATGCTGCTCTGTATAAAGTATGGTAATTCCTTTATCTTCTAATTTCTTAGTCATATCATCGACGTGTTGGCGTGAGTCCGCGTGAAATGCTAAATGATTTAGACCTACTCGACATCGATGATATGGAACATCAAGAAATCGTTCTTCTGTTTGAACAAAAACGATGTAAGTATCCCCTATTTTCCAGCTTTGTCCACCTTCCCATTTTTGAAAAGATTTGTATCCTAATTCCTCAAGATACCAACTCCAAAAATCAATTGATCTTTTTAAATCGGAAACATATATCTCTATATGGTGAAGTAGTCCTTTTGACAAGAGTAGGCTTCCTCCCCTTTATTCTGTTCTTGCGGCCTTTTCTTGAATAACATTGATTACTTGGTCATTTTTTTAACATCTTTTTAATTATCCGCATTTTTCCTCTATGATTTATTTTCATCTTCAAATGCTCAGAACCAACTAAAGTAGGTATGTGAAGGATTATTTTCCCAAAATCCATAAATTATAAGCACCATCTCAATTTCAAATAAATTTAATTAAAGTGCCCTTTTATTTTATAACATCGCCATCTATTGACAGCTTTTCAGGGAAAACCAATTCAGCTTCAGCGGTAACACTGACATGCGAGGTACTGTTGCTCCCGTTCTCGTTTTGTTTATCTTCCAGGAGTGATGTAAACTGAAATGACCGCTCCGTCTCCATTTCCAATTCAGCTATTGCTACCGCCAATTCTTGTTTGACATTATCACCATGTACACTTTGTTCTTCGCTTTCATAGGCAACCTTAATCCCGCCGCCGGTTCGTGCCATCTCGGTTATCTCCACTTGATGGAAGCTATTTTGTCCATGATCAGATACAATCAAGACATAAGTTCTCCCGTCGACAAGAAACACCTTCTTCTGTTCCGTAGACGTGTTATGCTCCATCCATTTTTGAATCCGTTCCGGCGCCTGTTTCGGATCAATCATTTGGAAGGGAACAGAAACGGATTTATGCTCTGTTAAAAATCCCGAATCGTGTCCCGAACCACCTGTAATGATGTCGTTAAATACACGAATACTCAGTTCAGGGTTCTCTTGCCCGGTTTCATCCGAATACAACCCCATCTGTATGGTGTCCAGATCTTCCTTCAAGTTTTCCAGGTATTGTACTTCCTCGTTGGTCAACGTGTTATCATCCGCAAATTGGTTTATTGGATGGTTTGAAAAAAATGATACGTGGCTAGCGATGTCCCGATCAACAAAAAGGCTTCCCGCATTTAAGACACGATCTGTCGCCTCCAGATTCTGTTCAACTTGCTGCAAGGCTTGTTCCAATTCTTTTCCTTCCAACGACTTTTCCAATATAGAATCCAAAGGTTGCATTACTGAAGTCAATTCATGATAAAAATGGTTCAAAAATATTTCGTATTGCCGCTTACTTTCTTGTTTTTCCTGATACAGTAGCACACCAGTAACGACAAGTGCAAAACCAACAAGGATCAACAGGCAAGTTTTGATTTTGTCTAATGGTAATTTTTTCATCATCAACACCTATTTAAAATGAACATTTGTTGTGCCAAGAATCTCACACAATCAATCTATTCGACGCGCATTAACAAAATTCCTTCCAAGCGTTCTGCAGTCTGTATCCACAATGCGATATTGGTGCCATTCCTTATTAAGGAAAAGCGCCCGATTGATGAAGATAATTTTACAAAAACCTATATCATTCACCCATTTGTCTGCTTACGTTGGGTAACCAAGTGAACCATCCTTCATGCGTACCTTCGTGAAAATGTAATCATTTCTAAGGTCGCCAGCTGGATCAACGAAATTATTCAAAAGTGTTGCTTCTAAGTGATACCCACAACGCTCCGCAACTTTCCAACTCCCCCTATTTCTAGTATCACAACGTATTTCGATACGATTGGCTCGAAAGTTTTTAAAAGCAAATTGTGTCACTCCGTGCACGGCTTCACTCATATACCCGTGTCCAGAAGCAGATTGTCTAATCCAATAACCAATTTCAAAACGGCGCACCTCCCAATCTACCCTTACCAAGCTGCAGGTACCTATAAACACTCCGGAAAGTTTATCAAATATGTAAAATGTAAATGAATCACGCAATAAAAAATTCGCCCGATGTTTACGAGCATTTGCTTCAGTCTCTTCTACTTCCGGTATATGATCAGCCCATTTTAGCCACTTATGCAAGAATTCATAGGAATCCCTTATTGCCTCATTAACCATAACCCCGTCGCCAATTTGAGGTGCCCTTAATAAAAGTCGATCGGTTTCAAATTGTTCTGGTACATCAAGAAGAATTTGATTCATAACCACGCCTCCATAAACTTAAATCATCCCAACTTATTGATACTATGTGTTATTCCATTAAATGGCCCGATTCTTGAATAGTTAAATCCTGCTTACTATATAATTGTATCAAACTTTTTTATAAATTATCGGACTTTATTCAAAATACAATCTTTATTATAAATTATCAAACTTTATTTCATTCCATAATCATTACTCAAGTTTATTATACACCCTTGAATTAGCAGCAATGAATTTGATTCAAAACAACTTTTGAAAGGTGAAGGTAAAAAAAGACCCCTTCCGGATTTCAGAAGGGGCAGCATTTTTATTGTGTCAAGTGAACGTCCGGATCGACTTTATCCGTAATATTGATAAGCAGTGGTTCTTGCACTACTTGCCCGTCGTCAAATGTCGCACGGACAATCCACGGGTATGGGCCTTCTACGATGTGTTCAAGATCATTACTTGTGAGGCTTACGTTCCATTCTGTATTATTGTCATTCGCTTTTAGTGCCGTCTGATCAGCCAGGTTAGCCGGTGGTATAACAGAGACATTCACGGCTGTTTCAGTTGTTTCCGCTTCTATTACGAATCCCTCCCCGGCAAGAAAGTCAGGATCTGATCGAGATATGCCACGTTCATCCGCCCATTCCTCTGTATGCAGGATTTGGGCGTTTAATTCATTTTTCTGATAAACCGTGATAGCTTTTGTTATGGAGTCAGTTCCTCCGTATTCATCCTCTATATGCAGAGTCACTTCCCAATCGCCAATTTGCTCCATCAGCTCCCGAAATTCCTTGGATGTACCGAATGTACCTGTATCACCATTTGGAGCTGTATACTCCCATTGATACGATAATTCGTCTCCATCCGGATCGGTGCTGGTGGAATAAACCCTTGTGTTACTTTCATTCACAATAGGTTCTCCCGGCGTCCACTCAAAGTTGGCTTCCGGCTCCCGGTTCGGGACATTCGTCCAATACTCACGTTGATTATTGTCTTCCGATTCTTCCATTACGTCGTTATTCGCATCGGCCACAATCTCAATTTTGTGATCGCCTTGTGAATGGTTGAATTGATATGAAAATTCTACCCATCCTGGTTCGTTCAACTCAATGGACTGAACAGGGGTATCATCAACTCTTAATTCGACATCAAACGGTGATATTTCCTGAACGCCGCCAATATTATCTATATAGGCCCGTACTGATAACGTGTCACCTCTATGAATCGAATCAGGGGGAGGATCACTTACTTCGGTTATTTCGATATCCGGTGCATTAACCGTAATATTAATTGATTGTTCAACACCTTCCCCCCACGTATCCTGTACGATTGCATGAATCGTCCAGGTGCCTGCTACATTGGCCGGAAAAGAAATATCACTTGACTCCCCAAGGAGACGGGAATTGCCGTTTGGCAGAACCGCCTCCCATGTGTAATTCAAATTGTCACCATCAGGATCAGTGGCGGTTATACTGGCCTCGATTGTTTCACCGATATCGACTATTTGCGGCTCAACATTTACAGATTCAATGACAGGTGGCTCATTAATGCCGATTTGATTCATGATATCGTCATATACATTAGGTAAAATATTATCCCATGAACCACTTTCATCGTATAATGTGCCGTCTGTATAGTCATCCAGATATTCAAACAAATCCGAGTCGGTACCACTCAAAATCGTGTTCAAAACAATATCGTGTTCCTCCAATAAATTCCCAACATTGTGACGTTCACTGTAATCATCATTTGCTTCATCCGTTAATAATACGATCATCTTACCAGCATTTGGCCGTCCTTCATCAACCAATTTTTCAATGGCATATTCAGTAGCGTTTGCCCCGTTTTCGGTACCACCGCAAGTATCATTCGTTTCACTAATCCAATTTTCAAATGTAGCTACATCATCTGTGAATCCCTGCCAACCAAAGTTACTACAGGAATAAACATCTACTTCATAACCAACGATCCCCAATTGGACATTAAATTGTTCGTCATATAAGTTTGCAACAAATTCATTCGTTCGGTCCTCGACAGCATCAAACCCGCTGCTCATCGATCCGCTTTCATCTATAACAAACACAATGTCCACGGCGTTTTTGAGAATAGGTTCTGCTGCATGGGTTGTATGTGGTGAATAAAAACTGGTCATAATCAACAGTGACAATAATAGCATGATTGGCTTACTCCTAATAACCCTCATGTTATTCCCCCTCGTTCATAATGGTCATACGCTCGATTCCTGCTAAAAAGTCATTTTCATTGGCTAAATAGGTTGTCTGATCGGCTCGAATTTGGATAAACGTTTGGTCGTTGTCCTCCGGATATAGCGATAAGGAAACAAAATCAGCTTCCTGATTTTGGAACAAAAGATTTAAAAGTTCCTGTCCCAATTGAATGATTTCATTGTTTGGTAATGTTTGTTTCGTGATGACTTGAACGTTAAAACCTTTTTCGAGTGGGGACATTTTAATTTCCGATATAATATCATCATCTTTGACGGACTGTGAAAATTCTTCAATTGATGATTGATTGACTTGTTCTGTTTCCCATTGTTTCGTGATTTCATCAGCATTTGATAGATATGACTGCTTGGCAGAAGCGTCAAAAACAAAGAATGCTCCCGCGGAAGCCAGCACAATAACGGTTAATCCTGTCCATATCATCCATTTTTTCAATAGCAAAACTCCTTTCATTGTACTTTTCCAGTTGGCTGATTTTCCTTCACCCATCCGTCTTCCCACTTATAAAACAGATCATTGAAATCACCTTGCAAGTCTTCATCCGTTGTCACCCTCGCCTTAATGTCCTCTGCATAAATGTTAAGGGGCTGCAAGTGATTGAGTGATTCTGTTACAATCAGCATCCGTTCAGTAAACGGTTTCCATTTCAGGTGCATGAGCAAGTCCTGCATATCCCCACGCACGACATAGACGTAAAATAAATGGCTTTTAAACTCGATTGCCCCTACAAAAGGGGCTGGTGCCGGCAACATGTTTGCTTTCGGGAACTTGTGATACAACTCAAAAAACAAAAGGCGTTGTAATACGTCCGGCACATCATACTGAGCCCAATAGCCCCCTTCATAATCGGTCAGCCCGATCATTTCTGCTCCTGTTGGGCCAAGGGTAAATATCGGGATATTCTTCTTTCCCTGATGGATTTCATGCCGGATGAGTTTGCCTTCCTTTGCCATTTTCTTTTTCTTGCTTTTGTCCACATTAAAATATCGGGAGAGCTGTTGTCCCCCGATAATGCCGGTCGTTGCTGCTGCTTTAACCGCCTGTTCTTCTTTTGGTGAATTGCCCAGATGCGCTGGTTTGTTAAATCTAGGCTGCCGCTGCCAATTAAGGTTCCAGTCGTGAAACAATGAAAAAGGGCTTGAAGCCATAAGCCTCAACCCCTTACAAGATACGGGTAATACGGGAACGGATCTGCTCTTTATCAACATCAACACCGAGAATCCGTACCAGCACCCGATCACCTTTATGAACGTTTTGGAATTTCAGATGACGGGATAGGCTATCGACCCCCGGCTCCAGGTTAACAAACACCCCATATTCCCTGACACCGGAAACTTTCCCGACATATTCATTGCCTTCCTCGTACCGTTTGGAGCAATCCGGCCAAGGGTTTTGCTGGGCATCTTTGGCACTGACGGACACCTTTTCATTTTCCTTATCCAGTTCGGTGACTTTCACCTTGAAGTGATCGCCCGGTTTGACTTCTTCGGTTAAATCATCAATCCAGCCATAGCGAATTTGTTCCACCGGAATTTTGACCTCAATGCCGCCAATATCTGCACGAACAAGGTTAGGCGACACGGTTCGGGCCACTGCCATAATGATGGCATCTTTCTCTAATTTTTCCCAAGTGATGGCCGCCATTTGTTCCAGTGCCTGCGCACGGCTTGCGGTAAATACGCCGGCTTCCCGGTCATAGTTTAACACCTTAAAGGCCACGTCTTTCCCTGTCAGGCTATGCAACTGCCGATTGTTTTCCATGCCGGATGCTTCCAATGGAATATAACCACGGACTGTACCGATATTAACCACGGCACACGGTTTATCCAGTTTCGTTTCAATACCGGTGACCAGTGCCTGCAAAATGGTGCGATTCTGATAAGCTCCGTAAATCTCTTTCCAATGTTCGTCTACTTCATTTTCTTTAACCTTTTCCGGATCGTACCCTTCAATCAATACTTGTAATCTTTCATCTGCCATTTTTAATCTCTCCTTTTACCAGTTTTTAAAATAGATTTTAAATGCCTTTAGTTTTTTAACTAACCCCAAAAATCATCTGTTCCCTCAGTTACGGTTTCGTTTGAAAAACTCTGCTGCCAGCTATTTCTTTTCACATTATCATCACCCCTTTTAGTGTTTTCCGGTTTGTTGTTTTCCGGCTTATCTTTCATGCCGGTTTCTTCCTCTCGTTCCACGGTTTTTGCTGTGTCCGGCTCCTGTTCAAACGTCCATTCCGTGAACTGCCATTCTGTCTGTTCACCTCCTTCAAAAGCCGTTTTGCCATTACCTATGTTCCATGCCTGTTCCTGGCCATTTGTTTTACCCTGTTGAGTCGCCTCGTCATCGGGTATCTCGGTAAAATCGGCATCAACCGATTCATAGGCAAAGGGCTTGATTGGTCCTTTTACCCAACGTTTCCGCTTTGGTTTGATCTCCTGCGCCAATACATGGCCCGCTCGTTTAAATCGTTTGTTCAATGGCGTTTTTTCTTCCTCCAGCCATTCCTTACGTTGTTTCCAGTCCCTCGGTACGAATACCCCTTTGGCCAATGCAGGAGGCTGTTGTTCGCCGTCCTGCACCAACTTGTGAACGTAATGGAATCGGGGCAGTCCGTCCATCATTTCCGTGAAATAGAAACGGTATTCTTCTGTTTCTGTTTCACGGTAGGACTTGGGAAAAAAGCTCGGTATCATAACGTGGTGGTCAAAGGTGTTTTGTTTCATCATCACTCGGTTCATCCCAAATTCCTCGGAAAAATCCTTTGCATCCTGAGACGGGAGTCCACCAAAGGCGATTTTGCTTCGGCAGGAGTTCATGATAGTTGTTTTCATCGCTTGCGGCCCAATATCGCCGGATTCCACTTCCAACTGCGCAAGGGACTGAACGGCTAATACACCGGCTACCCGATATTCCGCTGCCATTGAGAGAAATATCTCGACATCCGGATTGATATACCGGCTATATTCATCCACGATCAGGAAATGTGGTACACGGGTGTCTTCCGAGCCGGGGCGACGAAATGTTGCATTTTGCAGGTGCATAGTTAAAAATTGGCCAAATGCGTCTCCTGATTTTCGCAATTTCCCCAATGCTGTGTTAACTGCAAGGACACCACCCTCAGCAAAATGCTGATCCATGTCGATGTCGCTTTTGCCTGTCATGATTCGTTGCAGCAGCTCGTTTGACGTGATATTTTCCAACTGCGCCCGAAGTCCAATCACAAACTGTCGGTACTTATCACCCATGCTGCCTAAAAGTTCTGATTCAAAAAAATGGACGAGATCGGTTACGCCGTCTCGTCGCTTTAATTCATCTACCTTTTTCTCCAACACTTCCTGGTCACGCAACGTATTCATCACGTCGATAATGTCCATTTGATCACCATGTAACTCTTTTAATAGCTTGGTGACATTTCGTGCGGATAGTTCCTGTACGGTTTTAAAGAAAGCCTCCTGTTTTCCAAACATGCCTTGCAGCACAACGACAGTGGCCTCTGCTACGTCATCTGTCTCACCTTCCATCGGGTTAAAACGGTCGCTATTTGGAGACAATGGATCAATAAAGGTGTGTGGGATATCCATTTCCTCACACATTTCATGGACCATCCCAGCAACATCACCTTTTGGTTCGATCACAGATAAGCCGAGTTCCATACCTTTCTTTTTTTGCAGCAGTAACTGGTAGATCATTGGCTTTAATACGGTTGCTGTTTTACCGGAACGGGTTGGCCCGACAACGAGCATGTGGGTGAAACAGTCATCTCCCTTCCACGTAACTGGTGACATGGCTGTCCTCCTTTCACGTTTATGTTTTGATGTTTTGTGGTAGCCTGCATATAAAAGGGATTTTGAAAACAAAAACTTGCAACATCACCCCTTCAAAGGCAGCCATTATTGACCACCACTAGCGTTGTTTTGATGATGGTCTTGCTCTGTCGCTTCACCAAGCACAATGGATACCTCCTGCTTGTTTTCTTCATCCTTCTTTCGTTTAAAAAGACTTTTGAATGATTGGTTTTCGTTATGGTGGGAACGGTTCCTATCCCTTGTACTTTTATTTTTGATAAGTCCGACAAGTATAATGGCCGACAGCATTAAAGCGACAATCAGCATGAAACGTGTTGTCCATAATGCATATGGATAACTGTTAGCTTGCCAAAACTCATGCACCCAACAACCGATTGCTATGTTGGCATAGGCCAGAACTGCTGATATGGTAATGGTATTCCGCTTCCGCAAGAAAGTTAGTTCGAACAGCAGGAAGATGAATAAGCCCACGCCTATGGTTAGGGCTATGTTCGGTGACGGTATCCACCAGCCGGTAAATACGATCAGCCATCCTATGCAGCCTAATACGAGTAAACCAAATAAAATCATTGCAGTATCCCCTGCAATGGTCGTTTTCGGTGTTTTTGAAGCTCCACAACAAATCTTAGTTCGTCTTTCATAAGCTCTCGCATTAAGTGATAAATCTCATGTTGAATGTCCTCGGGAAAGGCAGCTATTTCTTCCGCTATTTGGTCATCTTTTGTGATGTCGATAATGGGTTGGAATCGTTCGATCATTATGTTTTCACTCCTTTGTCGTAACTTTATTCACCTTTACAAAAATGGCTTTTGTCAGAAGGGGCGAGCTGACAGATTACTGGACAATTGGCACTTTCTTCCGTAACCAGCTCTCATTTTGAATCATTTTGTCTCCCACTTTTAAGTAATCCACTAATGGGTTACCCTGCATGAGCTGTCTAACGGTATGTTCCATTTCCGGTGTGGTTAGCACAAGCACCCGGTAACGTTCTTCATTAAAGCGTTCTGCCCGGTTCATATCCTCTGCATAATGATTGATAGCACGTGTCATCATGATGTCCGTATTTATCAGATTGACAAGATACATTTCTTCACCTTTTCGCATGACTTTATATTGAAACGGTGTTTGATCTCCGGAGAACGGTATCGCCTTGAAAGGTGTTTCCGGTGATTGGATGATGTGTTCAAAAGTTGTTTTGTCGGAAAAGCCGGATTGCAGGTACTTTATGCCTGACGTTAATTCCATAACACTTAATGAACCGCTTGTGCGGAGTTTTTGTTGTGTAATTTCATCCCGATGATTACGTTTTTCAGTGTTTGCCCGATTTATAAAATGGTCAATAGAGCCCTGCCCTTTTGCAAAGATCATGAAGTTTTGTATGCGTGGCTCATCCGGTTTTCGGTCGGAAAGTGTCCTTATTTCCTGGATAACCTTTAAAATATTCTCGGCTGTCGTGTTTTCTTCCAATACGTAAAAGCCATATTCTGTACCGTCATCAGCAGTAAGTGAACCGTGTATCTGATCTCCCCGATTTAAGTTATATTCATGCTTGATTTGCCTACTGTCTTTCATGCGCCAGCCATACGGCGTTAGTTGAACCATAACCTCATTTGTCTCGAATATATAGGGCAGCATTTTCTTCCCGATACGTAGGGAATCTGCTTTTACCGGGCATTCATAACCATATTGTTTCATCAGCGAGATTCCTGTATCTGTTATTTGGTGATAAGCGAATCCTTTTCGGTCAGGTCTTGGGTAAGTATCTGATACAATCAAACCACTTTTACGCATAGTATATAATTTTTGGTTTACATATGCTTTACTCTCAGCGTAGTAACGTCTTTTAATCTGTTCTGTCGTTAAAACACGATATTGGTACAAATCCCATAACAAGCTAATATCTTTCTTTGTTGGTCGTGTGATTTTCGGAGCTCTCGGCATATTATCCCCCTTTTACATAGGATTGGTTATGATATGGATATTAGGTTTTAAAATAGGATAGGGAAAGAGCCTGTTTGTTTTCGGCTTTTCTGCGCCTATGCTCGAATAGCCTCTCCCAAACCTTTCCCTTTTTAGGTTTAATATAATGAATTGGCCATTTTTCTTTTATGGCAACAATAAAGCCAATAAAATTTCATATAAAAATAACCCCTTTTTTGTATGAAAATGCAAGCATTGACAACCCAACTATTTTAACCCCTATTTTAACCCCTTATTGGCTTGAGATTTATTAACTTAATAGGTGTATTTTAACCCCAAATATAACCTGCAATTGTTGAGTTATTTTAACCCCGTACCATCGTGAATAAATCCCTGATCTTTTTGATCCAAATATTTTATAAACTCCCAAAGATGAACCCTAGACATAACAAAAACTTCTATATGGTTTCTTCCACCATCAAAGTAACCTTCTTCCATATAAGATAAATGGTGGAAATTGTCATCAGTAAATAATAATGTTCTTTTCACAGCATCAATAAGAGGTTTTCGGTTCAAATTATCCAAATCTCTTATTCTAGGACTCTTGAAGTAATGAGCAGTGTATATAACAGCATGTTCAAATTGCGTATCAATATAATCCCAGTTGTAACTTTCCATTACTTGATTTAAGAAATAGTCTCGTGCTTCAACATAATACTTTCTATCGATGCCTGAACTTGGTAAATTTCCTTCAATGGAAAAGTGAAATACTGGATAATGTTCATCTGAATTAAACAACAAATTTTTAACTGGTTCTGTTGGCAGCATTAACGGTTTTTGTTTTTTCATCATTTATCCCCCTGAAATATAATTTGTCAGACGTGATTTTGCCTTTTGAATGCTGTCAAAGCAACAATTTATAATTTGAACGTCTGACGTTGCACCATTATTAAAAGAGCTCGAAACTTAACGTCTGACGTCATAAAACAAAGACCCCTTCACAACAAGGTTTGTGCGGAGTAATCACGTCTGACGTTCATCAAACACAACGTCTGACGTTCCAAAATAAAAATCCCTTCAATTCAAGGGATTAAGTGCCTAATTTACGTCTGACGTTTATAACCCCGCTTTTTTTTGCTAAAGTCTATTACGTCAGACGTTCTTAAAGCAAAACGCTATCACATCAGTAGATCGACCATCCATATCACGTCAGACGTAGTTGACTTCTGTTTCTTTGATAACAGCCAGCTTGTATTTCAGTTCCTGATATGATTTACCTTCGATATCGTAATAATTTGCCTTTTGCAATTGGGTGATAACGTGTTCTTTTTTTGGCATCTTCCAGTACATCAATCATTTTCATTTTCCTCCCCTCCTTACGATCATCGGTTTATTGAGAATACGTTATTTTGGCCACTTTGCGGTAGAGCCTCTTGAACCGTTTTAGTTGCCATTTCGAACTCTCTTGCCGCTGCTTGGTTCGTTGTAACAACCGGACGACCAAATCGCATGGCCAAATAATGACTCGGCTGGTCATCCAATACAATGTCAGCATCCAAACGGATTTTTTGTTCCTGTCCACCATCTAATACATTGGACACAAAACGGTTTAAGACCTGTAACACCTTACGTCCCTGTAACTTTTCCCTTTCACGTTCTGTTTGTCGGTGATGCACGACATCCATATTCGTCACATAAAGGAAAAGGGCATCATTCCAGTCCTTTGCCCTGTCCCATTCCTCATATGGTAAATCTATAACACGATAGTGTGCATTTCCTGTCATTTTCTTGAACGGGGAAACAATTAAGTTAGGCAGTCCGTTTGGTGAACCTTGTTGCATTAAAGGCATATCAAAGTATTGCCAAATATCATCGTCTCCCTCAAAAGCTACTAATTCTGTATTGGCTCCCTGTTTAGATAATATCGTTGCCAGATTCATAGCAATATAGGATTTGCCGGCAGATACAGGTGAGGTAACGATAATGTTATATCCTTGTGGCAAAGGGACTGACTGCACTGGTTCCGGTTGCTTGAAGTCCCAAACTGATGTTATAGCTGCCTGTTCGGTGTTGTCCGGGATCTCGTCATTATGTTTTTCCTCGGTTTCATTATCAGCATGATATGTCGATTGTTCCCGCCTGTTGGAGGATTCCTCATCTTCTAACTTTTGTGCGGAAAAATCCTCTGTCGTCTGTTCATTTTCCGTCACCCATTCCTCTTGCAGTGTGCTGCGATCCATTTGAGCAGGCTGTGTGACGTTTTCCTGTTTCAGTGATACATAAGTATCCGGTTGTTCAAATGACCATTGTGTGCCCATCTGTGTTTGATTTTGATGCATATCTGGAATAGACCGATTCATTTCCTCGCTCATTGGTTGCTGAAATGTATTTTGCAAGACTGGCATATTATCCTGCCAGTCATTTTGTGTATTTTGATTTTCTGTTTGCTGTTGTTTCTTTTCTTTTTTACGTTTCCGAAAAGTACGACGTTTCTGTTTTGGCTCTTGTTCCTGGGACTTGTCAGATTCATCCAACTCGCCCCGTTCAATTTGTTGCAGACGTTCTTCAGCCATGCCGAGTGTTGCCGGATATTCCAATGCCAGCCTTATTTTTTCTTCTGTTACAGGGTCAGTAATATAATCATAAACACCTAATGGTATCCAGTTTTGACGGATTTCCTCCGGCTTGGTATTACCGATCAGCATCATCACCCGTGCGCCCTGTTTACGAAGTTGATATAAAGCATCTTCGTTTTTCATACTGCCTTCTAAAAAAGCGGACAGGACAACAACATCCGGCTTGTATCGTTCACCAAGGGTTAATACCCCTTCCTTATAGGTGATTGGCGGTACAGGTGAATTGGTAAGCTGTGTAATAAACTGATCTAATTCTCTTTGCCCAGTGGCAACAAGTACGTTCATTTATGCTCCCTCCCTTTTCCGTTCTACATTAAGGTGCATTGTTGGTGACACCTTCCAGTACAGCAATCACTGTATCTGCATTTCGGACAATTAAAAAAGCGATGATAGCAAAGACCAAACCACCACCGCCTGCCCCTCTTAACCTGTTGGAACCTAATACAATACCAATGACAAGCACAAAAGCTGAAATACCTAAAAACATCATAAATAAAGGGGATGAAATGTTTTGTAACATCACTAAAAATTGTTCTATCGTCTCCACGATCCAGTTGCCAAACTCGTTCAGCGTTACGGATTCTACTTCTCCACTATCGTTCATGATATTCCTCCTAACTCACTTAAAATGACATGTTAAGAAACGTCATAGGGTTCACGGACTGCTTGTTCTGTTCAAGCTGAAAGTGTAGGTGACAGCCAGTTGATTTACCGTTGTCACCCACTCGGGAAATCATTTGTCCTTGTTGAACTGTGTCACCGGCATCCACCAGTAAATCCTCCTCGTACATATGACCGTAAATCGTTGTCAATCCTCCACTGTGATTAATCACAATCCATTGACCATAACCGCTTGCCGGGCCGGAATCACTTACAGTACCACTTGCCGCCGCAACAATGGGTGTCCCGCAGGATGCACCAACATCAATGCCATTATGGAAAGACTGTTCTCCGGTTACCGGATCAGCACGAGTACCATACGTTGATGTGATATTTGAAGATGTTGGCGTTGGCCATGCCAATTGACCACCACCCCCGCTCGTCATAACAGTACGTGACAGTTGTATAGCTTCTTCTGCATACTCATGACTCCCCCCGGAATATTGGTATAATGCCTGATGAGCGTCTTCACTAATATCCAAATAATCCAGGTATTTGGCTGCACTAAAAATGGAATCTATGGGATCAAAAATATCCTTTTCACCATCATTGTTACCATCGACGCCTATCGAATCAAAGGTACTTGGCAAAAACTGCATCATTCCTCTTGCAAGTTCCCCACTCGGGTTAGGCGGTCCAACCGCATCAGGGCGGAATGTAGATTCCATAAAAGCAACAGCCATTAGAATATTTGGATCGACATTGTATTCTCCACCGGCATCTTCAAAAGCCTGTCGCCATTCTTCCGGCAAACTGGAAATATCAATACCGCCCAATGAATTTGCGGTAATTGTTGGTCGCCCCATCAAAAATCCAAGTGCTGGCGCTCCGGTACCGGCTGTTTCACCTGTATGCAATACCATTTCCCGATCATCATCAGTGATGGTGTCCTCGTCCATTTTGTCTTTAAGAATAGCGTCCAACCTTGAATAATCCTGCTCAAAATCGATACCGGAAATAACTTTCTTTTCCACGGTCACTTTCATATTGTCGTTCTCAGTTGTTGTCTCATCCCATTCGTAAGAATAAGCATAACTGCCCTTCACCGTGTCTGCATCGGTTAACAGCTGCACCTCTTTTTCTTCTGTTTCCGTGACTGTTTCCGTCACTGTCTCGGTTTCTCCGTTTTCCAATTCTTTTTCCTTTTCCTCCTCTGTTTCCGTTGTGATGGTCACAGTGCTTGTTTCGTATTCAAATACAGGTGCTAAATCCTCTGCCAATTCCTCTAAATCGTTATAAGGCATCTCGTGATTCACCTCTTGTGTTTCCGCACTGTAAAAATCGACACTGTAAATCAAGCCCCAATGCAGACGGTATTTTAGTTCTTCACCGGACTCTGTTTTAACACCAGGGAAAACGGTGTCCGCTGCATCCTGATATTCTTGTTTAAGGGCTTCATCCTGTTCATTTATGCCACCGTGACCATCAAGATCACCACCGGATACGTTGCCAAAAATCGTGGTCAGAGCCAATATAACGATGATCACGATTAAAATTATCCCGATGACGATCCAACTATACGGGTTAGCTAAAATTTTCGTTGCTAGTGCCCTTCCGGCTTTTATTGCAAGTTTTGCGATATGTTTGGCAAGTTTCTTTCCTAATTTTTTCCCTGCTTTTCCGGCTGCTTTTCCGGCTACTTGTCCGCCTTTTTTACCGGCATCATGAATCTTTTGTTGCTCTTTTTCTTCTTCCCCCAAAGCTAAGGTTCACCTCCTTACCTTCTATTCCCGATTAAAATGGGAATAGCGTCCATTAGATCGAAACTGGCCTGAGCTTTTCGGTCTTACCATCGGCTTCTGTTGTGTCGGCATGTTGCCTTTCGGCGTTGCTCGTTGCCCTGTGCTAGGACTTTTCACTCCTGGGCTCGATGATGTTCCACCTGTTCTTGCACCGGTCATCTGTTTTGCACCCACGTTAGAGGCAGCGCCTCTTTGACGAGAAGACCGTATATGCCTAATCCCGCCTCCTGTGGCTTGAACAGCTTTACTTCCGCCATATGCAGCCAGCCCTGCTGTACCACCAATTGCTTTACCAGTCATCTGTGATAAGGCTGTTCCTCCTTTATTAACAAGGTGTCCGGCAACTGGGCCAAATGGTATTGCCATTCCCATGCCAGCCATGGTGGATGGAACTTTTCCAATCGCACCGCCAACTTTACCACCGACATTCGCCCATTTTTTGGTTTGTGACCGGGCGGTTGGTTTGTTTTGAGACTGACGGGATGTAGACCTGTTTATATTACTGTTCGCCCCGGCGCCCGACTGGTGCGTTGCGTTAGCATTATGTGCGGTCGCACCAGTAGCAGTGGAAGCACCTGCCTGTTCATTTCCACCTGTACTCATTCCGGATGAAATAGGCTGACCGTGCTTGTCAACAATGGAAGAACCTTCTCTGTTGGTTGTACGTTGCCCTGTTGTGCCATTTCTTTCGTTTGCAGTCGTGGCACGTTTTTCGGGCAAATAACCACCATGTCCTTTATCACTACCATCAGAAGATATGTTTTTGTTACCATTCGTTCCATCTGCCCTACCTGTATCGGGCGCTTTTCCGCCTTCTGACCCTTTGTTACCGCCACTTGACCCCATGTTTTTCATGCCGGCCATAGCAATGAAACTTGCGTTTCTTAATGCATTTTTTCCTGCCCCTTCAGCTTCCTCGGCAGGATCGCCACCAAAAAACGCATCCAATAACCCGTTTATCATGTTCCGGACTAATTTTGCGGTGGGTATAAGGGCGAATAACATAATCAGTGCGGCAATTGCGTTTATGGCTATCAATCAAATCCTCCTTCCTAAAACATAAAACCTCTTAATATATCAACAATCAGAACTGACCCTATACAAATCAGGCAACCTACTAAACTAGTACGAATGCCTCTAATTGCATGGAATCGCGCTCGTGGATTACCACTTGACATGGATAATCGCAAACCGTTATACGTTAATGCGCCAACAGCAACCACACCACCTATGGCAATCAAAAAGGACAGTACCGGATCAACAATCGACTGCATGCTATTTCCAACTATATCCAAGTTATCCGTATTGAATATGCTTGTACCGTTGCTGGCAGCGTTGACAAAGGCTAGGTATAGCACAATAACCACTGCGTGAGCTGACTGAATAAATGTCTGACTCAGTAATTCCGATAACCATGTTTTGAAGGCTTGTCCATTTTTGTCACGTGCATAAGCGACAGCTGCTAACGGGCTGATTACTACCAGAAAACCAATAATGAATTTCCGGAAAATGTATTGAATCAACAACACCAAGGTCATAATAGCCAGCCCTAAATGAAGAATGGCATCACCAATTGCGTTGGTTGTGAGACTTTTGTCGTCCCATGATTGATCCAAAACACTAAACACGTCTCCGAAAACCTCATTATCGCTAACAAGTGTATTCAGACCATCAACGATGGCATAGTTCAAATTGAAAATGATAAAAACTGCTATATACATAAACACAAGCATGGCTGCGCCGCCAATCCAGCCATAAATATCTTCTAGTAGGTGTGTTCGCTCAATCGGATTGGTGCTTTCTTTCATCAGTTTAAGCCCGTAATGTGCGATCATGACCGCAAACAACAACCAGCCTGCAAAAGAAAAAGCAATCCTCAATGGATTAACCGCAAAATTCCATTCTGCCGCTGAGAAAATATTACCGACAGAAGACGACGTATATTCTCCCCCGGTCAACGGATTCACGGAACCAAATATCACGTACTGTAATTCCGTCCCGGCAAATGTCCACTCGATAACTTCCGCAAAAGCATCAATCACCGTGGCAACAAGATTAATAATAATCCCTGTTACCATGCCGTTATCATCTTCTGCCGGGTGCTCATCTTCGGGAGGCTCTTCCGGATTGGTATCGGGTACATACCCTTCATGATCGTCTGGTACAGATTCAAAGCCAGTTGATGCCATTGTTACTGACGGCGTTAGGGCAACAAACATCGTTAATACCGCCATTAATGCTAACAGGAAGCGTTTCATTGTTACGCGTCGCCTCCTCCCGGTGTTGTATTCACAAAGTCATGTTCAAATGGCGAGGCATCCATACGCAATAATGTGGCGTTTTTACCGATTTTTAGTAATGCCTCACCGGGATAAGCCCCTTCTAAAAACTGTCTTTGCCCTTTTGGCAGATGATACTGTTCCTGCACATAATCAATGTCTGATTCACTTTGTTTTAATAGCATCGTGGCACTGGCATTGGTCAGAACAGCTTTCCCCTGCTGCGAACGGGTAAATTCCTCAAATGACTGTGACGCCACACAAAAGCTAGTGTTTCGTTTCCGCACCCGCCGGCTCATTTTTTCCAAGAACATGGCGGATTCCTCGTGATACATGAACATCCAGGCTTCATCAGCTATGGCCAGTTTCCGGATATGCGGATTTTGTTTGATGAATTTTTCCCAAGTCCAACTCAGAACAATGTGCATGGCAAGAGGACGCATAACGCCTTCCTCTAAGTGGGAAATATCAAAATCAATTGCCGGAACATCTTTTAATTGTACCCGGCTCTGTCCATCAAACAGGCCAAGTGAATGACCGGCTGTAAATGGATATAACAGCGTTTGTAACCGTCTGCCATGTTCAAAATCTTTTTCCTCCAGCCAATTCACGACATCGCTAATCGTTGGCATCTCTTTCTTGCGGTAACCGACATAGCCAACACGATTATCCTTTTCGTAAAGCGAATTGGCATCACGTGTAATCCCCCGCTCGGAATACAAGGACATGATACATTGATCGAGCAATGCATTTTCCTCCGGTGACAACAAATAACCGCCATTCGACTTAAACATCACTTCAAATGTGGTTTTTAAATCCTGTAATTTTTCCTGCAAGTTGACCTTTTTGTTGCCGTTGTCGTCGGTTTCTTCCTCAATATCAAACGGGTTAATGAGAGCCGGTTCGTCCGGCTTAAAATCCACGATGGTTCCACCAAGTCTTTCCGTTAAAGCCCGGTACTCACCATCCGGGTCGATAAACACACTGCGTACCCCCTGCAAGGCGGAACGGGCAGCCATCAATTTCAGGGTGTAACTTTTACCGGCACCTGATTGGGCAAATACGTTGATATTGGCATTCGGCATAACCGGCGGGCCAATAAAGGAATCAAAGATAACAGGCGCATTCGTGTTTAAATTTGTACCAAGATATATCCCATCTTTATGTGCCATATTACTTGCTGTAAATGGAAAAAGAGCCGTGGAGGCTCCTAAATTAAAGTTTCGATAATCATCTATTTTATTTTCAAGCAGTGGCAACGTGCTTCTCAGCCCCTGTTCTTGTCTTAAAAAGTTGCGCCGCAAATGTACAGAACGCCCGCCAAGGCGTTCTTCCAATATTTTGGATGTTTTATCCAATTGATCTTTATCCTCAGCTTTAAGTGTAATAACGACCGTAATAAAAAACATTTTATCCTCATTCATTGTGACTGCATCCCGTAATTGCCACGCATCCTGAATGCTTTGTTCCAACTCCCCGAGTCTTGCAATGTTCCCTTTTTGTTCCGAAATGATACGCTGTGATTCCAAGCGTGTAATTTTAGCTGTTAAATCTTTTTCCACTTCATAGTCCTGCACCGGTGTAATGTGTGTCGAGACAACCACATCCCCAACTTCATAAACGTCATCTAAAAAACCCATACTTACTTTACGGGGGAAGTTTTTAATGACAAAATTTCGCATCCACATACCGGAGCCAAGTTGAATGGCGTCTTTTTTAATATAAGCCCCGTCAGGTGAGAGGAAATCTTTAATATTGGTTACGCCTTTTTCCAGTCCGGATGTAGTCTCAGGTGTTGGCTGCACTTTCTGTTTTGATTTTTTCTTTTTAATCCCGAGCATTGAATACCTCCTACCATAATTAATTAAAGTTTTAAATAAACCTTTAAATATTGTTTTGTGTAAATAAATCTTTATAGCATAACTAGTTTCTTGCCATCCTGTTGTTGTGCAGGCCCTTGTCCAGGTTTGGGTTGTTCCATATGCGGATCTCTTGCGTGTTCCTGTGTTTCAAAATGAGGCTGAACCGGAGTATCCCGCCTGACAACAAAGGATGTGTGTTCATCGCCAAGTGCGTCTTTTAAACGAGCGTTAATCACCCGGTTGGAATGAAAAACATTGTAGAATACATCAGATGCCTGTTGTGTATCCAATACACGGGCAATATGGCCTGCCCGACGCATACCGGATATAAGAAGTCCGCACCGGCGATCCAGCTCATTAATGGCCTGCTGCCTGTCAGCCATGTCATCAACCCCGACAACAAGATAATCCTGCTTAATCAAAATTTCCTGTTTCGTTTCCTCGTCCAAATACCGCATGTGTTCCCTTGCATAGTCCTGTATGGTATCCGGCAGCATGTTTATCTTTTTTTGCATCTTTTGGATGTAATCGTTCAAATCCACGGGACTGGTAATGGAAACCGGCTGAATGCTGAAACTTAAAGATGCCAGCACTCCGGCCATTGACCCGTCAACTGCCTCCTGCTCTGCATCACTTAACGAGTGATAATTCAGGGAATCCACCCCAATGACGGCACGAATGCTGCGGCCATCCTCCATCGTAATAATCCCTTGATCTATTTTACGGAATCCTAATAAATCCTCAGCTTTCCCTTCCTGTGTGTCTTTCTGCTTTTTCTTTTTTGGTGTTGATGGTTGTTCTGTTTCTTCCCCTTCTCCATCGTCTGCTTTCGGTTGTTCCATTTTCTTGGTATAGATTAACAACGCAATAACGATGAGAGCGAGGAAACCCATTAACCCAAGACCAACATATAAATTAATGTGAATCCCCTCCTCGTGTATATGCCTTCGGACGCTTCACATAGCGATAATAATTCAATAAAAACTTATCCAGTCGTCCGTGTACTGGATGTTCAAAGAACGCCAGACCCACAGCCCCGACTGTAATCGGAGCCATGAGAACCAGACGAACGGCAGCCGGCAGAAAGCCCAGAAACCAAATACCAGCGTCTATCACACCGGCCACGCCGACATAGGCAACCTGCCGGAGCGAAAATTTCCCACCGATAATTTTATCTTCAGAATCAAATTCCATTGGTACGTCATAACGTGGCATGCGCTTTCCTCCTTACACGATATTTTCTACTAGTCCTACGATGACACCGGCAAAAACGGATGCACCAATCGCAAGGATACCACCGGCTAATGACCACATAATGCCATAAATGGCTTCTGTCCTTGTTTGCGGATTACCACTTGATCCGATGAGTTTCATCCCGTCTAAAATAAGTTTACCGAGTAAAATCACACCGGCAATGGCAGCTAAAAATTGAATAATGGTCTTGACAATTTCCCCAATTGTTGAATCGAGGTCACGTGATGTAATGTCACTTGTTCCATCCGGTACAGATGCCAAAACGGTATCCGGCATCATAAAAAGAATCATCGCTGTCGAAAAAACAGCCATGATCCCAAGGAATTTCCAATTAATTTTTTGTTTAATAAACGTCATGCTTATACTTCCTCCTCTGTTTGTACGTAATGAAAAAAGCCAGTTAAAATGTGCATTCCTCCCTGTACATCTTGAATGACTGGTATGCGAAATTCTTCTAAGAGTGCATCTATTTGGTCATTAGCATCACTCCCTTCAAGGATCTGTTCATATCGCCTACTGCCTTCCTCGTTCTCCAAGGGTGTTATGAGAATTTCATGAAAAAAGGCCGTCGTAAAATCAAATAAACCGGGACGGGCATCATAATATTGCACATAGGCATCACCGTCATTGGCACTGAATCGGTCAATCAAATCAGCATAATTACCTTCTGTATGAGCCAAGTCCTCCAACACTGCCCCTAAACCCTCTTGCTGTTCACGCTCCCGTAAATACTCCATCATATGAGCCAACTGCAAGGCTGTCCAACCAAGGATTTCAGCAGAACGCCACGTAATGTCCTCGTACCAATGTTCTCTCGGACTGTTCGCCAATACGTCCTGTATGTCCGTCCTTATCGTGTCACCCAATAAAGCATCTGTCGTGATGTCCTCGGAAAATGAACGAAAACCGAGCCAGTGCTCCAACCAAGCATTAATATCAGCACCAATCAAGGCATAATTCTCCTGTTCCAAATAACGCTTATGATACATCTCTGAATAGTTCTCTGATGCATTGAATTGATCAATCAGTTTTGCCAAAATCATCATCTCCCTTTTCTTAATTAAAAAAATTCAATTTAAAAACCCCCGGTTCATACCGGGGTTAGCTGTTATCCATTCTGCCTGAACTACTAATTTATAGTAACAATATTTTGTACTTTCTTTTTGACCACATAAGTATTGAACAAATAATCATGAAAGCCACGTTTGCTCCTGCTGGCTACGATCATCCCCATATTTCCTATTATGACGATACCGGCAATTGTACTGCCTATATCCGGGTAAATGTCTCGGAATATTAAGCCCCAAATCCCCGCACTAACAAGCAACAGGGGCACTCGCCATAGAGATTGTGTCCAATTCAGTTTTCCGCCTGTTTTCGGCATAATTGCAATACTCATGGCTCGTTTTCCAATTGTTTGGCCGTAGCTGTATTTATTCAAAAGTGTAAAATACAACAAACAAAACCCTAAACCAACTAACTCTAAAATAAGTTGATAAGGGAAAACCTGAAGACCATAATGATGAATGGCTGTCCATGCAGCCCCACAAATAGCAAAATCAATGATTAAAGCAATCACTCTCCGTATAACGCCGGCCGGTTCAAACTCATTTGCTTGGAGTTCAACACGATAGTCATCCAAAAGTGCCATTTTCTCGACCCCCTTCCTTATGTTTAGCGTGGGTTCCGGCACATCCCAGGAATGAGGAATAGGTCAATAAACAACCATATCCATAGTGGGATCACTAACAACCAGCCCACAATCAGCCATGTTGTTGCCCAGCCGATTAAACCTAATAATAATTGCACAATGCCTGAGCCTACCCGACCGGTATAGAAACGATGGATGCCGAGCTGTCCCAAAAAGAACCACAAAACATAACACAATGCTATGCTTCTGGCCGCATATGCATTCCGGGATTCCACTTCCATGATCGTCACCTCCTTAGTAACCATATCGGAAATATTGATTTAATCTTGTAACCCAAACGAACTCAGCATAGCTTGTGCAGTCTCTTTGACCTTCTCATCGGGCACTTGTTCGTCCTTATCTTGTTCCTGAGACTCATTATTTTCAGTTGTTAAGGGACTGCCTGTGCTTAACTGGCTTATTTGTGTCTGTATGGCTTCAAACGTAGCATCGTTACTTTCCCGTAATGAACGAATTTCCTTTAATAATTCCTGAAATTGCTTTTGTTCCTGCTGATCCTGTTTCATCTGACGGTAGGCAAATCGGAGCATTTCCCGGATGACCTTGCTTGTTTGTGCATTCGGGACCTGCTCCAAAAATATTGCCAGTTCCTCGTCTTCCTCTTGCAAGCGAAAGGCATATCGTTTTTTCCATGCATGTGTCATCCTGATTCACTTCTCTGTCCTCTTAAAATCTGTACTTTAGCCTCAGCCACTTTCATATTAAACACGGCCACCGGTTCATGTGTTTTTAATTTATCAGGATCATTTCTGTATTTGCGGCGAATGTGAAGTAACTCGTTTTCCGCCGCAAGAAATTCCTTTTGCGCTTGTTCCATATCCATCATCCTTCCCCCCTTTTTTGATTAGCCGTGTTTTGTGACGGAGTCCGAGTCCGTTGATTCAGACTGGAAAATAGCCTTACCAAGTCGGCTATACCCAATCGCATTCGCAAACTGGCTGGATGGAATTGTTTTTAACCGATGGTCAAATGCCGGTTGAAAATGTTCAGCGAATAATGAACCACCGCCACCAGCAAGGAAAATACCATCAAATAGGTCCGATTCCTCAGCCCAAACAGACTTCAAACGGTCTACAATATTGGCTGTAATGGCCTGCAAACTCCTGCCAATCACTTGCGAGAAGTCTATTTTGTCACCCCGGTAAGTCAGCTCCTTGTCACGCAAAATACGGTCAACATAAGATTCACTTAAATCAGCCCCGCCGGTTTTCGTTTTGTATGCCTGCCTGACTTCCCGGTACAGGTTAATCACCCCTTCATCCACGGTGCCGGACAGTTTCGTTTTCGGTACAAATGAGCCGCCCTGTTTCATTTCCACCACAACAAAGTCGGTTGTACGGAACCCAACATCAATCAGCCCGATAATGGAACCTTCCCGCATAAAGTCTGCATATACCGGTCGTCCTCTGTCATCCATCAGTGCCGCAAATATGGCCGCCGCACCCTGCGGAAATACAAGCCCCTGTTCAATAACTACTTTACGATGACCGGACACCGGCCCTGATTGCCATTCCAATTCCGGCTGCACACCGGTAATTGACCTCTGAAAATCTTTGGCTTGTGACTGGTAAAAATCAAGCGGCAACCCTGTCACGATTTGTACAGCGTTTGTGTTTTCGTCTGTAACAAGCTGAATGGCGACATTTAACAAAATGTGTGTATATTTGTGACTGAATCGCTCCCGTTCAAATATACGTGATTGTGACCGGGACTCTTTAGCCAAGTCACCTACAAAATAATCTTCACCTTGTACTTTTACATGAATGTTAGATATGTCACGGGATGAATCGCCAAACAAGTCCATTAGTCCTCGTTCATACCCGTTTCCAACAATAGATGGGAATAACACCTGTTTTCCATTGGATGACATGGCTTTGACATAACCATATCCTAAATCAACCGCAACAATTTCCATTTCACTACCTCCTAATAATAAAAAAAGTGGACATTCCTTGGTAGAAATGCCCCTGACTTCATTTTGCAAATGTAATGTGTACAAAACAGCTTTTCGTGGTATAATAAACATAGAAAAGGGATAACCCCCATATAATAGAAAGACCGCCGATAAATATCGACGGTCACAATAGACCGAACCCCGTCAAAGGGGGCGGCTCTTTGGAAGATAAACCTCCCGGATCAGAGCTACCAACTCAGGGGAGGTTTATTTATGTCGGTCCGACATAATGAATGTCACAAGCATCCCAAATGCAAACAATAAGGTGAGCACCTGAAAAGTAGACATTATATGCCTCACCTCCTTCCCCGATATGACATGACCAAAGTCCGCCTACGGGTAACAGAAGTGAGCCACCCTCCCATGAGAAGTCGATCTATTGTTCCTTCTATTCTATCATATCTTGACCACATTATGGTTTTCGCAATCATTTTTCCCAAGGTTAAATAAATATGGTTTTGTGACTTTAAATATTACTTTAAATATTCATTTATGGCTTTGAGTATTGCTTACTTTAAATATCACTTTATTTAAAGTAATAAATAATGTTACCATTCGACCGCTTGACCGTGTGCCCGCTTATGCACGTTGACACTATTCGGTACATCATCCGCATTATAAAAGCCTTCCGCAAAAGAAGGGAAATACATATAGTCGACGTTCACATCTGCCCAAACCGCAATTTTATCCTGATCCGTAAGATGAGGATCAACATCCGTCACTTCTTTGCCATCTGCTGTTAATGTCGATTGATTGGCGTTCTCCCAAAATAACTCGTTTGCAGTGTCTTTGGCGTCATCTTCACGAATTTCAACCCACTCTTGAACAACAGATTCCTCCGGTTCATGAACGGTATAATCCCAATGGTCAAATACTCTTTCTGTATATGGGGAAACTCGTGTACAAATTTCTTCATCCTGTTCATTGTACTCACAATCATAGTTGTAAACTGGAACGTCTTTATAAACTGGCTCTCTTGTCGTTTTTTCCTCAAAATCGACTTGTTCATGATAATCAGATTGTGCTGCACCGGCTAATGCCCCGGCATCCGCCGCCTTATAAGTATCGGATTGCACAATACGTACATTACCAATATCGACAATCAACAGAATAATTAGCAGCATGACAACGCTTGTCAGAGCAAAAAAGGGCAATACTGCCCCTTTTTCAGACGAAACCTTTGGATTTTTTACCATGCGGAATTACCTCCCCAACCGTCAGCTTCCTGTTCATTTGGAATAAGAATCGCCCGTGTCGGTTTTTCCCCAACATGGTGCTCCGTCCATTCCCGAACACATTCATCACCGTTCCATTCCGAATCCCCTCCACATTCAGGAGGTTCTGGCGGAACAACCTCATATGTGTCTCTTATAATATTATTTTCCTTAACCATATCAATATCATCATCCACTTCATCATAGTAATCAACAACCAGTCTTACCGGAAAAGTGCCTACTTCATCGGTTGCTATTTCAGGGGGAACCGTTGTCCAGCCTCCACGGGTATCTTCTGCCGCAAATCCATCTTCAAATCGTTGTTCATCCACCATTACCCCGTCAACGTAAAGCCTCGTTGAAAAGGGTGTTTCAATACTTTCCAGCCCATCCAGGACTGTTGCTGAAAAAACACGTAACGGAAGTCCCTGCTGAATTTTATCCTGTACTCTTAATCGACCCGTAAGATCACCGAAATCTTCCGTCCACGGTGTGGAATAGGCATATAGTGTCCCGTTTGTACCACTGGCATTAGGTTGTGCAGAAGTGTTAGCTCCGAAAACAATATGCCCATCTGCAACAAGAATCTCAGTGGCCAGCCCTGCACCCTGATAATAAGAGCTTCCACTACCACTTAGGGCATCTAACGCATATTGTTGGCGACCGTTTTCTTCTGTGATGTAATGAGGTTCTCCTGAGTTCAGGTCAAATATACGCAAATTCCCTTCTGTAGTCCCAATCAGAACAATTGAGTTGCCATCACCATCTGTGCTGATCGTTGGAGCATTGGCAATTTCACCATCAAAATTACCGGATGAACGTTTATCACCTGATGATGTGCGTGTCCATTTCACATTACCGGAATCTGTATCAATGGCAGCAATCATTCCGGTTTCCCTACCGTTCTGATAACGATAAGGCACAACCAGTGTATCCCCGGATAGCGCCGGTGAGTTATTGACAAGTGTTGTCCCGGTCGAACTTGATGCATAGGTTGTGTTTTTCCAGACCTGTTTTCCAGTAGAGGCATCTACTGCATAAACTGTTCCGCTTTTGTCGGCAAAATACAGATGATCTTCTGCTTCATCATATGTCACACTGGCAGACACCCCATTGTCAGTTTGAAATGGCTGTGACCATACAAACTCATAGGACGGTTCGTTTCCGGGACCATTATCAATAATCCTGTAGGCATCTACAAAAGCTGAACGGTTCGTATATTTATAACTCACCGGTACAAAAATGATTGGATTTTCTCCTCCCTTAACTCCAAACGTTCCGGTGATTTCCATTGATGAGTTACTACCCAAATCTAATAATGTCGTTTCATTATTTTTATTTAGATATAAATGTGCCTCACCCGTTCCATAAGCAATCAACTCGTTTCCAACCGTGGTCGGAGCACTAACCAAACGGGCATAAGCATTAATAGATTTTGTGATTTCCAATGTTTTTGGATTCACCTTTCTAATTCGATTATCCCCTGTTCCTACATAAATGGAATTGGTTTCAGCATCGTATACCGGGTGACTAGTAGCATGATAATCATTACTGATCTTTACCCTTTTAGTTCCATTGTTCAATAATGATTCCACCGACAAATTGCCACCTGTAAAGGGAATATCCAACGGGATTTTATATAAATAACCACCTGCCTGATGGAAAATATGCTCATTGGCGACAATTGGTTGTGAAATCGACCAGCCAATGTTAGGCGTTTGCCACTTTAAATACAGTGGTGGTTGTGTCGATTGGCCAACAGCCTCCCTTGTGCGCTCTTGATCTTTACCAAATGTTGACCATGACGAAGATGCTGAAATGGATAAAGGCAATAACACCATCATTAGAACCAAAAGAAACATCCAGCGTGCTTTTCTTTTCAAGAAGAATACCTCCTACCTAAAAAAGAATCAGCACATTAAATGTGCTGACCCTTATTTCTTCCTACTAATTTTTAATTATAACGATCACTTACATCCTCTTCATTAACATCTGGATTAATAACTTCCCCTTCATCAATGCCACTACCATCGTAATCATCATCAGAACCACCAGAGCTATTTGACGAATCTGTAGATCCATCATCTTGTGGAGGGTTGTTGTTATTGTCTTGAGATGAACTATCACTTGGATCATCATTTGTTCCCCCATCATTTGATGAATCATTGTCCGGCTCAGGTTGCGAATCATCAGACCCACTACCGGATGAATTATTACCATCCCCTGAGCCTGAATCACCTGACCTATTGGTATTGTTTGATGGGGCTGAGTTATTATTATTTACCTGCTGGCTGTCGTTACTATCGGATGATGTACTCTGATTTGCTGATGAACCGTTATTATCAGTATTGTCATTGGATGTTGCATTGTCATTACTTGAAGGACTGCCCTCATTATCAGCAGAACGGTTATCTTCTTCGTTGGAAGATTGTTCTTCCTGCTCATCCTGTTCCTGTTGCTGTTCGTCTCCGGCTCCATCTTCATTGTCGGCATTATCCTTATTCGCTGTTTCTACCTTATCACCAAGTTCATCACTTTTCGCTTTGTCCTTTTCCCGCTCTACCTTTTTTGCATGTGTCAGCCAATCCGGTGATTCTGTCATCCATTTTTCCGCATCTTTAGCTTCATTGTCCGATGAACCTGTTGCTGCCCAAACAACACCTGATCCACCCAATACAACGACAACTGCCCCCGTGGCAATCACCCATTTTTTTCGTAATACCTTTGTGAAGTCCATTAAGATTCCTCCCTTGTTTTAGTATCGGTACAAACAAAAGTAATTTTGAATAAATTCCTATAAACAACAAACCCCCATGGATAACTCCACAGGGTGCAATTCTTGATGTTAATCCCAAATTATAGCATAGTTTTCAGACTCTTTCACAAAATCACAAGGTTCATAACACCTGTATTGATCACAAATAGCCCGGTAAGAATGCCACCACCTAACGAAACACCGTATGGAATAGGCTCTTTTCGTACTTCCCAGTATTTTCGTTTCTTTACGCCGACTTTCCAAATAAGCATGATAATAATATGCAAAAGTCCAATCACTGAAGCCATGGCAAACGATACAAGCACAAACGGTATACTTGTCCAAGCTCCCACGCCTGCCATCCATTTCACATCACCCATACCGACTTGACCGAATAATGCCGGAATGAAAAAAATCAAACCCGCCACAGCACAAGAGATAATCGCTTGTGTCAAATGGCCATTCACCATATAAAATCCAATCCCTGTCAGGATAAGCGTATAGGTCAGCCAGTTAGGGATAATCATCCACCTAATGTCCGTATATACTGCTATGATTACAGATATTGATATAACCAAGATAACGATTCCGGTAATGTTAGGTCACCGCCTCTCAATACAAATATAAAAACATAACTCATGGCAAACACAATCATAAAAACGAGTAAACCAAACAATATCCCCTTAAGCCAACTTGTATCCACTGATAATCCCCCTTATGGCCCTAATTTCGTTTCATCCAGGAAAGTGGCTGATGATTCAATTGGGATGGATGTCCCCCAAAAATCAGGATTCCCCAATAAGCCACCTATCATCGGAACAATGGTCGGCTGTTGATACTGTATCGTGACCGTTACGGTTCCATCACTATGTCTGTCAATCGTGACATCATCCTCCGGATCAAACGTTGTCAAAGACTCGTACTCGTACATCAACCCGCCATCAATAACGCCTTTTTCTGCAATTGTATTAATTTGATCTTCATCGGTTGTGACAGCTGCGACCCTTGCAGCCTCATGACTGGCATTGGATATTGTGAGTTTGCTGTTAATGGCCAACGCTAAAATAAGACCAACAATAATGAGAAACAGCATAAGTGGCAGCATCATGGCAAACTCTACAAAGGCTTGCCCCTTTTGATTTTTCAATCGCTTCAAGTGCCAGACCTCCTTCCTTATTTACATAATGATTGAAATATTGGTTTATTTATTTCCATAAAGCAATATTTATGTACTTAAATCAATATTTCTTTACAAAAATAAATAAATACAGAAACCAATAAATCATTAAATAAAGAAAGCGACTCGAGATGAGCCGCCCTCTATCTTACCATCCGCCGGAGCCACCGCCATTAGGATCATTGATTCCAATAGCACTGGTTATATCCTCAAACAATCCCATCAATTGATCACCAAATAAACCAATGACTAACACAATAACGAGAATGATACCACCGATAATCATCCCATATTCCATCCATGTTTGCGCTCGGTTGTCACGGGCTTTCAGACGGATATTTTGTAATGAAAAATTTGCTTTTATAGCCATCAAAAACGCTGCTACATAAGACATTGCTTTAGACACGAAGCATTCCTCCCTTTGTTAATTGATCCAGCTCAATGTAATGACCTGTCATCATTTCACCCAATTTTCCACTCGGTACCTCCAACACCATTTTGGCTTTACGTACAACTCTTGTTGCACGCCACGGTTTCATATCCAATACGGCATGTACCACTCTCCCTTGACGATCTAAAAAGAACACATCAATGTTTTGTTTCATAAAAAAGGTGTGGATGCTTTTAGTCGGCAGTAACATCCCCCCTTTCCAGTCAGGACGGAACAACAACCCTTGAAGTCGCTGAAGCATTGTTCCTGCAATGAGTACCTCACAGGCATAGCCATCATTTCGGACAGTGATTTTTTTAATGCCTTTCATAACAAACCACTCTGCCCAAATGACATCATGACCGGTGCAAACAAAATAGCCATCATAGGCATGAGAATAAAGAAAAACATCGGAAACAGAATTTTGGTACTCATCTTTTGCACTGTTTGATCAATCTGATTGCGTTTATTCGTTCTGACTGCAAACGAGAATTGACGCAAGGAGTAAACAACATCCATGCCGGCACCATATTTGTTTGCCTGATGAAGAATGGTCACCAACCCGTTCAAATCCGGCTGATCCACCCTCAAAGACATCTGATGGAGTGCATCTGTCATGCCCCTTGTCTTACTCTGCCTTAGCATCACATTCATTTCTTCTCCTAATGGGCCACTTACAGCAAGTGCCGCCTTTTCCATACCGGAATAAATCGAAGCACCGGTTTCCAACATTAACGAAAAGACATCAACGAATGAAAGTAATTGATCGTCAATGTCTTTCCTGCGCTCTTGCCATTTCTTATTAAGCGCTACTTGTGGTCGCATCCATCCGGCAAACCCAAAGAAAAAAAGTGTTAAAATACCTAATCCGCCAGCTAAAAAGCCGACACTGCCGAACAGGACACCGATAGACAAGCCTGTTAATTGCTCACCTGCTATTTCTTCCGGTGTTTGTTTGGAACCTGCTTGATCCAATTTATTTTCCAGTTTCTGCCTTCGTGACGTACTAAGTACGAGTGGCGCAAAGCCCTCCATCTTCTCTGCTAATTGTTTGAACAACCTGCTTGTTTGTTCCGTCTGTGCGTTAAACCGTTTACGGAACGATTCCTCATGCAGGATGACATTATCCAGTTTCCTGCGCCTGAATGTGGCGACCTGGTATATCCCGCCAAACAATAACAATACCGAAAGCCCTGCCAGTATACCCACCATAAGCAAAACCTCCTTTACTTTCTATACTTGTGTCATCCGACGAATAATCAAATAACCGGCAATCATCATCATGTAGCAAACAGCTGTCATAATGTCGATAACAAGACTTGAACCACTTGCCAGTGTCGGGTTATTAGATATAGACCCATACGCTTGTAAAAGGGCTGGGACACCAATGCCTATCCCAAGCAGAAGATTGGCTGTAAATACGCCCTGTGTTGTTTTGGATTCGATTTCCTGTTGCAGTGTTCGCCGGTTTCGCACATCGGATGCAAACATTTCGACGACCTCAGCCAAGTCCGCACCATTTTTTTGCGCTTCCTCCAAAGCCGAAGCCATCATACCGAGATCCGTCAGATCCGGGTTATCGTCTGCTGCCTTCTTTAATGCGTCAATCGACGGTGTTCCCAATTCCTGTATGGAAACAAAGGCACTATCGAATACATCATGCAATGGTTTAGGTGTTTTGGCTGCAAGATGTTCCATAAACTGATACAATCCACCGCCACCACGCAAGACGTTTGTCCCTTGATACAGGACGTCTTCTAGTTGTTTTTCCATGCGCCGAAGCTCCTTTTTCTTTCGACTGCTACGCATCAGAAGTGGCATAAACAAACCAACAACCGCAAAGACAGCTCCCCATAATATGCCGCCAACCAAAAACCAACCGGCAACAAAAAAGCCACCGGCAAATACCAGGTGACGGGGAAGGTCTTTAAAGGGCATCAACATGTCTTTATTAACAGGTGGATCAGATGTTTTTTCTTCACCAAATATAACCCGATTCAATCGTTTTTTACGATTCGTTGCTAATAAATAAATGCCTGCCATAATAAATAAGATGGCGATCATCGTTAGTGTGAAAATCATTGTGCATCCCCTCCTTCCCACGTCCATGTTATAGGTTCTGTTGTGTTATCAGGTTCAGGCTCCGGCTTAGGTACTGTTTCGTGTAAATCAACACCAAAGTGTTTCAGTTTATCCTGCAAAGCCTCAGAAGGCTCAGCAACCTTTTCCAAACGTCCATTTTGCCATTCAAATAGATTCCGGATGTTCACTTTTCCATCTGCCATATCCAAGATCTCAGCAATTTGGATAACACGCCTGTCACCATTTATTTGCTCGGCATGAACACCAATATCCAACGCCCCCGCAACCCGTTTCAAGATAACTTCCGGCTCCAGCGTGGTGTTTCCCTCGGATACCAAGTCAGGCAACCGGTTATTACACATGCTTTCCACGTTATCGGCATGAACGGTACTCATCGAGCCGGAATGGCCGGTCATCATGGCTTGCAGCATATCCACTGCTGTCCCATCACGAATTTCACCGATAATGATTCTATCAGGTGCCTGACGTAAACTGTTTTTGACGAGATGCCGAATGGAAATTTCGCCTTCCCCTTGCAGGTTTGGCCCTCTTGCCTCCATCCGGCGTACCCATTTTCCTTTGAGGTTGAGTTCCGCCGGGTCTTCAATCACGACAACAGAGTCCATTTCTCCCCAATATTCAGAGAGACAATTCAAGAGCGTGGTTTTACCACTTGATGTACCGCCGGAAACCATTAAATTAGCACGCCCGGAAACAGCTTTGGATAAAAAGTCCGCTGATTCTTCCGTAAGCGTGCCACTTTTGATTAAATCATCCAGTGTAAGGCTCTTTTTGAACTTTCGTATCGTAACTTGTGTGCCATCCACTGCAACAGGCGCAATCACCGCATTTAAACGGCTCCCATCCGGCAGGCGGGCATCCACTCTTGGCTCTGATTCATCCAGTCGTTTACCGACAGGGGCAAGAATTTTTTCCAGTGTATTTCTCAGGTGGTCGTCGTCACGGAATTTTGCGTCTGTTTTTATCCGATCACCATTTTGTTCAATCACGATTTTGTCGTAACCATAAATCCAAATTTCCGTCACGTCCGGACTTTGAATAAATGTTTCAATCGGCCCGTAACCAATCACATCTTCAACCAGCTCTTGAATGAATTGGTCACGGACTTGAAAGTCGAGCCTTAACCCTCTGCGGTGAATCGCATCAAGTATTTGAACATGTAACTGTTCCCGATCAGGTTTCGTTTCAGCATTTTTTGTCTGCTTTTCCATCTCCGCCAGTATCGCCTTACGAGCATCTTGTAAATCCTGTTCCATGCTATTTGCCCCCAAACAGTCGTTGGAAGAATGAAGTTTTCTTGCCGACATCCTGTGGCAGATAATCCTGAATGATATTTTGTGCTATACGTTCTATTTCAGTCGCTGCAGGTGATTTGCCTTTCAGCGTCAATGGTGTGCCTTCTGATAGTGCATCCAACACTGCCGGATCATCCTGCACTTCACCGGCAATCTCCATGCCGATATACCGTTTGACCTCTTGCGGACTCAGTGGTGGACGTCCTTTTTTGGGCATTTTATTGACAATGAGTTGCGATTGCGACAAGTTAATATTATGTTCATTCAACGATTTCTTTGCTCGTGTCATATCCCGTACTGCCGGTGTATCCGGCGTTGTGATAAAAAATGGATGTGTCGCCATCGACATGGCCATCAGGGATGATTTACGAATGGAATAGCCCATATCTACTACGACAATGTCGAACATTTGATGTGTACCGGAAATCACATGTTTTGCCTGTTCCTCGTTGAGTAAAAATTCCATTTCCGGACGTTCCGGTCCTGCCAGTATCATCACACCGGAAGATTGATGGAACGTGAACAGATTTTTCACATAGTCAGGATTAAAATTTTCATCTTTTGGCCAATCTACAACACTACCACGTGGTACTAATTGTAAACTTGCCGCAACGTCGCCAAAGTCCACGTCAAAGTCAACCAATCCCACATTAAAAGCATTTTGTGCGCCTAAATATTTCATGGACAATTGTCTTAATGCCACAGCAAGGTTCAAACTCATGGTTGTTTTACCAACCCCGCCTTTAGGCGAGTACACGGTAACAATCATCTTCGGTCGTGGAGGTGCCTGCCCAAACATCTGCATACCACCTCCACCTTGTTGCATCCCCATTGGTTGTTGCTGCATCTCCATTGGCCTTCCCATTGGTTGTTGTGGCATGTGATCCATGTTGTCCATTGGTTGTTGGCCATTCCCCATTGGTCCGTTCATCATCGGATTATGTTGTTGGGGCTGAGCCTGCCTTTGTTCCTGCATTGGCTGTCCGGCAAATGGGGCAGCACCACCATTCGGCTGTGCACCCTCAAAAGGATTGTCCTGCTGAGTTTGTTGCGTTTGTGCCTGAAATACCGATGACATGGAAAAATCCTGCTGTGAAAAACCCTGATTCCAGAAAGGTTCTTTTTCCTGTTCCGGTTGTGCCGATTCCTGAAAAAGGTTCGGCAATTCATCCTGCATCTGATGAAGTGGCTTAATCAGAATCGCGACCGCCCCAACACCCTTGGCAATTTGTCCTAATTCACTGTTTTGCTGATCGGTTGTCACAACCATTTTTGTTTGTGGTGATACCTGAGACACTTGCCGGCAAAAATCCTGCCAGCCTTGTACCTTCTCGTCAATGACGACAAGAAATGGGGGTTCCTGCCCGATTTTGTCCAACGCAAGTGAAGTTGATGGGGTTAAGAGAGCTATCTCAGCCCCTTCCACTTGCGAAAGAGCACGTGCTCCTTGTTGTGCATCCTGTTCATTCGTCTCAATCACCATTACTTTCTTCGTTTTCGTCGCTGTTGTCATCACCAGTATCATCTCCTCCTTCTGTTTCGTTTTCGGCTTGCTCATCATCATCTGTTGTATTACCCTTAGATGTATCGGCATTGTGTGGAACAAGCGATATTTGGATGTTGTTCATAACCGGTGTAATGTCTTCGATTTGTTTCTGACTTAAAGCAAGTGTCAACCCCACCGGTCCATCACTTCCTTCTGCAATGCCCAAAACCAATACACTATCAGCAATTAAAACAGATGATTGGCCATCATTTTCTTCAAAAACGGCATGTAAATCCACCCGATTGCCGGGGAAGATATCCTGAATCATAGGATTTTGTGTTGGTAAGGCAAAAGCCCGTATGTTTGGTTGATTAAAATTTGTCAAAACGGTACTTAAGTCACCATTACCTTCTAAAGCTAAATGCTCCTTTTGGATAGCATTACCTTGAATAATCGTGGTTGTCGTAAAATTTCCGGCCACCGCTTGAATCGACGTTGCTGCATTTTCTGGTACACCGGCGGCAGGTCGATTGACTTCCGTTAAATTATCAGGTGTAACCTGTGTGAATGGTTCAATGTTATCTTTGGCCACCACTATCGTTTTTTCACTCATTGCTTGTGATACCGTATTATTAGCAATGAATCCAATCACCACTGCCAAAATCACACCACAAACGATAAATAAAATGCCTTTTGTTGGTCGTTTCAGTTTTGGTCACTCCTTTCTGCTATAACCTTTTCACATGCTAATGCCAGCTCATACGACATGTTATTCAGTCTTCTGATCTGTTCATTATTTAAGTCCCCTGCTAATTTTTCCAATCCCATTTCAGCTGTGGCATAAATACCATCCAGCACCCTTTCGAGTTCATCTTCATGTTCCGTCAAACCTAAATCGTCATTGAATTGAGCCATGTTTCCCCCTCCTTTTTATATTAATGCGATTACCTGTACACTCCAGACACTGGCACCAATCAATATTGCCCCCGGAAAATGGATAGGTTGAATGACTGAACCAGTCTTAGTTGTGAACCCGATTGCGTCCTGTTTTAATATGGTCAAAGGCGACATGTTATGCTTGCGACATGCTTTGATCATCGCATATATGGCCATCCCGAATTGAATTAACATATACGCCACAATCGCTGCAGCTACAATCGTAAAATTGGCAACAACGGAACCGGCTACCGCAAACAGCTTCACATCTCCGGGACTTGTCATACCAAATATATAGGCCAGAAAAAAGAAAGCGAACGCAAATGCCATCGCAATAAGCGAATCGGTCAGCGTTCCATGAATCGTGTGCAATAGTAATGACAGAATGATACAGGGCAATAAAAACTTATTATAAATTTTACGATACTTGAAATCGGTGTAAGTTGTAACGATCACCATCACCGTTAATAAAGCAAGGAAAGCTGAAGTCATGATCCCTCCTCCTCGTCATCCGTTGTAATGGCTAAGTCAACCTCGGCAACAGCTGGCACATAATACGTTGTATCACCCGTTCCCCAAATGTCAGTCACCGTTGTTTCAACAACCGCCAACACACCAGGTTTTTCAAACGTATGACGGAACCTGACATCGGACAGGTCAACCGTGTAAGGAATCGACCCTTCATCAATGATGCTAAAATCGACAACTTGAAATTCATGGTCAAAAACACTGTCCTCTCTCGGATTCAGATCATTGTCCAGTTTCAAGTTATCGGTCAGATAAGTTTTAAACTCCTGTTCCGCATCACCCTGTGGAATAACTATTTTTGCATTCTCAGATAATTCTTTTGTGTCATATTGCATTGTGGCTGCTTTCACAGCACGGTTCATGGCTGTTTTGATCTTGTTTTGCTGAACATTGGCGTAACCCTCGGACAACACAAAAGAAGCCAGTGAGATAATGAGAACAATCGCAATCATATACCATATCGTTGCAAACCCTTGTTCACGGGAGATACTCGGACATAATTGATCCTTCAACCACAAACGTATCCGATTCAATATCATCCCCTCCGATCAACCCCATCACACCTGAGAACATCGACTCCTGCGGACGTTCAGCAATAATACCGACATGAACAGTACCGCCTCTTTCCACTGGATCAGAGGTTGTCTCCGGTGTGAACGAAACATTTTCCACACCTATGTCAGCCAGGTTTTGCTCGGTAATTTGCTTAATATCCGGCGTAACACTGCCTTGTACGGCCGCCATTTGTAAGGTCCGGTTCAATTCCTGCTCCAACGATTGGATGGCGTGCATTTGCATCTGTGTGACAATCGGGAAAAAGATGATAAACGTCATTAAAACGGCTCCAATTAGAAATTCAATGGTACTGAAACCTTGTTCATTTTTGGTCATTGATGCGTTTAGCCCCCTCCCATTATCGTAATGGCATCTTTAACCTGATTCGCTGTTCCACTAAAACTTTCTTGCAAACTCAAAAATACAGCTAATGCAATGGCAGCAATGATACCTGCGCCAACAATATATTCAACCGTTGAAAAACCCATTTTATCTTGAAACCTTTTAAAATACATTTTCATCACCCCTTCCCAAAACAATACCCCCTGCCAAACGGCAGAGGGATGCTTTGGAGGTTTTTCTTCTGTTTAGTTGGCATTTACATCATCTACAGCGCCGGAAGATTGTTCTCCTGCTGTTTCAATTGCGCCACCGACATCTTCACCCGCACCTTCAATTTGTCCCTGTAATCCTGTGAACACAGCGATAGCCAGTGCCGCCATTACGCCGGCACCGATAATATATTCCAATGTACTTAAACCACTTTCATCTTGCCAAAATTTTTTCACGTCATTTTCCTCCTTTGTTAATTTGTAAAGTGAACTTTTTAATTACCTACATTATTGACAGCATCAGAAGATTGATCTCCTGCTGTTTCAATAGCACCACCAACATCTTCACCTGCACCTTGGATTTGTCCCTGCAATCCAGTGAACACGGCAATAGCCAGTGCAGCCATCACGCCGGCACCGATAATATATTCCAATGTTGATAATCCGGACTCATCTTTCAAAAAGTTCCTCATGCGAACACCTCCTTTCACGTTTTTGTTGTTTCTTAATTCACGCATCTGACTCACCTCCCTTTTGTGGTCAATTCCAATCCTTCCCGACATTCCCCCTTTCAGGTTTTTTGTCAACTTTCATCAGCCCGATAATAATCACTGTAATAGGTATCAGGCTGATGTTCTTCAACTGCATCTGCTGCCGGAAGTAATGTGTAAATAAAAGCAGCCAGTGCAATGGCTGCAACGACACCGGCACCAACTAGATATTCAACCGTGGAATAACCGTTTTGCTTTTTCATAACAACACTCCTGAAAACCCTTCAAACATATTAAGTGCTCGAATAAAGAACGGATAGAACCATGTCACAATGGCTGAGGCGAATGGTAAAAATAAAAGCGCAGTATAAAAGATCGGCTTGGTTGCCGATCCTGCCTCTTTGTTTAAATGCTCCATGTCAGCCAACTGTTTTTTCCATTCCTTTAAAAATTCAAGTGACCGTTCACCACCCCTGACAACTTGTATTAGCATGGTGGAACATGTCTTTAACTCCGCAATTTCCAAGTCTCCTAATGATTTTAGTGCTTCCTCCGGGCCGCCACGATCCTGCCACTTAAAAAGGACTGGCCGGAATGCATGAGGCAACTGTTTGGTTACCACCAAAGCATCCTGAATGGCCACTTCCATCTTGGCTCCCGATTGATACAGGGACAAAAATGTATCTAAAAATACCGGTAATTCCTGCACCATTTCCTTTTTAACACGTTTTTCTTTAGATTCGATTACCCGTTTAAACGCAATGCCCATAAAAAAGAATACAGCAAATACAATAAATGCCGGTTGCAAGCCACCCGTAAAATAAAACAAAATACCGGCCACAATACCGGTATAAAAGCCAATCTTTTGTATGGTTTCTGCCTTCTTAGGTGTTAAACCAAAAGGATAAGGGATAATACGTTCAGTCCCTTCCTGCTCTTTTGTGTTATGTGGAAGGTTGTTTAGTATGTTCAGCAATTGCCATACGATATAGCCGATAGAGCCGGCGATCACGCCAACTGCACCATAGATTGCCATTTAATCCAACTCCTTTCGATTCATCAACATGAAGATGACAAGACTCATCAAAAGGGAGCCGACAATAAAGACAAGTGCCCAACGTCCGCCGGTTGTTGCCGTAAAGAATGCGTAACTATCCGGACGTATGACAAGGTTCACCAGAAACAATACAATCGAGCCAAGCATCAGGATTAAATGTACTAATCTTACTTGTGCTAGTTCAGACCGATCTTTTTTGGCCTCCATCTGTTTTTTCTTTTGTTCCGCAATCATATTTAAAAGAGGCTGTTCAATTTGTGACCCTCTATTTTCTTTCATGGTCAACAAGGCGGTAAATAGTCGCACCCAACGGTTATTCATGCGTCGTGCGAAACCACCAAGCACCTGATTGACGGCATTACCTGCGTAAATTTCATTGGACATCCGGCTGAACTCATCCTTAGTCGGCTCAGGAGCCTGCCTTGCGACAACATCCATTGCCTTTGGTACATTTCGTGTAATGGTGTATTCCGAGTAAAATGTTTCAAAAGCCGGAATTAATCCGGAAGCAACTTTTTCCCGGTACTGTACCGCATAATAATTTAAAAGCCATGTTGGAATGGCAGCAAGTGTCACCGCAAGCAATACACCCACAATCACATTTTTCAGTAATATCGCACCAAGAATAAAACCAACAATCAAACCAAGCAGACTTAATAACAGCCACCTTGAAAAGGGCATATGAAAACCGGAAGTATCCCGTATCGTTGCAATCCAGTGGAACCAGTCCGGCTCTTTTTCCTGTTTTTCCGCTTTACCGGTTACTCGTTCCATGATTTGACGACGTGCCACAATCTCATCAAAAAAGATACGGACTGCAACATAGAGACAAAGCGCTATCACGACAGATACGGCCATGTATGCCCACATCATACGAAAACCCCCTCTCGCTTATGAAGGTGTTCGCCTTGAAGTTCCAGTTTCTCATGGAGTGCTTGAGAAGCATTGTTTGGTGTTACGTCCCACGCTTGCTTAAACGAATCAAAACGAATTAGATCGTTAAACTGCACATCCTCCGCCAGTTCTGGGCAATAGATTTCGGCCACACGCCACAGGCGACGAATACCCGTTTCCGGTTCCAGATGAAGCTGAACGACTGTGTCAATCGAACGGGCTACCCGTAAATAAAGAGACTTCTGATCCCAATTACGTCCGTCTTCCATAATCATGTCAGCTAAGTCTTGAATAGCAGCTTCCGGTGAATTGGAATGAATCGTTCCAAATGAACCCGGATGACCACGGCGGAACGTCTTAATCATCTGATCGGCTTCCTCGCCACGTGCTTCCCCTAATACAATCACATCAGGTGACTCCCTGAGCATCGTGTGAAACTGTTTAATCAGTGTCCGGCCAAGTCTCGGCTGTTCCTCAAAACAAATGACGTTGCGATCAGCCAAAAATTGATCCAACGCCAGTTCATATGTGCCTTCTAATACACCCACTCTGAGATTTGGCCGGATAAATTGTGTCAGCCACTTTAACATGCTCGTTTTACCGGAACTGGTTGCACCAATCAAAAGCGTATTACTCCGTCCCCGGACTAATTTCTTTAATAGTTCCGAACTTTCCCTATCCAGTGTCCCCTGACGGATATATTCATCCTCGGTCATATCAATCGTGTTATGTTTCCTTAGTGTCATCGTCCGTTGTGACGTTTCCGGCGGACAGGTTAGTGTCACCCGTGTGCCATCCAGCATTTTGGATTCCACGATCGGATTGGTTTGATTGAGCTCCTGATTTTCCATCGAAAGCACCCGTTGTTGTACTTCACGAATAGCATCGTCATCGGGAAACGCAACATCAACTTTCATACGCTGTCCTTTCCGTTCGATCCACACATTATTTTTTCCCGGACCGTTCACCCATACTTCGTTGACACCGGGGTCATCAAAAACACTCTGTACCGGGCCAAGTCCCCAATTGCGCTTGAAAATTTCCTGTACAAGTACATCAGGTGATAAGCCACTGGCCATAATGCGCTCATCACGGACAACATTCCATATGCGGTGACGTACACCCTCGGCTGATGTCCGATCTCCTGCACGAGCCAGTCGAAATAACTGATTCTGCATATCGTCACCGGTTTCAGCCATACGTGTTTTTACTTTATCGGCAATACGGTCTAAATCATGATTCAAAATGCCACTCCTCCTTTCTGTCCGGCATTGGATAAGTCCATTTTTCTTGATTTGATTCAGGTGATTCTGTTCCCCATGAATCCGGCATTACCCATTCAGCCGGTTCTTCACGTTGTTCATAAGAAAACACTTTTGTTTCAGTTGTGTCATTTGTTTCTATGGATGATGATGGTTCAATCTGCTTTACCATCGTATTGGTTTGTTCCATACGGCTAGTAGACCGTTCCCCAATGTCTTTCAGTTTCTTCAAAAAGGCTTTTGGAAACGCTTCATCCAGATTCCCCTGATTTAAGGCATCTGTCATTTTCTTCATAACCGGCAGGTCACCGGCAAGCCACAAGTCTGTCAGCGTTGCAATATCCTTGGATGTTACGGAGCCTTGATACTGATTCACAATGAGTCCTGCTTTTTTGGTTTGTTCATACGGAATGAAAAAGTCGTTTTGCCACATCCGCCATAAGTTGTGGTATGTCATGAGATATGGTGTTACAACTACTAAAATGACATCCGCCCGTAGCAACAATTCCTTTTGTAAGGGATGGGCAACACCTGAACCGGCATCTACAATAACCGTTTGGTCTTTGGTTGCCTCTTTTATTGTCCGCATTAATAATTCAGTGTGCCCTATGTCGTTTGTTGGCGGGTATTGCACACCGGGCAATACAGAAAATCCTTCTTGTTGTACCCAATTTTCGTGCAGTGCTTTTTCAATCGTTTCTGCATCTGAATGCAAAAAAACACGATCAAGGCCATACTGTGTATCTTCCAATCCCATCAGTGCGGCAAGTGTGGGACTGAACACGTTGAAATCCATGAGAACAGGATTATCCTCCTGCATGGCTTTTGCTAATCCCAGTGTCAGTGCACTTGTTCCGACGCCTCCTTTAGCTGACCAAACGGCTATCATCATTGTGCAGCACTTCCTGTCGTAAAGAAGACGCCTGAGCGTTGTTGTGCAGTTGAAACCACGGAAATATCCTGTTCATCCAATGCCAAAACCACTGTTACCTCGCCGCCGGTTGCATCTTCACCAGCTACAACTTCTGATACCAGTACATTGGAAAGTATCTTACGGGACTCTGTTGTATCGCCTGCATTCTCCCAAATATTCACTTCTGTACCCGCTTCAAGTAAAGGCCCGCCTGCTTGAACCGCAGGTAATGTTAACGTGTAACGGCTCATATTGCTATCGGTTTCCGTTGTAGCAACCGCCGGTGTGATCCATTCTCCCTGTTGAATATTGTTTGTTGCTTGCTTTCCGATCATGTTTTGAATATCAATGACCGGTACATTCACATCGGAACGAACAGTCATTTTGCGAATCATACTTTCGTCAATCTCATGTCCTTTCGTTATGTCCTCTCCGGCAATATACACCGTTGTTCCCTCAGGTGGTTGTGCGTAGACAAAGTAACCGCCGCCAGCTGCCGCAGCAATCACAAGCGCAATCAAAATCTTGAATACTGATGATTTCATAACAGTCTCATCCCTCCTCCCGGTGCTAAATTCATCATTTTTTGTTCAACTTGCCAAAATAATACAAACAAGACGATAAACGTTAGTGTGAAACAGAGGACTTTTGTTGATATAGGTAATCCCCTCAAAAAAAATAGCGAGGAACTCATAAAGCCCCCCGCAATTGCTGCAAATAGCATTTTACTCACCTCAATTATTATTAAAATTTAAAATTGAAATAACTAAACGTCCAGCTGCCGACCACCCATAAAACGATCACCCCTAATCCCAAACGTGTTATGCGATCAATCAGAAGATAATTGAATCTGGAAACCGGAATCCCGATAGACGTCTTAAGGGGATACAGGAATTTCACTTTTCCCGTCACCATATCCCCTGCAATGTGCGCCAGTATGCCGGCAACTGTTCCAAGTACAACACTTGATGATAAAAATGGCCATAAAATTAACCCTAACACCAACGTAAATAATAACGAATGGGTTAGGGTTCGATGTCCTACTATTTGATTGATGGGTATAGACAAAAAGAAAAACGGTCTTCCGATATGGGAACGGGGTTCATCAATATCAGGAAGCATGCCAGCTATCCCTCCGGCAACTGCCCCTTTCCAATCCCCTCCTGTTAGTGCGAAACCGGCTACTACTCCGCTGAGACTATGTGTCGTCCATTCGATGAAGTTTTCCTCCTTTCATTTCGTTTATTTTTTTGAAGGGGAAACTCTGTCCCGCAACGCCTGCATTGTTGAAACATTTGATCACGGGTTATATGCAATTCCAATGACTTGCTGCCACAACTGTCACAATAGGTCATTAAATCATCCCCTTTCCTGAAAGTGCCCGCAGCTGTCCTTGCACGCCTATTGCTATGGTTTTTTCTAATTTCCGCATCTTCTTTCTCTTTGTTTCGTCACCCATTTGCTTACAACGGTTTCCCTCTTTCTTGTCCTGAGAAATGATGTCTTTCATCTCTCTGACGGAGAGTTCTTTGGCGTTCGCCTCCCTGATATAATATGCTGGATCAGGTGAGTTTGCCGCAACACGGTGATGATACCAACTCAACTCCTGTATGCGGGATTGTTTTTCCGGGAATGCCTGATAGACTTGTACTAATACTCTTATTTGCGCCGGGCTAACATCCAATTGTGAGGATAGCCATTTCTTTGATACAGGTTGTTTGGTTAAAATGATATCCAACACTTGCCCTTTCAGCCACCTGGCTTCCTGTTCACTTTCATCCACCTGGATGTAGGTTTGTAACATTTTTTCTAGTTGATCAGATGATTTATTGTTATTCTGATTTTTTTCCGATTTTGTTTCAGGCACCGTCTTTTCCCCTCCTTCCTAAAAAATCCAATATAAAAAGCCCGTCATAACAGGCTTTTTGGGAGTTGCATTTATTTTTGCACAAACTGGTTTCTGATGGATTTGTCAACTATATTTAATAGTTTAGCAGAAGTGTTTTGGAAAATCAACCCTATACCTGTATACCTGTTCTTTGACACTGGATATTTTTCTCCTTTGTAGAAACGACGACCCTCTGCCTCAAAATTGTCTTGTGGTTCTACATAATAAAGAATTTTTTCCATTTCATTTTCCTCCTTTGTTTTATGTCACTTTTTTTTGTCTTGCTTCTACTAATCTTTTGTTTACTGTAAGTATCGAGAAGGTAATAATTTCATTATATTTCACCCCCTTTTAGTGAATGGGCTTTCCAACGAGTACCGTTTTCGATAGAATACAAGGTAAAGGAGTGATTTTATGACGAAACGTGAATCCCAAATTATTATCGGCTGCCGGGAATGTGAACAAAATCAAAGAGAAACACTTGCCATCAATGGTTTTGCGCCATTCCCGACAACCACAAGTTTCCCAAAACGTGAACTCGGAACATTATCAGTATCCGGTTATACCTGCCTTTTTTGCGGTGACAAGCTGGAAATGACCGACATCATGCTAGATATGTGCACACAACTGATGGATGGTCCGGCACATATCGTTTCACATCCTGACGCCACCGAGGTATTATCAACAGATACTCATGTTCACATCCCGCATAATCAGGAATTTCAATCCTTAGAACCACTCTGGGCGGAATATGGTATACATGTCGAAGGATTGGATGAATTAGTTTTTCGCAATCCGCAGAAAGACTTGACTTTAATTCATCAAGCGATGAGTGACTTTGACACAAGCAAATGGCTGCTCATGATTGAGTCATCCGGTAATCCGGAGCCATACCCAAAGGATGATGCTTTCTGGTTTAGCATAATGGACGACCCGGAATAGAGTGTCCAAACATAGTTTTGACGTTTATCATAAGCAAAGGCTGGCAAGTAATATCAACTAAGCATATCACCTCCCAGCCTTTTTCCCTTTTTCATGAAATTCATACAGCATAGCCAACATTACAAAAATCCGCCTCTCAAGACTTTTTCCACGTATATGTCTTCGATTTCTTCATCTGATAATTTATCAAGATACCCCTGGCTGTACCTCGTACTTGCCTTGATCCACTCCACTACGGTCTTGCGCTCGCTATCAGTCATTTGTTTTCCCTCCCTTTAAAATAAATTTTGTTTATTCTATAAATAGTAAGAGCATGACAAACAAAATGAAGGGACTGGAACAATCTCTGCCAGGCAATATTTCAATCCCTCCCAGTTTCGCTCAATCCCTCAAATTGCTGTTGTCTGTAATACCTGTTATTAGAGACGTTGCACTCTCTTGAGCTGGTAAGCATATATGTTATGTGGCCCAACATCATATCCCCGGCCGCCAGTAGTTATCAGCCCCTCAATACTCTATCTGCTTTTCTGATCTCACTTATATTAAATTGCAAGCTAACTATCTCACACATAATAAAAACCACTCCTGAAATGGAAAGCGGTTTTAAAGTAAAATATCGTATTGAAAAAGGTGTATATTTTCTTTACATACTCAATTTTTAGACGATATTTTTTAGCATTGTAGATTGTATACTAAGAGAGTGAGAAAGGACACCAGTAGCTAAAATCCCACAAAAATTGATATGATAGGGTTTTTAGCCACTTTAGGGTATTGTAAAAACCCAATACATGTATTGGAAAAATCCAATACCCCTTTTAGATACTCCCCCCTTTAAAACGGTATTTTTTAAATTCCCCTCTAACTTTTCTTATATTTTAAGTACGTTTTTCGCCTATATAATTTTCCAGACTGTGCATTTAATGCCATCCATACTTTCCAAGGCATATGAATCTTTTGTCGTTCAAACGGATCAAGATTCATGGTTAATCTTGCAAGGGATGCATTAATTTCGTTGCGATTACCCTTATAAATAATTTCCGGATTCATAAAAATCGGACGTTGTGTAATAGAACGCCCGAATTGCTTAATTTCCTGCGTATTAGTCATTTCAAACAGAATACCTTTATTAATTAAGCGATTGACCACTGTGCTGGTATGACTAACATTCTTTCCCAAATACTTTCCAATATCAGAAATGGTCATAAAACCACCGGTTTCCTTATTAACCAAAATGTTACTGTTCATTTCAATTAAAGGCTCTATATCAAACAACAATATCTTATCGCTCCCGGTTAAATAGTCATGCTGTCTCAAGGTTTCGATATTATCTGATATGATCTGCCCAAATGGAGCTTTATTGGTATCCTTAATCTTGTATAGTCCATATCCCATGTCATTGGCATTTTTCTCCTGCTCATTGACTTCGTTAAGTTTTACAGGTTTTTTTGGCATTGTACCCCTCAATTCACAATTATATGTCTAAAACGTATAATCATAGAAATATGAACTAAACTTCATACGGTTTATTGATAGCTGGACTAAAATCCCCTATTTCTTTTATGTGACCAAGAGCAAAAACGTAAGCACAGCGATCATTTGTACAATCAAGAGAAATTTCCCAATCATAATTAGAACCTTCACCTTTTTCGCAATTCCAATCACACCCTGTGTATCCTTCACTTAGTTTTAAATTTGAATGACAAGATGGACATTTTAATTTTAATCTTTCACTCATAACAAAAACCTCCCGTCGCAGCATTTTGTGTCTAAAACACACATTATAATCAAACCTCTTTGGGAACTCTCTTTACTTGAGGTTTTAAGAGAACAATTGTTAGCCTGCAAAGTTATTACCTTGCAGGCTTTGCAATAGATTTATTATTGATACTGGTTGTAATTCGTTCAGTCAGTTTTGTATTCCGTTGCGCTACCTTATTGTTGCCAGCAGCAATATGCATAGCCTTTTTCGTACCAATGAATACCATCCGTTCCTCAGCCCTTGTCATGCCGGTATAAATGAGGTTTCTTGCCAACATAATGTAATGACTGGTGGATACCGGAATAATTACGACAGGAGCCTGTCCACCCTGGGACTTGTGAATGGTGATCGAATAAGCCAGCTGTAATTCATTGAGTTGATCTTTGGTGTACTCCACTTCCTCACCCATAAAATCACAAATCATGACATCAATGGTTTCATCATCACTCTTAATTGTCTTGATGTCCTCGATGGTACCAATATCACCATTAAACACGTCTTTATCGTAGTTGTTTTTGGTTTGGATGACTTTATCCCCTTGCCGGAAGATGGTATTCTTTTTCTTCCATTCCTTTTTGGAAGAACCAGCAGGATTCAGCGCTTCCTGTAAGGCTTCATTTAACGCTATTGTTCCGATTGGACCTTTTTTCATCGGACTGAGGACTAATATATCTTCCAAGGCATAGCCCAGCTCTACAAAGCGTACAGCACTTTTGACGAGCATATGAGCAATCATTTTCGGATTTTCCTTATGAATGAAATAGAAATCGTTTTTGTTTTCATCCACCACTAATGACTGCCCTTGATTAATACGGTGAGCATTCGTCACAATCTGACTTTCCTGTGCCTGCCGGAAAATCTCGGTTAGTTTTACGTTCGGAATACCGCCTTCTATCATGTCTTTCAGGACATTGCCAGGATTAACACTCGGTAACTGGTCAGCGTCCCCGACAAACAGCACTTTAGCGTTTTTATGAATGGCTGCCATAAGTTTAGAAGCTAATCGAACATCAACCATTGACATTTCATCAATGATAATTAACTGGTCAGGCAAGGGATTATCCTCACTATATTCGGGATCTTCTCCCGGTTGTAAGCCAATTAAACGATGAATGGTAGACGCTGCATGCCCTGTCACTTCTGCCAGTTTACGGCTCGCTCTACCGGTTGGCGCACAAAGGGCAATGTCATCTTTTTTATATAGCTTTCTATAAATCTCAATCATAGCCTGAATAACGGTTGTTTTACCTGTTCCGGGATTACCGGTCAGAATAAGCAAGTTTTCCTCAAACAATTTTCTAATGGCCTCACGCTGCTTTTCTGCAAGGACTACATTATGCCGTTTTTGATAGTTTTTGATGTGTTTTTCGACAGAAGACACAGCTCCGCCACGGGTGGAACCTTGCATTTTTGTGAGCTTCCACGATAAATTCACTTCATTTTCGTACAAAGACTTTGGATAAACAAAACCATTTTCATTCAAAATACGTTTTTCTTCCAAGTTGCTAATGCTTCGTATCACTTCATTCTCTGTTACTTTCTCATCGGTGTTATGGTTCAAGCATCGTAATGTTTCTTCAATCAGTTTATCTTCCGGCAGATAACAATGCCCTGCCTGAAAGCATTTTTCTTTTAACACAAACTGTACGCAAGCGTCTATACGGAATCCGGATAAAGGTGTAATCCCCATGTTTCTTGCTATTTCATCAGCCTTATGAAATCCGACAAGATTTAATTCTGTCAGTTTATACGGGTTTTCCTCAATGACTGTAACAGCGTTAGACTCGTACTCTTTATATAGTTTCATTGCCATTTTGGCAGTGATTCCATATTGCAGAAGTTTTCCGATGATCTTTTGCACTTCAAAAGTCGATACAACGCTGTCCGTAATCTTTTGTGCTTTCTTCCTACCGATTCCTTTAACTGGTGTAAGGCTACTTGTACCTTCATCAGCAATTATCTCCAGTGCATTTGTACCTAAGTGGGCCACAATCTGTCTAGCTCGTTTCTCACCACATCCCTTGATTAAGGGAGAAGCCAGAAAGGCAATAGCCTGTTCATCCGTTTTTGGCATTGGTCGCTCCCAACGTGTAACTGCAAATTGTTTCCCGTACTTTGCATGATATTCCCAATTCCCGTAAACCGTTATTTCTTCTCCATGTTTTACGCCTAAAATAGACCCTTTAATAATTGACTCCTGATTGCCTCCCGAGATCCTTGCAATCAGAAAATCATCATTCCGGTAGATTATCTTACTTACCGTTCCAGTGTAGATTTCTTCTGTCATTGTAGTGTTACTTCCATTTTCAATGTTTTCACTAACTGCGGAATGATGAAATTTCCATCTGTTAATTCCTGGACTGTCATTTGCTTATTCGGGTCAACCCGGTCACGTGTTTCGTGAAATAGGGAAAACGGGAATACGAATGTTTCTTTCTTACGTTGGATATACGCTTTACAACGTCCAATCATGCGTTTCAATGCACAGTCGCCTTTTGCTTGTTCCTGAAGATTGTGAACTTGATCTACTGTTGTTTCGGTTATATCTGTTTCAACTTGCTCGCCTTTCACATTTGCTTGGTGGAGAGCTTCCTGTTCGGCTGCAATCTTTTGTTCTTCTGTTTGCGTATCATGGTTCAAACGAACTTCAATATCCGGCTCAACATCGCACATTTCAAAGAAATGGTCCATCTCTTCCTCCGGTATCTCATTTCTAAAAATCTGGCAGACTTTCGGAATGCTTTTGATTAAGTGCCAAAGCTCTTTACGCATGAGAGGAAGATGGTCATTGGTTTCCACAAATATATAGCCAGGCACTGCGCTTTTCATTTCTTTTCTTGCAGTATCTTTCCCTCTGAACATCTGTGTAAATGTCTCAAAGGCATGAATCGCCTTCACAACATGGTACTGTTGTTTTTCAAGCGTGTATTTAAGCATTTCCTTCACTTCTATTTCTTTTCCAGTAAAACAACGAACTGCATAAACCGACACTTTAATCCCTCCCAGCTTGTTTCATCACTTGTTGAAGCGATGATTTAAAGATTTTCTTGACTTCCATTTGCTCCAGTCCCATTAGGGAACCAATTTCGGTATAGCCTTTTCTATTTTCAAAGTAATCCAGGAATACTTGCTGTTCTGTATCAGTCAGTTCTTCCAGCCATTGACGCGGCACTGCTTCACCACGTCTAATGCCCAAGAAGTCACATGCTGTTCTTAAGTTTGTTAGTCCGTCCTGCACACGTCGTCTATGTAGGTAATTCATGATGTCTTCATTTCCAACCTCCCCATTTAAACTATCTGCACCATCCGGTAGCATTGTTTCCAGTTCGTGAATACGTGCTTTATAATTAGCTCGGAGTTGAAGCGATTTTGACATGGAATCACCTTTTTTCTATGTTTATTAGTTCAAGCTGACAGCTTTAGGTGTTGAGTCTATGTCTTTTAAACTATCATTCAGCTCTTTGTGCAATACTGTTATGGGTGAATTTTTTTCTCCCCACTTTCTTAATAGATTGATAGTTTTTTCGGAATCTACATAAGATAACTCGGCTAATTTAATTGGTATCTCTTCTCTTTTTTTGAGTAGATCAGTATCAATGGGCAGAACCATGACTTACACCTTCTTTCTTTTGTATTGATTTATTTATTTCTAATAGGAATTTACTGGCCTTTTGTCGAACTCCACAATAAGTTGTTGATTTCCTTCCCACTCGGATTCCTCTTACATAGGAAAGACAAATTTGAATTCTTACTCAGTTCGATTTATCATAATAAACATCCAAACTAGTTGACTTTTAGCATGAGTTATTTGGACCTTTGTTCAAAAAAAGAGAGTTGACATCCTTTTCTAGGATATTAGCAATTCTAAATGCAACAGATAGCTTCGGTGTTGAGTAACCGTTCTCCCAATTACTTATAGTCGTTTTTTTACATTCTAAACGATTTGCAAGTTGCTCCTGAGTTAGTTTCTTTGACTTTCGAGCTAAAATTAATTTCTCATTTTTACTCAAAATTGATCCTCCCTAGTCCAAATATATTGGGTATTTAGTCTAATTTTAAATACAAATATGTTGGATGTCAATACTTTTGTATGATTTTTTTGGACCTATGTTTACTTTTGTTGAAAATAAAGTACAATTAAGTTGTACTTATTAGTTAGAGAAGGAGCTCATTGATTATGCTTTCTAAAAGATTGAAAGAAGCAAGAAAAAAGAACAAATTAACACAGGAAGGATTAGCTAAAATTGTAAACACAAAAAAAACAACTATATCCAATTACGAAACAGGATATAGTACACCTTCAAACGAGATGCTAGCAGATTTAGCAGATACACTTGATGTAACAACTGATTATCTTTTAGGAAGGGCGGATGACCCTAAAGGATATATGAGTAAATATACTCAATATGTTCTTTATGGAAACCATGCTAAAACAACAGATTTAGAATACAATTCACGGATGACATATGAAAATTTACCCGATGAAGTAAAACAAAATATGTCATTTGAGGAATATAAAATGATAGAAGAAAAACGAATTAAAAATGACTCCACTGGTAGAAATTCCAAAGACGAAAAAGACATTGCAAAACGAATGAAACAAATTAGAGAAGACTTAACAGATGGTGACGGATTAAATTTTGATGGTGAACCGATGAGTGAGGAGGCGGTAGAATCACTTTTAGATGCTATGGAGTATGCAGTCCGACAAACACAGCGCATTAACAAAAAATACATTCCTAAAAAGTATAGAGATAAAAGAGACAACGATTAGGGGTGCGGGGGGATAAGTTTGACTTGGATTAAAAATATCGTCCATCAAATAGAAAAAAAGTATAAGACAGATAATCCATTTGAAATTTGTTCTTTAATGAATATTCATGTAATACCGTGGGATTTACATGAAGAGATAAATGGATTTTACAAATACGATAGAAGAAATAAATACATTTTTATCAACTTTAACTTAAACGACGACATGCAGCGCTTTGTGTGCTCTCATGAGTTAGGACATGCTATTTTACATCCAAGATCGAACACACCCTTCTTAAGAAATCAAACTCTTTTTTCAATAGATAAAATCGAAGTTGAAGCAAACACCTTTGCAGTGGAACTGTTAATGAATGATGAAAAGGTTTATAAATTTAAAGATACAAACCTTTCTATTCGAGAAATAGGCAAGATTTATGGCATTCCAGGAAGTGTCGTTTATCTGAAAAAATTGTAAGAAAGGAAGTTCATTCGTTATGCGAGTAGCAAATTATTATCGAGTATCCACACAATTGCAGGAAAAGAAGTTCAGTCTCACTGCACAAAAGCAGGAATTGAAAAGTTATATTTCTCAAAAAGAATGGACGTTAATTGATGAATTTATAGATGTTGAATCGGGCGGGAAGTTAAAGAAAGATGGGCTGAATGCTTTACTCGATCTCGTTGAGGAAGGTGGTATTGATGTTGTTTTATGTATTGAACAGGATCGTCTTTCACGACTCGATACTGTTGCTTGGGAATACCTGAAAGATACACTCAGGGAAAATAAAGTTAAAATTGCTGAACCAGGAGTATTAATTGACTTAGATAATGAAGATGACGTTTTCATTTCGGATATTAAAAATCTCATTGCGCAACGCGACAAACGTAATATTGTGAAGAAAATGATGCGTGGTAAGCGCCAACGATTAAGAGAGGGTAAAGGATGGGGTCAGCCCCCTTTTGAATACAAGTACAATCGTGAAACTGCACAATACGAAGCAAAGCCCGATTGGAAATGGGTTATCCCCTTTATTGATGATTTGTACCTGAATGAGCAGTTGGGCATGAAAATGATAAGTGACAAGCTAAATGAAGTCTCCAAAACACCAACGGGTAAAAAATGGAATGAACATTTGGTGCAAACAAGAATTAAATCAAAAGCTTTTCATGGTATCCAAGAAAAGAATCATAATACAGGTGATACAATTTCAGCTTTTGTCTATGAACCCTTAAGAACTGAAGAAACATACAATCGATTGCAGGAAGAGCGCACCAATCGTGGGAAACAATTTAGTGTGGCTGGCCGTAAGAATACCAAAAATATACACATGTTGAAAAGAACTTATCTGACATGTGGCCATTGTGGCAGAAAAATCAATCTTGAAACACATGGAATCAAAAGTAGACCCCTTTATTATGTCAAACATGGACGAAAAACTAGCATTAAATATGGTTATACGTGCGACATAAGCATTAATACTGTTCGTTTTGATGCGAACATCATGAAGGCTTTAAAAGACGTTCTCACAAGCGAGGAATTAGCTAAAAAATATATTCAAATCGAATATGATGAACAAGAAGTTAATCAATTAAAGTCAGAGATAAAAGAACTTGAAAAGTCCATTTCTGATCTTAATGCTTCACTTGATCGTTTGTTGGACATATACCTTTCTGGTGACTTAAAAAAATCTAAGTACACGGAAAAAGATAAAACGATTAACGCTAAAATAAAAGTACAAGAAGAAACACTGGCTAAATTAAATCGTAAATTAGATGCTATTGATTCCAGTTCATTTACGTATGAGAGTCTATATCAATACATGGAGATTGCCAAAAATATTGAAACAGAATTAACCGGATTAGAAAGAGCACAATTAATTGGTACCCTCTTTCCAAAAGGGATTGTTTACAGGGATAAGTTGATATTAATCACTGAAGTATTTAAAAGTATACCAATTGAAATCACTATCCCTGTTGAGGATGACCCATATACTTGGCACCATACAAAAAATTTTAAAGTACATGGGTAATCACCCCTATTAATTGAAATGCTGATCGTTCTGATGATCATCTCCGTGCTAATCATTTTGATTGTCCCCAATTTGAGTGATAAAAGTGACGAGGTCTATGATAAGGGGTGTAGCGCTTTAGTAAATGTTGTCCAGGCACAAGTAGACGCCTATCATATTGAATATAATGCATACCCGAGCAGTTTGGGAGCACTTGAATCAGAGGGCTATATAACTGAAGAACAGATGAAATGCCCTGATGGGAACGAATTAGATTATGAATCCGATGGGGGCACGGTTTCATAGATGAATCAACCTGACGGGTTTACGCTTATCGAAGTTCTTTTCGTTTTGGCGGTTTTGTCGGTATTAATCCTCATCAGTACACCACTAAAAGTATCGATGCTTGATAAGCAGACGGAAAACCGGTTCCTGCAAACATTGGAAATGGATCTGTTATATGTGCAAAGTATGGCCTACAACTCCAGAAAGAGATACCGGCTTACATTCCCTGATGAAACACATTATGCCATCAAGACAACTAAAAAGACCACGCTATTAGAACGGGAGATGCCAGAAGGGTGGTCAATTGACAGCCGCACATTACCTAACATTTCCTTCAAGTCAAATGGAACCATTCGAGAGCCAGGTACGTTCGCCATTAAAACGGAAACTGGAACGTTTAATATAGTCTGCCCATTCGGAAAGGGACGGTGCTACGTTGAAAAACAGTAAAGGTTTCTCACTTATTGAATCCCTTGCCGCAGTGAGCCTGCTAATGATGATCATCGCGACTATCATACCGGCTTCAAGTCTTTTATTGAACGAACGGGAGGTATTGCAGCAAAAACGCCATATGATCCATCAATTGCACCTCGAACTGCAACCTTTTTTGCGGGAATCAACCAAGGCGGTTCCCAATGATTTTTCAAAAATTGTGAACGGCTCTGAAGCCACATTCCGGTTTGTGGCTGAGGACAATTTGTTGAAAGGATGTGTGATTTGGGATAATGACAGGAATCGTACAGACCAATTCTGCTTATACGGCTACCCGGACTAATGAAAATGGGTTTTCCTTTATTTCAGTTCTTTTCATGATCAGCATCATCTTTATGACAATCCCTTTTACAACCTATCTCACCACAACAATGGCGTTTACCTCCAGCTATGATCAGTTATCGGTCAACCAGTTTTTTTATTTTTTGCGGGATGAAGTCCTGGGAGCTGCTGATCTCTCGATTGAACCGGCGACATTGACCCTCCGACAGCCAGACGGAACGGCAACGACGGTGGAGCAACATGGTGATCTAGTTATTAGACGCGTTGACGATACAGGTTTTGAAGTGTTTCTGCGGCAGGTTGAGGACGTTCAGTTTCGACCTGCCCCACATGGCATACACGTTTCCATTACAACATTAAACGGTGATCAATTTGAAAAAACCATTATCTTTTACGAGTAACCAACGAGGGTTTATCTTGCCGTATGTGCTATTTGTCATTGCTTTAGCACTGATCATCATAACAGCGAATATTGATTCATATCAAGATGAAATCCGCATTACGCACAACCAGACGGAACAATTAAAAATCGAAACGCTACTGCAAATGGCCCGGACACAATTTAAGGACGACATTATGAACGAATCTGAAACGGAGGGGGAGATGTCATATGACCTACCATATGGCCATGTACTTGTCGAGTTTATGTTGCTGAACGACAAGCAGTATCTTCTATATTTCACGATCACAACTGATAACGGCGCTGAACACAGTATACGGAACTGGCTGGATATTAATTCTGAATAAAACCGGCTGATCTGCTGCAGGCTATAATTACCGCCAAGTTGTGTACAATTTCTAACAAATCCGTACTATTTCCCATTTTATGATTGTTATTGCGTATAATAATAGTAAATGGGGTAAGGTGGTATGCATGGACCAAACATTTAAAATAACCAATGTGCTGAGTGATCCAACTAGGTTTAGCATTTATCAGTACATGGTTAAAAACCATCAGGAGGTAAACGTTACGGAAATAGCGGAAGCATTTGGGATTCATCCAAATGTGGCAAGACTTCACATGTCCAAACTAGAGGATATTAATTTGTTAGTATCCTATCCAAAAAAAACTGGAAAAGGCGGCCGTCCCAGCAGACTCTATCGCCTGTCAGATGAAGTCGTTGACGTTCATTTCCCACATCGGGATTACAAACTACTTGCATCAATCGCTCTGGAGTCATTTGTTGAATTGGGTGAACCCGGAAAACAGGCTTTGTATCAGACCGGTTATAAATATGGTGCGACCATAATGGAAGCATATAATCGGCCACTTTCGTCTGCCCATGCCACGAGAGAGCATAAACTGACTATACTCGAGGAAGCCGGTACAATGCTTGGCATGTATCCAGCGTTTAACTATGACGAAGATACTGGCAACGTGTCATTTCAAATCAATAACTGCCCTTTCAAGGAAATGGCTTCCCAGCATCATGGGATGGTTTGCCGCATGCATCATGCCTTTTTAGAGGGAATGTTTGAATCGATGTTTGATGACGTCGAATTAATCGAGACGGAGAATATGTTCAACGGCTGTGAAAACTGCAGTTACGTGGCGAACCTTTCAATTGTTTAACGTGATTCGTTTACATTATGTGTCAGGTCGTTTATAATAATGTTATAAGGTTAATCTAAAGGAGGGGAAAACATGGATCGTATGTTTCGGGTCCTTGCTTTTTGGACAGGTATCATTACGGTAATGTTCTATGTTGGTGACATGGTTAACGTAGCATTGCTGTTCCTCGTTCAAACGGCTTTTTTCCTGACAGTAAGCTATCTGAAATTATCTGAACGTATGTATATGTATTTATTCGGAGCTTATTGTACAATATTTTTTGTCGGATTTACCTGGTATTCCGAATTCATTTTAGTACCGGGATTCGGGCATTAATCAGCAAATATTGCGTATAACCGGAAAAACCCTGCCTACATAAACATAGCAGGGTTTTTCTAATTTTTTGGTTTTCACTGTTGACATGTTGTAAACCAGGCGTTTATACTTAGAAAGTAGCTTAACTTTTATCCCTAACCAACAAAAGAGCAGAGCACATCCCCCTAAATGTCAGCCATCACGGAATGGCTGACATTTTGTTTTGCTTAGGCCGGAAAAAAAGGATTGTGCTGCTTTTCATCCCCAATCGTGGTTTCCGGCCCATGCCCCGGATAAACAACAAAATCATCCGGCAATTGATACAGTGAATGACGAATTGTCTGTTCCAGCTGATCCATATCGCCACCAGGCAAATCGGTTCGTCCGATACCCTGATTGAATAGAACATCCCCACCAAGCACAAACCGATCGTTATGAAAGACAAAACTGACACTCCCCGGTGAATGACCTGGTGTATGAATGACTTCAAATGGAATTGTTCCGATTTGCATGCTTCCGGGATAGAGATGATGTTCAGCACGATTTGTGGCAATGTCATTTCCAAGAAACAGTGATGAGCCATTGCTTTTTGGATTTTCCAGCCAGGAAGCTTCGTTTTCATGCAGATAAACGTCAAGATGGTAATAGGATCTTAATTTATCCACACCCCCAATATGATCAAAGTGGGCATGTGTTAACAAGATAGCTTCCGGTTCAGTTTTTTCTTCCGTTAAATAGTCGATCATTTTTTCAGGATCCCCGCCTGGATCAATAATTAATGCATGGTCACCGGTATGTACAATGTAACAATTTGTACCCAACGGGCCTGCTTCCATCCTTTTCAACTTCATCATGATACCTCCATTCAAAATAAGTTGCCGAATTCATAAGGATTTGCCTCGACAAAATCCATTCTATACTATAAAATAAGTATAGAAAACAGTTGACTACATAATAATACAGATAGGTTTTATGTGCTACATTGACAAGGAGGCTGTATTACAAATGGTTTTAGCAATTTTCTTTTTGCTTGTTGCTTTATTGGCAATCGTTTCTGTCATTCGGCAGCTTAAAATTAAAAATTTATTCGCACTTGGTTTTTCAGCCGTAGCCGTATTGGTTTTCGGTTTCTTCTCGGTTGCCACCATTATTTCAGAAATAGGCAGTATGTAAACACCCGTTCTCGCCTCAAATGCTGTTAACGGAGGCCGGAATCACGGAAATCAAGCGTAAGCCAATGCCCTTGACGATCATACTTAATACCAAATAAAAGCTGATCCGGTCACAATCGGATCAGCTTTTATTTGGTCATTATGTTATTCAACACTTACGCCCTGAGAGTCGGTAAAACGGAACAAGTCACCATAGATAATCGTATCGGATAATTCGAGTTCTGTTTCCACTTGTTTCTCAATTGGGCCACACGGGTCATCGCTCTTACCGGCAGCGATATTTATCGTTTCTTCACTGTTTTCCCCCTGTTCGACAGGTTCCCCGGTCTCGCGTTCGTAACAGACGCCTCTGGCCGAAATATAGTCATCACTGATGAAGTCGCCATTTCTTAACCCGATATAGCCTTTACGATCTTCAATGAACATGTCATTACCGAAATAGATATCATTCTCATTAGAGACACCCAGCAGATGCAGCATTGTTGGCTTTACATCAATCTGGCCGGTGACTTTTGAGATAACCTTACCATCTTCATGGCCCGGTATGTGGATATACATGGGCACGCGCTGTAACTGTACATGATCATAAGGCGTAATCTCATCCTTGTCTAAATAATCACTCATCGCTTTGTTATGATTCTCACTGATACCGTAATGGTCACCCATTAAAACGATGATGGAATCTTCATACAGCCCGGCTGCTTTTAATTGTTTAAAGAATTGCGCCACCGCTTCATCCATATAACGGACGGTCGGAAAGAAATGATTAAGCGTATTGGATCCTGAGTCATATTTATCAATGGACCTGTCTTCCTCACTGAGCTCAAACGGAAAATGGTTGGTTAATGTTATAAATCGTGAATAGAATGGCTCTTCCATTGATTGCAGGTACTTAATGGACTGTTCAAAATATGGTTTGTCCTTCAATCCCCAGCCAACCGAATTTTCCTCATTGACTTCATAGGCCTCTTCACCATAAAAATGATCAACACCAAGCGTGTCATACATTTGATCGCGGTTCCAGAAACTTTTATTATTCGCATGGAAGGCAGCTGAATAATATCCCTCTTCCCCTAACATTTCTGTCAGTCCATGATAGTCATTTTGTCCATGTGTAAAGAATACGGCACCTCTGGATAACGGATAGAGTGAATTTTCGACCAGAAATTCGGAATCGGATGTTTTCCCTTGTTCTGTCTGATGATAAAAGTTCTCGAAATAATACGTGCTCTCATCATCGATTAAACTGTTTAAAAACGGCGTGACCTCTTCTCCGTTCACATCATTATTGATCACAAAACTTTGCAGCGATTCCAATGTAATGAAGATGACATTTTTGTCCTCGGCAATACCGTATAATGGTGACGTTTCATCTTTCCTGACTTCCTCATCAACATAGTCGTTAATCGCCGGCAATTCATTCCCATCCGCAAACACCCGCTGTGTTTTCACCTTAGAATGAACAGCTGCATCATAAACGTGATAATTGAACAACCCGATGTTTTTCACCAGATACTCGCGGTCAAACGCCCTTGTGAATAACTGCGGTCGTTCCATTTCAGCCAGGAAGAAGTTGCCCGCTAAGAGGAGGAAGGACATGGCCAGGGCAAAGACTTTCCCGCTCCTTTGGTAACTGACTGACATGGTTGTGGGATTTGTCCTGCTTACATACCAAATAATGGCCACATCCAGGAAAAATAGAATATCATATACTTCAATCAGTGTCAGAATACTTGATCCCAGATCTCCCATATTGCTCGCCTGGAATAATTGTGGTGCTGTAATGAAGTCATCAAATGAACGATAGAACACAAGATTAAAATAGACAATCAGTGTCCCGATCAATGCCGTGTAACGCAAAAAGCCCATTTGCCGTGATGGCTTTTTAAACCAGACACTGATAGCGAAAATCAAATACGCCGAAACAAGTGGATTAATGATCAGAATAAATTCCTGCATTTTGTTTTCCAATTCCAGGTTAAACATAAAACGATAGATGATATAAGTTTTAACCCCGAACAACAGTGCAGCCATAATATATAACGGGATTCTGAACCGTTTAAAGTCCATGTTACGTTCCTCCCAGTTCAGCCATTTATAAGTTTCAGGCATCCATTTCCCGGTACAAACATTCTGAAACACTTGCTGCCTGATTATATAACGTTTTGCCTCTCATAAACGTTTCATAGTGGTGACGTTAATGAAATGTATTTTAATAGAGTATGTCAAAAAAGTAAAGCCTAAAATGTCAAATGATCCAAACGCTGCCTGACTAAAAAGGCAGCACCAATCATACCAGCATCATTACCCAACCGGGCTGTTTTCAGCTCGCAAATATGCCGCACCCTTTTAAGAGCATATCGGCTGAAGGCAGCATCGATAAGCTTGACAAAGTCTTCACCGGCCTGTGATACGCCTCCGCCAATCAGAACTTTTGACGGATTAGTGATCGTCGCAATGTTGGCAATGATCAGTCCCAGAATATCAGCAGTATATGCAACAATTTCCTCGCAGGATTCATCACCGGCATCAGCCAGCTCAAAAATATCCTTTGTTGTCATGGTTCCATTCTGTTTATAGCGTGATACGAGCGGACTGTTTGGTTTCTTTTCCATTTTCTCCATAGCCTGGCGAACCATCCCGGTTGCCGAGGCAACTGTTTCAAGGCACCCTCTCCGCCCGCAATTACATAAGTAACCGTCAGGATCAATGGTTGTGTGCCCGATTTCACCAGCCATCCCGTTTTCACCGTCTACCATATCACCATTGACGATCAAGCCACCCCCGACACCTGTACCAAGTGTAAGGGCAATCAGATTTCTGGCATTTTCCCCGGCACCTTTCCAATTTTCACCTAAGACGGCAGCGTTGGCATCATTCGCCACAAATACTGGTAAGCCGGAGATGGTTTGTAATTCGTCAGCCAGTGCTACATTTTTCCAACCGATATTAACAGCTTCATAAACATAACCAGTTGAACTGTCAATAAAACCGGGTGCACCGATTCCAATACCTTTTATGACCGCCGTACTATCCAGCTTTTGGCTGACCGATTGCCAAATTTCCGGTATGATATAAGCTCCGTTATTGGCATGGTTGGTCGGTATCTCCCATTTATCCATAATATGGCCATCGGGATCCATTATGCCAATTTTAACAGTCGTTCCACCAATATCAATGCCAATAATTGATGTCATCATTCGTTCGCTCCTTTTTCGCGACGCAGACGGGAAGCTTCCCCTCTCAGAAGCAGCAATGCCTCTTGATAGTCTTTCGCTTCAATACAGTAAAGTCGGTATAATTCCTTTATTTCGTCTTCCATCAGTTCCAAGTCGGCTAATCGGTCACCAACATAGATAATCGTTCCAAATTTTTTCAATAATTGTTGCACATCATAAATGGTCTTCACATAGATCACCAAATCTTATTATACCAAATCCGGATGGAAGAATGAATACGAAACCAACCCATTCATGTAAAAAGCCGGATAACATCATATTACGTTTCTATGGGTGATTTTCGATTATCTGCTCATACAATTGTTGTATGTCCTGGTTGTCAGGATCCAGTTCATGTGCTTCTTCAATGTGGTATGCCGCCTTATCCTCTAAACTTTGATTCCCATACAGGACCGCTAAATTATAATGCGCCTTCGCAAAGTTGTTGTTCAAATCTGTTGATTGCTCCAAATCCTCTACCGCTTGGTCGACCCTGTTCAGTTGAATAAAGGCATAAGACCGCTGAAACAATAAATGACTTTCCAATTCAGTATCGATGGTATCCGAGGTTTGCAGCCCCTTCGTCACGACATCGACGACCTCTTCATATTGTTCTTCTGTTATAAGCTGTTCCGCTTGCATCAGCTGATATGCCGGATTGGATCGATTATGCTCTGTACCATAAATAACGAGCCCAGCCATGATCAGCCCATATAGAACCAGGGCAGAAAATTGTAAACGTCTGTTTCTTTTCTTAGGCAGATTCAAAATGGCCGAAGCAATAAAACCTGCCAGTAACCCGCCCATGTGAGCCCCATTATCAACTTGTGGTACACTCAATCCAAATACGATATTGATACCGATAATTATCAGCAAATTCATGCCCATCGTTTGGAAAAAAATTCTTTTATGTACGCAGCCAAAAAACAACAGGGCACCGAACAACCCAAACAATGCGCCGGAAGCACCTGCCGAGACGCTAGTGGTAAAGGCGAAACTTGCCAGTCCCCCACCTATCCCTGCCAGAAAATAAATCAACAAAAACCTGACAGATCCATATATCCGTTCCACTAATGTTCCCAAATAATAAACAGCCAGCATATTCATGATCAGGTGAAGGAGTCCGATATGCAGGAACATGGAGGTGACAATTCGCCACCATTCACCATTTTCAATAATGGCTGGATTATATTTGGCACCAAACGCGATCAACGTCGCTGTTGAGGTGCTGTTACCAGTCAATTCAAGCAGCAAAAAGACAAGCAGATTGGCAGCCAGCAAAAAATAAGTCAGAAATGGCTTGCCGTATGAGAATATATTTCGGACTTCCCTTTCTTTCTGTGTCATCTGATCGGTCAATTTTGTCCGGCAACTGTTGAGCGTTGCTTCTTTATCCGATTCGGACAGGTTTTCCGCTGTATCCTGGAAAGAAGTCCCTAATGTATCCTGCAGTCTTGCCAGTTCTTCAGCTTTTTCGTTTTCGGATAAATAATAGACGTGCATCCTAATTGGATTTTTTTCATTTAACTGCAAGGGTTTTTTCAAAACGTGCCAGTCGTCTACGGGCGCATAGGTAGCAATGTAAATATTATGTATGTCGATGTGCTTTCCCCTGAGATGTTGTTTCATGGCTTTTACTTTTTGAAAAACCTGACCGATATCCCGCTTTAAATGATTTTTCCAGTCATAGCCACCATGGAATAAACGGATCACCTGTGATGTTTTGCCTTGATACCGTTCAAGCCATAATTCGTCTTGCTCATTAACGTATAATGGTTCAAAACCGTCTATGTCTGTCAGATGACAGGCTAATGTATACATCGTATAACGTTCGTCCAGGTGCATTCCTTATCCCCCTTGAAGCCATCATACCAGAATTCATATTTTCTTGACATATAAAAGAAGCTGCACGATGACAGCTTCTAAAGATGGTCGATTATTTAACCGGATTGCGCTGAAACAATGCCGGCATAATTTTCTCCCGAATCATCGGCATATTCATTGAGATTGTGACAGCCGCCTTGCGTAAAAAGCTGATGGCCAAAAGTGTGTTGATGATGCGATACCGCCACCTGAAAGCCATGACAATGATGCTCGTAAGCACCGTAAGTACTGTAAAGATTCGCATTTCCTGACACCCTTTTCTCATGTTGTGGTATGCATAGTTATCTTCCAAAGAGCATGAGATTATGCATCAGGAACCAATATAGCGATCATACCAAGTTCTTGCCTGTACACGATCTTCCGTTCCCTTGACAAGAACACGTCCGTCCTTAAACATGACAAAGTGGATGCCCTCCGGAAAAGATGCCTTCAATAAAAATGGTGTTCGTTTAACAGAGGCAACTTTCGCGAATTGCACTTCCCATTGTTCCAGGCTGATGCTGGATTTGCGATGAATCTGGACTGTGTCACGGCCGCATAAAACCGTTTCTTCATCGTTTGCGTTTTTTTGCAAGGCGGGAAACTTATGTTGCCGGCATGTGGGACAGTCCACATCAGACATGTTAAGCTTCATATCATAATCCCGGTTATACCAGACGTCAATGGTTTTTAATGTATTCCGCAGTGCCTGCTCGTTCCCGGTCAAATATTTTAAAGTTTCCGTCACTTGGAAGGAGGAAATCATATCGACTGCGGGCGAAATCACACCAACCGTATCACATGTCTGGCCATTTCCGGCCCCCTCCTTCGTTATACACCGCAAACAGGATGTCTTCTGCGGAACAAAGAAGGCCGTCAAGCCACGCGAACTGACAATGCCACCATAAGAAAAGGGAACCTGGTATTTAAAGCAGGCATCATTCAAAAGAAAGCGTGTTGAAAAATTATCGGTCCCATCCAGGACAACATCGACATCATTCAGCAGTTCATCTATGTTATCGACCGTGACATTCCCGACAATGGCCTCAACCACTACCTCGCTGTTTATTTTCTCTAGTTTATGTTTAGCCGCGACTGCTTTCGGCAAAACCTGTCGGACGTCTTCCTCATCAAACATCATCTGCCGCTGTAGATTACTTAGTTCAACATAGTCACGGTCGATCAGCCGAATTTTGCCAATACCTGCCCGCACCAAATGATTGCCAATAACTGTGCCCAATGCACCTGCTCCCACAACAAGTGCTGAACTGGCTGATAATCGCTGTTGTCCGTTTTCACCGATTGGTGCAAAGAGCATTTGCCGTGAATAACGGCTACTGTCCATTTAAACCCCTCCCTGTTGCAAAAAACCATTTTCCGTAATGATCGCATCGACAGGTATATCAAATGGTTCAGCCGGCAATTTTTCGACGACTTGGCAATTTGCCGCCAGGGCCAGTTTATCATGAACAAAATCTGTCAAAAAGCGGTCATAATAGCCGCCGCCGAAACCAACCCGGTAACCTTCCCGGTCAAACAGCAATCCAGGCACAACGAGCAAATCAATCGCCTGCTTCGCTACCTTTTCTGTTTTTTCGGGTATCGGCTCCCGTAGTTTGTAATAAACGGTCTCCAATTGATCATAATCATGAATGATATAAAAATCCATTTGACGGTTTTCAGGATGACATTTCGGCACACAAACCGTTTTTCCTTCTTTCCACGCTGTTTGAATGATCGGTTCTGTATTCCACTCCAATCCATGCGATACCGTGATACCGATAACATCAGCTTGCTGCCATACAGCGGACGAAACAAGATGGCCTGTCAGTGCCTCTTCAATTGATGCACGATCGGCATCTGGTATCGTTTGTAATCGTTGAATAATATGTTTCCGCAGTTCTTTCTTTTCCAATTCATCACCCCACTCTGACTGCATTATATACAATTCAGGCTTTATTGGAAATCATAGATGTTCAGGTTACGGTTAAATTTTCAAGCACCCATTTAAAAAAGGTTTCTGCCGGCATTCTGGCAGAAACCTTTTTAAATTTGGTTATTTTGTCTCACGATGCAACGTGTGTTTTTTCAAACGTGGGCAATATTTCATAAGCTCCAAACGTTCCGGGTTTGTACGCTTATTTTTTGTCGAAATATAGTTACGGTCGCCTGTTTCTGTACAAGCCAATGTAATATTAACGCGCATAATTTTCCCTCCAAACGATAAATGACTGCTTTTGTAAAGGTTTCTTATCACATTTCAGACCTTAACTATAATAGCAGATATCAGCAAAACATTCAAGATGGCGGATTGTAAAATTTTGATCATTTCTCTTTTTGATGATGTATGTTATAACTGTATTGATAGATTGGAGGGGAAAAAAACATGTTGTATGCGATTATTGCCATTATCGTGGTGGCAGTTGTCTTATTAATTTTGTCATTTTTTACGAACGATAAAATTGCCGATCTGGAAAGTGAATTGGAGCAACTCTCAATTTCGACGATGCAGGAAAATTATCAATTAAAGAAAAAGGTAAACATTCTGGAAGAGGAACTGCTGACAGACGACTTTTCCGATAGTATGATACATAATACGGACAATTATCCAGAAAGATAGGTGAACATGATGAAACAAACCATTCGTTCGTTTGCCTTTGGACTGTTAACTGCCGGCATTATCGTGCTTGGTGCGTTTTATTTCGCTGGTGAATCACAAACAGGTGCTGAAGAAATACCGACAGAGGATATGATCGAAATTGTTGAGTCAGAAGGTTATCACGTGCTGACCGAATCTGAATATATTGCCGTTTCGGTTGAATCAGACAATGAAAATGATTCGGGAGACAACAAGAATGAAGAAAATGAGGACGCGTCCGGTTCCGGGGAAACGGATGAAAACAATGACGCTGCCGACAACGAGGAAGATGACACGAATGATGAAGATGAACCAACGACCTATACGCTGACAATCGAATCAGGCGTGGCACCATCCGAAATCAGTCAGACACTTGAAGAAAATGATATTATCGACGATGCCGATGCATTGACACAGTATTTAGAGGATGAGGATTACAGTGAACTGGTTCAGCTTGGCGAATTCGAATTGTCGAGTGATATGGATCATCACGGAATTGCCGAAACGATTACAAATTAAGCTGTATTGCCAAGATGCAATACAGCTTTTTCTTTGAGGGACTCATCAATTTAATTTATACGACTCACCTTTTACAAGATATATAATACTTTCACCAATATTTGTAATATGATCAGCAAATCGCTCAATGTAGCGGGCGCTGAATGCCATTTGCATCACATATTGAATTTTCTCCGGGTTGGTGGCCGTTTCATTTAAAAGATCATGGATGATCGTTTCATATAAATGGTCGACCTTATCATCCATATCTGACAATTTGCCAGCAATGGAAACATCCTCATATTGGAACGCCCGCATAGCGGTTTTATTCATACTAACGGCCATATCCCGCATTTCTTTAATCCTTGGATGGATCGTCAATCGATGATCCTCACCAAGATGCAGCGTTGATTTGGCAATGTTTTTCGCATTATCAGCCATACGTTCAATATCGGTCGTTATCTGCAGAGATATGACAATCCTGCGCAGGTCTGTCGCCACAGGCTGTTGTTTGGCAATCAGCAAAATTGCTTGGTCCTTAATCGTGTGTTCCTGTTTATCGACAGCCCTATCTTTATCAATAACCTCGCTTGCCAATGCCTTATCCTGGTTATATAATGCATCAGCTGCTTTACGCAGGGCATTGACTGCTATATCCGACAGTTCCAAGATATCTTGTTTAATATAATTTAAATCCTCTTCAAACTGCTCTCTGCCCGCCATCAGTATCCCCCCTTTCAGCCGAACCGGCCGGTAATATAGTCTTCAGTGCGCTTGTCATCAGGATCCGAGAAAAGTTTATCGGTATTGTTGAATTCCATGACTTCACCATTCAGGAAAAATGCTGTTTTATCCGAAATCCTGGCAGCCTGCTGCATGTTGTGAGTCACGATTATGATACTATAATCCTGTTTCAGGTTCTGGACAAGTTTCTCAATCTTAGTGGTAGAAATTGGGTCTAATGCTGATGTCGGTTCATCCATCAAAATGACATCAGGTTCAATTGCCAGGCATCTGGCAATGCAAAGCCGCTGCTGCTGTCCGCCAGATAGACCAAACGCATTCTCGTTCAGCCGATCTTTTACTTCATCCCACAATGCTGCACCCCGAAGACTCTTTTCAACAATTTCATTAAGGACGGATTTCTTCTTGATACCATGCGTCTTTGGACCATACACAATATTTTCGTAAACTGATTTCGGGAAAGGGTTTGGATTCTGAAAAACCATCCCGACATCAGTCCTTAGATCTTCCACTTTATATTTGGGACTGAAGATGTCTTTCTCCTTGTATTTAATGCTTCCGCTCATTTTGACACTAGGTACCAGTTCAACCATGCGGTTCAGTGATTTGATAAATGTTGATTTTCCGCAACCGGATGGCCCGATAATCGCTGTCACCTTGTTTTCGGGAATCTCCATTTGCACGTCATAAAGGGCTTGATCGTTTCCATACCAAAGATTAAAATTCTCAATGGAATAAATCGTCTTTGTCTCTTCTTTATCAGGTTTCTTTGTATTGGGGATCGATATCTGTTTACTCTCTGCTGCAGTTGCCATCATATAACCTCCCATTATTAACGTTTCGAAAATTTATTCCGTATCAATACAGCAATCGAATTCATCAGCAATAACGCCAACAACAGTACAATAATGCCCGCTGAAGCGATCAGATGGAACTCTTCCTGAGGCCTGCCAGTCCAGTTGTATATTTGGATCGGCAATACCGTGAAACTTGACCAAATATTCTCCGGCAGATAAGCGACAAATGACAATGCGCCAATCATCAATAAGGGTGCTGTCTCACCAATAGCCCGTGACAAAGCCAATATGCTGCCGGTCAATATGCCAGGAATCGCTGCCGGTAATATCACTCGGCGCACCGTTTGCCATTTTGTGGCACCCATCGCGTAAGACGCCTCATACTGGTCATTCGGAATGGACCTTATGGCTTCCTGTGCTGCCACAACAATGATCGACAATATTAGCAGGCTCATGGTCAATCCACCGGCAATAACACTCCGACCCATCTCCAGCAGTCGTACGAAAACCGTCAGACCCAATAGGCCGAAAACAACGGAGGGGACCCCCGCCAAATTTGATATATTCATGCGTATAAACCGTGTAAATTTGCTTTCTTTTGCATATTCCTCAAGATAGATGGCCGTCCCGACACCCAATATTAACGAAATCGGACCGGTAACAGCCATTAGCCAAAGCGATCCGGCAATTGCTGCTTTTATCCCGGCTTCCTCCGGAAAACGGGAGGCAAAGCTTGTCAGGAATTGCCAATTCAAATAAGGTATACCTTCTGAAAATATCCGATAAAGCAAGATCGCCAGAACAACGATTCCAAATGCTGTAGCCAGGAAAAACAACTGTCGCATGATCTGGCTCTTAATGATTCGATTTTTCATTTTCTTTTGAACCAACTGCTTGTCGATCAAGTTCATATCAGTAATCCTCCTTGAAGCGGCGGGAGATATATTGTGACAGGAGATTCATCAGCAGTGTAAACAGGAATAGAGTCATTCCAACTGCATAGATGCTGTAATAAGTGGTTGATCCATAGGAGGCATCACCAAGTGTCACCTGCACGATATACCCGGTCATTGTCTGTATTGATTCCGTAACATCCGCGGTAAGTGTTGATGTTGAGCCAGCAGCAACCGACACAATCATGGTTTCACCGATGGCCCGTGAAATTCCTAGCACGAATGATGCGATAATCCCTGACAATGCTGCAGGAACAACAACCTTCAAGGCCACTTCCAATTTGGTGGACCCCATTGCCAAAGCACCTTCTCTAATGGAATTGGGAACGGAACTCATAGCGTCCTCAGAAAGCGAAGCAATCATTGGAATGATCATGACACCCACTATGATTCCCGGACTCAACGCGTTAAAAATCGGAAGATCGGAAATGAATACCTGCAGCAATGGTGTCACAAATGTCAATGCAAAGAATCCATAAACAATTGTCGGAATGCCGGCCAAAATTTCAAGGATTGGTTTGACAACTTTGCGCACTTTTTCAGATGCAAATTTACTCAGATAGATGGCTGAAGCCAGACCAAATGGGATGGCAACGACCATGGCAATCACTGTGATCAGCAAAGTTCCCGAGATCAACGGCAGAATGCCATAGCTCGCATTTTCACCGAAAGGCCACCATGTTGTCCCTGTTACAAAGTCCATGAATGGAACCAGGTTAAAAAACGTAATGGTTTCCACCAACAATGTAAAAACAATACCGATTGTTGTGAGTATCGATACAATGGCACAAACCAGAAAAAAGATGGGTGCCGCTTTTTCTGTAATGATGAGCAAAGATCGATTGGATTTTTTTGTTTCATCATTTCTTTAACGTTAACGGCCATAAACATATCCCTCTTTTATATAAAGTGAAACTTCATTCAGTGGGGCGCTTTTTCCCCACTGAATGTTAGTTGAACCGAATCGGGCATTTAAGGTTAGTTAGCCGCCGTTTTTTGGCGGGTTACTGACCATTACATGCGGGGTAAAGTGAAACTTCATCCAGTGTGGGTTTCTTTATTCCCACCGATTGTAGTTGAACGAATTAGGCGTTTACTGGCTGCCCATCTCCCACTTACAATATCGCGAGATAAACTAAACTGATATGAATATCATGACAAAGATCTGTAAGTGAGGAAAGGTATTGTAATAAGCCTCCCCTCACATTTTCTTTTAAAACGCAGGATTACTGTCCTGCAATTTCATCCAGTGTCTGCAGTGCTTGTTCATAGTCACTGTCAGGTTTTGCAACATAACCAACATCTTCTGCTGCTCGGCCTACATTTTCCAGTGTATATTTTGCAAAATTGTAGACTGATTCATCCTGCAACGCTTCATGCTTCACATAGATGAATAGTGGTCTTGAGAAAGGATTATATTCACCTGATTGAACAGTTTCCTGGCTTGGTGTAACTGCTTCACCATTATCGTTTACAATCGGAACTGCTTTCAGTTTATCCGTGTTTTCAGCATAGTAAGCATACCCAAAGTAACCGATAGCATTTGGGGAGCCTGTTACACCTTGTACAAGCACATTGTCATCTTCAGACAAGGAAGCGTCCTGCCGGATTTGTCCTTCCTCACCTAAAACGACTTCACTGAAATAGTCAAATGTACCGGAATCTGCACCAGGGCTGTAGAATTCGATTTCTTCTTCAGGCCATCCTTCCCTGACATCGGCCCACGTTTCGACATTGCCATCTACTGACCACATTTTATTCAATTCTTCAATTGTCAGCTGATCGACCCAGTCATTTTCCTGATTGACCACAATTGACAAGCCGTCAAGTGCTACTTCAAATTCAGTGTATTCAATGCCAGCATCTTCAACTGCTTGTTTCTCTTCTTCTTTAATCGGACGGGAAGCATTGGATATATGTGTCTCACCTGCAGCGAACTTCTCAAATCCGCCGCCGCTTCCGGAAGTACCGATGTTCACACGTGCATCAGGATTTTCCGTTTGTGATTCTTCAGCTACAGCTTCCATAATTGGGAATACAGTGGATGATCCGTCGACCAGAACTTCTGTGGTTCCACCGCCGGAGTCAGCATTTTCTTCACTGTTTCCTCCTTCAGCATTTCCACTCTCTTCCCCATTATCATTTCCTTCTGCATTGCCGCATGCTGCCAGTAATACGAGTAAAAATGCCAATGCAAGTGTTACAAATAAAGACCTTAACTTCATTTAATAAGCCCCCTCTTACGTTGATTTGTCAGGAAAAGAATCATGTTTTCCCCTCCTGCAGTTCCTATCATAACGCATGAGTGTTAAGCCTCTATTAATTGACTGTAAAAATAATGTAAAGTTACTAGATTAATTGACTAGTTTCTTCTATCCCTATAATCGAATTCAGAGCATGAAAAGGGGCATGAAATTTTAAAAAATTCATGCCCCTTTTTTGTAATTTATTTCGATTGTAGATATAAAGGAAGCTTCAATAAGTGAGGGTGTTACTGCTGTTAGATACAGATGAATTTGGGAAAAGGATCATCGCACTACCTGTTAGCGACTGTTTACCGGCTATTTGGACACAGTCGGGATTTACACCCTATAGCGTACGTGCTGCCACTCACGAAAAAGCCCAAACACTTTTATAAGCGTTCAGGCTGACTGAGAGATTTCAATTATTCTTCTTCATCATCCTGTAATTCAAAATAAGCGTCTAAAATACCTTTACCGATTTCATGGTTAATATTATTACCTTCGCGAGTAAATGGTACTATAAGCGCAAACGCGACTTCCGGATCATCATAGGGTGCATAGCCAACAAGCGCCAGATTTTCCGTTGAAGCGACGAATCCATCTTCATCATATTTATCATACTCAGCTGTCCCTGTCTTTCCGGCCGCGTCATACGGTTTGTCGGCAAAATGCCCGGAAGCTGTGCCATTCGGTGATTGGAAGACCCGGCGGAATCCTTCCTGAACACGCTCAATTTCGCTGTCGCTCATTTGAATTCTGTTCATATACTCCGTATTAAAACTTTCGTGTACCGGTCCCAATCCTTCATCGTGTGGAACAGGGTTACGGATTTCTTTCATGAAATGCGGTCGGACACGATAACCCCCGTTGGCGATGGTTGATACATATTGCGCCATTTGCATCGTCGTATAAGTGTCGTACTGGCCTATCGCCAAGTCAAGGATCTTCCCAGGTTCATTTGGCCCTGGATAGCCAGTTGATTCCTGCGGGAAGTCGATACCGGTTCCAACACCCAAGCCGAATTGGCCGAAATAATTGCGCATTTCCTCGAAGGTGCCATCTCCAATAGGTAATGACTGGTTCTGTTGAAAATCGTAGACACCACCTATGCGCATGGCGATATTAAACATGTAAACGTTGGACGATTGTTCCAACGCTTCAAGGTCATTAACCCACTGCAGATTTTTCCAGGAACTTTTCTCTGGTGTATCCTTAACCTTAATCGGTTCATCATAAAATTGCTTTCCGGGCTCAATCACACCTGACTGGTACCCTGCCAGTACCGTGGCCCCCTTTACAGCTGATCCGGGTGCGTTAGCATTGTAAAGGGTCGCTGTTCCATTATTGATAAACTCATTTTCATCATGGTCATAACGCTGACTGCCGGCTGCCAGGATTTCACCGGTGTTCGGATCCATCATGACAGCCATGGCGCTTTCCATATGCTTGTTTTCGTTAGGGTACTTTTCGATTGCCGTTTTTAATTCTTCGCGGAGAACCTTATCGACTTCCTGCTGCAGCTCCATATCAATCGATAGAACCAGATCTTTTCCACGCTCACCTTCGACAACGACATCAGAATCGACAACCGTCCCATTACTGTCCGTTGTGTATTGAATTTTTTCCTTGCGGCCGCGCAGGGCGCTTTCATATTGTTGTTCCAGACCACTGTTGCCGACCCGGTCATTTCGGCTGTAACCGCGCGTCAAGTAATAATCCTCTTTCGCTCTTGGAATTCCCTGGGTTTCGGACGTGATGGTGCCGGCAAAGTTACGGAATGTTTTATCATATGGATATTCCCGGTTCCAGTCGGTGGTTGCATTGACACCCGGGAGTTCGTCCAGCCGTGCCGATACACGCGCAAATTCCTCAGGTGTAACATCATCGTTTTTAATGACTTGCGGTGTCAAAGCCATGGCTTTATCCATTTCTTTTTTTATGGCGATGACTTCAAGTTGCTGCTTGGAATAATCATCCACCTTGTCTTCATCAATGCGCTCAAGTATTTCATCATATGCCTCACCATTGTCCATTTCCTCTGCCTCTTCCTGTGACAGCAGACTTTCAGCTTTCTCTGTGTTGTTTAAGTACCAGTACTCCTGTCTATCCCGCTCGGTAATGCCATCTAAATAGGTATCCGAATCCATCGAAATATACTCGGCCAGCTTCTCGGCAACATCCAGTCTGTCTTCAGCTTGTGTCCCTTTTTCCGGGGTGTAAGTGATCGAATATTCTGCATCGTTTCCGACAATCAAGTCACCATTACGGTCGTACATTTTGCCGCGGGGTACCGGGACTTCAGTATAATCATTCGTTGTCCGCTCAATTTCAGCCTGAAATGCTTCCCCGTTCAAAATCTGGACGACTCCTAACTGAAGCACTAATACCGAGAACAGTAAAAAGACAATAAAAAATAATATATTTAAACGAAAGGGAAGTTGGGCTTTCTTCTTTTTTTTCTTTTTTAATACCATTAGTCCTCACCCTAAGCCTATAACAGTTATACGTTACATTATATCATTTATACGGCTGAATTCTAAGACCTTTTACCGATTTTTTTCATCAGTTACCGGCTCATTTGTAATGGTATCTTTTTTGCCTGCACTCCCCAAATAAATGTTTTTGACAAATAAATAAATGAACAGGTGGCCGAGGCCGAACACAGCAAGTAAATACGGGATAATGGTTTCTGCTGACAAAAGGGTAATGGCGATCAGGAAAATGACGATGGCCGTCACTCTGCCGATGTTGACAAACAATTCCCTGACAACAATATATTCAACACGCAGTTCCTTCGCTTTACGTGCCTTTCCGATGACATCATACGTTAAGGAGGCGTAAGGAACGTTTACAATCGGGTACGCAATTCCAATCAAAGCAGCATAAATCATTAGCTGCGTATAACTGATACTAAACAAAATGATGTAAATGGAAAAATATAAAATCAGCGCACCGGTCAGGATCGCTTTTTTCCGTAACGATGGCTTCACCCACTTTGTCACAATGAAATAAAACACAAAGGACAATCCTGATAGAAATAAATTAAACATCCCTAAAGCAAATTCGCTTTGAGTGGTGATAAACACCCAAATGGAAATGACGAATAAAAAGATACCTTCCCGGAGTCCCTGTGTTACATGGGCATTTAGAATTCTTCGCCAGTTTTTATTATGTCCGCGTTCCATCAAGACCCGCTTAAAATGAAAAAGACCTTCTGCCTGACGCCGCTTCAGGAAAAAGCTGCACACGACGGCTCCAATGAACAGAATGAACGAAATCGTAAATATAACGCTGTACCCAATGTTCTCTTTCATAGATGCAATGATGGTACCAGCAAGCAGCGGTCCAATCATACCCGCAAATGATTGCAACACGCCGAGAAACCCATTAAAAAAATCCCTTGACTCGGGTTCGGTTATCTCAAACGTCAAAACATTAAAAGCAAGCCAGTAAAATCCGAAGCCAATGCCCAGCACACTACCGAGCATAAAATTATACGTGGCAGCTTTCTCGGCAATCATCAGGACACTTAAAAAAAACAGGGATAAAAATATCACCCCTAAACGCAAAACAATCACACGATCAACTTTCTTTGCAATTTTTCCTGCCACTATAAAGGTAAGGGGCTGGAATAAATAAATCCCCAGATTATAAAAGGCGATGGTCACATAGTCCCCTGCCTGCTTCCATAAATATATATTGACAAAGGTGTTGGAAAGGAAAATACTGAGCGAATACAGTCCGCCGATCACCAGGAGTAAAATGAGGTCCCGGCTTATTTCGATTTTGCCTGCCAATTTTTCCAAACTTTTGTGCATATCGATGCTCCTTTTCGTTCATTTATAGTGTGAGCAATTCGGACTCAGATATGCAGTGTTCGGAACATGTAAGCGTGGAACTTTATCTGTAGGCTGAAGGGAAAGAAACGGCGGAAATCAGGCACTAACAGAAAAGACACGGGAGTGTTCCCGTGTCTTTCGATAAGTCATATTACTTTGCTTCGTTATAATTTTTCTCAACTTCATCCCAATTAACAACGTTCCAGAATGCGGCAACATATTCAGGACGCTTGTTTTGGTATTTTAAGTAGTAAGCATGCTCCCAAACGTCCAGCCCTAAGATAGGCGTTTTACCGTCCATAAGTGGTGAATCCTGGTTTGGTGTGCTGGTTACTTCCAAATTGCCATTATTGACAACAAGCCAAGCCCATCCGGAGCCAAAGCGCCCTTTGGCGGCATTTTCAAATTCTTCTTTGAATTTATCAAAGCTGCCAAATTTTTCATTGATCTTGTCTGCTAGTTCACCTGATGGTTCACCGCCACCATTCGGTGACATAACTTTCCAGAATAGACTGTGGTTAGCATGTCCACCGCCATTGTTGCGGACAGCGGTACGAATGTCTTCAGGCACAGCATTAAGATTACCCACTAAGTCCTCAAGTGACTTATTCTCAAGGTCTGCTTTGCCTTCAATTGCAGCATTGAGTTTTGTTACGTAAGTATTATGATGCTTCGTGTGGTGAATGTTCATGGTTTCTTTGTCAATAGTCGGTTCTAAAGCATCGTAGGCATATGGTAGTTCTGGTAGTTCGAATTTTGCCATTTTGAATGTCCTCCTTTAATATTCATTATCAAAAGGATTGAATATTCAACCTTTATCTTTAGCCTATCAGAGCATTCCTGCATATGCAAATTAAACGCATCTTTACAGGCATTCAGCTGATAAGGCGCATCGTATTATTCATTTTCCCGTTTTCTTTATATGTAAAACAAAAAAACAAGCGATTCAGCTTGTTTAAAAATGGTGGCTCGGGACGGAATCGAACCGCCGACACACGGATTTTCAGTCCGTTGCTCTACCGACTGAGCTACCGAGCCGTATGATGTTTTAGTTCGTTATTTAGTTCTCGCAACAAATGATACTTCGAAGCTTACTCAAGATGCTTGCGGCCAGCTATGATTTACAATGTCTGTCGTCTGACTTCCGACTTCTCTTCATTATGTATGGAGGAGGTAGAGGGATTCGAACCCCCGCGCGGTTTGACCCGCCTGTCGGTTTTCAAGACCGATCCCTTCAGCCAGACTTGGGTATACCTCCAGTTTAGTGGTGGACCCTGCAGGATTCGAACCTGCGACCGATCGGTTATGAGCCGATAGCTCTGACCAGCTGAGCTAAGGGTCCACATCGTTCCTAGATAATTAATGACTAATGAATGGCTTATGGGGCGACCGGTGGGGATCGAACCCACGCGTGCCGGAGCCACAATCCGGTGCGTTAACCACTTCGCCACGGCCGCCATCTATTAGATTTGGTAGCGGCGGAGGGGATCGAACCCACGACCTTACGGGTATGAACCGTACGCTCTCGCCAGCTGAGCTACGCCGCCACATGGCTCCACAGGCAGGATTCGAACCTGCGACCGATCGGTTAACAGCCGATTGCTCTACCACTGAGCTACTGTGGAATAATCTGATTTGTCCTATCATTGCAGTATAACCTAAATCGTGTTGTGTTCCATTTTAATCAGCGACGAAATATAATTTATCATGTCCGACAAAATCTGTCAATCATCTGGTCTGAAGATTTTTATGTAAAATAAAAGCACATCAAACGATGCAAGCGACACTAAACATTATAGCATGTTCACCAAGGGGTTTCAATAAGAAAAACCGGTAAATTCAAACCGCTGTTAAATCCCGTACATATTGTGCCTATATCGTTTGAACGAGACAAGAAACTGTAAAAGAAAGAGGTGTAAACACCTCTTTCTTTAACTATTCACCCAAAACAGCTTCTGCAATATTTGAAGCGTGATCCCCTATCCGCTCCAGATTGCTGATAATATCAACAAATACAATTCCTGCCGATCCGGTACAAAGCCCTTCATTCATTCGAATAATATGCTTCTTGCGATAAGTGCGTTCCATTCTGTCAATTTGATCTTCTTTTTGGACGACAGCCAAAGCTTCTTCGCGATCCATATTTTCCAGTGATTTCACAGCCTGTTTGACAGTCAGAATCGTTAAATCAAACATGTTATTCAAATCTTCTTGGGCTTGTTCTGTCAAATAAACTTTATTGGATATTTTATAATCAATCAATTCAATTATATTTTCAAAATGGTCACCCATTCGTTCAACGTCTCGTACAGCATCCATTAATACTGTATGTTTCGCACCTTCTATTTCAGACATGGATTCCCCGGATAATTCCACCAGATAATCTGTAATTTTTCGGTCAAGGTTATTGAGTGCTCCCTCGACTTGCATCGATATTTCCGAATGCTTCTGGTTTTGTGTGGTTAAATATAAATTCGTTTCCTCGAGCCCTTTAGACGCGTATTCACCCATGCGGATGATTTCCGCCTTTGCCTGATCCAATGCCAATGTGGATGATTGCTGAATAAAAATCGGGTCCAAATGTTTCGGTTTATACTCAATGATTGCGTCGTCGCCTGGAATCATTTTCGTTACGATCCATGCGAGTGTCCCAATGAACGGGAATTGAATGATAAGGTTAGCTAGGTTAAAACTTCCATGGGCAAAGGCAATCGTCATTTCCGGGTTCAGGTCAATGACAGACTGCAAATATGCAACATACTGGCTGAACAAACCAAGAAACAGTATAACAATAACAGCACCCGCCAGATTAAAAATGACGTGAACATATGCCGTCCGTTTCGCTGCAACAGTAGCCCCAATTGACGCCAGAACCGCTGTAATGGTTGTCCCAATATTATCACCGAACAATACAGGCAAGGCAGCTTCAAGCCCAATGGCACCCTCAGAATATAAACCCTGGAGAATACCAATTGTGGCCGTTGAGCTTTGGACAATAAATGTAAACAACGTTCCGATGACAACACCTAAAATGGAATGCTCACTCATACTTAGCGTCAGATCCTGAAATGCTTGTACTTCGCGTAGTGGTGACATGCCACCACTCATTAATTCCAGTCCAAGAAATAATGCACCAAAGCCAAAAACTGTCTGTCCCACATTATTAACTTTTTGATTATTAAAGAAAAATAACAAAAAGCACCCCAGTGCCAGGATAGGCAGTGCATACTCGCCGATGTCAATTCCAATGATAAAAGCCGTCACCGTTGTTCCGACATTGGCTCCCATGATCACACCGATTGCCTGCCTGAGGGTCATAAAGCCGGCATTAACCAGACCGACCGTTAAGACAGTCGTACCGGAACTGCTCTGAATTAAAATTGTGACCACTATACCGGCCAAAACTCCCAGGAACGGATTGCTGGTCGTTTTGTCAAGTATATCTCGCAGCCTGTCACCGGCGGATTTCTGCAAGCCTTCCCCCATATATTTAATACCCAGCAGGAAAATACCCAATCCGCCGATAAATTCAAACAACAGTGTCTGCACATCGATATCCAAAGATTATTCCACCCTTCGAACCATGCTGAAATCTGTCACATACCTTCCCCATTATTAAAGCAGCCGGGATGTTTTGTAAAGGATGTCCTGCAAAACTTAACATAAAATTTACATTCCTATATCATTTAGTCGTTACCCGAATGACGATTGTTTCATTCCGGAACAACGCGATTAATGTTTTTTCGCCCAAACAAACACCCATGAACCATTAAGATCCATGAGTGATGCTGTGTTCATTATCGTTTTTTTCGACTAGAATTTTTGTCCCATCAACGTGAACCACTTTAATGGCACTGTCCTTAGGAATCCATTCAGCATTTGAAATGGCGCTGTAATTTGTATGATTGATCCGTACTGTTCCGACCGGGCGCAAATCGCTCAGGGTTACCCCTTGCTGATCAAGGAGCTGTTTATAATTCTGGTTCAGGGAATTATAACCCTTGTCTTTCGTCAATTGATCCTTTAACGTTATTTTGGACCACATATCCCTGCGTTTAAACACCTTTAAAAATAGAAACGATGACGCACCGCCAACCATGACACCGATAGCCGCATACATGCCGGCAAATATATTGGGTGCAGCCAATGCAACCGCCACGAGCATAGAAGCCAGACCGATTGTCGCAAGTGTACCGTCATTAACGACCTTGCCATCAATAATAATAAGTAATATTCCGACCAGATAAATAATAAGCATCATAATAAAAGAGCCTGTTTCCAGGTAAGCTGAAAAATAGACCGTCATTAATCCAATACCGATAAGCCCAAAAATGCCCCGCATATTGACAAGCAGCTCACCAATCAGAAACAAGGTACCGAGTCCGGTCAATACGACACCGATCCAGTCCATTGCAAAAATAGCCATTACCATACCTCCCCTGATCCCTTTGCGTTATTATACGGTTGAGACAGACACTTGGTTTCATGTTAAGGGGTTAAAATGATGAAGAAAATAAATAAACCGCTTTTTTATACTTTTATCCTGCTATTCCTGATAAGTGTTCATAAGGATTTAACCGTTGGAACGCCCTTAAATAATGATACGGATGGGCAAAATGAGCAAAACCTTAAAATGTCAGCGGAACAGGAAACGATAACCATTATCAAAGTTCAAGTGCAACAAGGTGATACCGTGTTATCCATTGTTGAGGCTATTAATCAGCAGCGTAATCACGTGAATCAATTGGATATATCGCAAGTGTTATCCGACTTCAGAACCCTGAACCCTGGTGTCGAACCACTCAACATTGAAACCGGAAATTATTATTATTTCCCCGCCTATTAAACCCATCATTTTTACCATGAGAAAGGGGGCTGAATTCAGCCCCCTTTCACTAAACGTATGGAAGAACAAACAGTGTAATCAGGATGGAGATACCACCTGCTATAATTGCCGTATTACCAAGCGTCTCCGAACCGCGGTTTCTTGACACAAAGCCCATAATGATCCCTGCAGCACCGAGGATAATTGGCATCACGAAATACGACACAATGGATAATGCCAGTGCAATCCATCCAAAAGCACTGTTGGCCTCTGTGCCGTTGTCTTCATCTGAATCAACGACAGGCTCATCAACATCATCGACCGTCATTTCGCTGGCAAGTTCCTCATCCCGCCGGCTGCGGATGTCTTCCACACGTGGTTGGTCACCATCAAAATTCGTTGCAACCATGTCATCCGTGTCCGGTTGTTCTTCAAGCTTCGGACCGTTTTCTGAACTGTCCAGACGGCGTTTGTCTTCATCCATTGGTTAGACCTCGCTTTCCTGAATGAGGTGCGTTTATAGTTTATGGATGGTTAACAAATTTACATCTGGTAGTTAGTGGAAATATTTTTAGTTCAGGACAAGTTCATTTTACGAAAACTGTGCATATAGTAAGTAATAAATCATGCTAAAGGGGTCGAATATATGTCAACCTTTATCAAACAAATGGTCAATAAAAAAATCAAGCAGCTGACGCCCGACGAACTGCTTCACTATGCACAGCAATACAATTTTTCCATTAGCCGGGAACAAGCAAAGGCTATTACAGCTTATTTGCATCAAATCGACATCGATCCATTTGATCCGGGTTTTCGAGCCAAAATGTTCAAAGAGCTGGCACGTATGACGGATAAGAATACCGCGGATCAGGCGCAGTCATTGTTTCAGAAAATCATCAAATCCTATGGCATTGAAGCGTTATTTAAATAAAAAAGAGAGCAGGGAACCAGCATCACGCCGTTCCGTGATCCCTTTTCCTGCTCTCATTTCCAGCAAAAGCCAACAACCACTCACTGATTCATGATCTTTTCTTTTAAATCTGGATCAAATTCTCCATTTTTAATCATGTCAATTTCAAATTTATAAGGTGGTTTCCTGTTTTTCTTATCTTCTCCGACAAAAGGGGTTTCCAATATTTTAGGCAGCTGTTCCAATTGCGGGTGGGTGATCACATGGTGGAGCGCTTCAAAGCCAATATGGCCGAATCCGATGTTTTCATGGCGGTCTTTATGCGCGCCCTGTTCATTTTTACTGTCATTGACATGGATGACTTTCAATCGATCGATCCCGATAATATTCTCAAATTCATTCAGCACCCCGTCAAAATCGTTAACAACGTCATAACCGCCATCATGAATATGACACGTATCGAGACAGACCGACAATTTTTCATTATGGGTGACCCCATCGATAATCTTGGCCAGTTCATCAAATGTCCGGCCAATTTCTGATCCTTTGCCTGCCATCGTTTCGAGTGCTATCTGGACATCTTTATCCTTTTCCAGCACTTCGTTTAAGCCTTCAATAATTTTCCCGATACCTTTATCGGCACCGGCGCCAACATGTGATCCCGGATGCAGGACAATTTGCCTGGCACCGATAGCATCCGTCCGATCAATTTCGTTGCGCAAAAAATCGATACCCAATTCAAATGTTTCGGGTTTAGTCGTATTACCGATATTAATAATATACGGCGCGTGAACAACGACATCAATGATGCCATTTTCGTCCATATGCTCCCTACCGGCTTCAATATTTAATTCCTCAACCGGCTTTCGTTTTGTGTTCTGCGGTGCCCCCGTATAAATCATAAACACGTTGGAACCGTATGAAGCAGCTTGTTCACTGGACCCTTTCAGCATCTTTTTACCGCTCATTGATACGTGTGAGCCAATTTTTAACATATCCTCACCCCAAATTATTTTCGCTTATCCTTTGATTTTTGGTTCATTTGTTTTTTAATTTTTTCCTGCTCTTTCTTCATTTTTTTCCTATATCCAGGTTTGACTTTTTTCGGCTTTTTTACCTTTTTCCATGCCTCTACATCCGTCTGATTTGTTTCTTTATAGCGGTGGCTGCGTTCTTGCCATGATTTGGCCTGCTGCCATTCCCCATTTTTAATATCCCAAAATGTAAAGACAATTCCTTTTTGCTGCAATTTGTCTATAAGTTGTGTATCCTGCACATCGTACAAACTGATGACGGTTCCTTCCATCCCTGCCCGTGCAGTTCTGCCCGCACGGTGTACATAGAAATCTTCCTCTTTCGGCAGCCGGGCATTAATGACGTGACTGACACCTTTGATATCAATCCCGCGTGAGGCAAGATCAGTCGCTACAATATACTGGTAACGCAGATTGTGAATCGCTTTAAGCGTCCGTTTCCGTTCCCTCGGTGAAAGACCACCATGGATAAGTCCGACAGTGAGCCCCTTTTGCTGCAGGGAAAGCGCTAATGCGTCAGCATCGTCCTTTCCATTCGTAAAAATGATGGCCAAATAAGGCTGGATAGCCTGAGAAATGTTAAGAATGATATCAGCGGCATCACGATGTTTAACAAAAATCAGCCGATGGTCCATTTTCTCTGGTGATAGTCGATCATCGAGTTTGACACGCAAGGGATTTTCCAGGTACTTCCGGTAAAAATGTTCCAACTGCTGCGGAATTGTTGCGGAGAAAGCAAGAATTTGCATCTCATCCTTTGTCCGCACGAGCAGCTGATCGACATCCTGAATAAAGCCCAATTCCAGCATCAGGTCTGCCTCATCAATGACGAAGGCCGACGCTGTGTAAATGGATAACGCCCCTTCCTTGACCAGGTCAAGGATTCTACCGGGTGTGCCGACAATGATATGTGGTGGCTCTTTCAGTTTATCCATCATCTTTTGCCTGTCCGTTCCACCGACGAGCAGCTTGGCGTTCCAGTCTTTCTCTCTGCCGGCATAGGTTATGATTTTTCTGACCTCATCATATATCTGCGTAGCCAGTTCCCGTGTTGGCGCTGTTATCACAAACTGAACTTCCCGTCTGGCTGTATCAAGCCGGTTGAATAATGGTAAAAGATAGGCATGGGTTTTACCGGATCCGGTATGTGATTGTCCGATCACACTTGTTCCTTTCAGAATCGCAGGCATCACCTGCGCTTGAATCTCAGTCGGTTCATGGAAATTTAACTGGTTAATGACGTCATTCATCTCCGGCTGAAATGAATATTGTTTGAAATAATTGCCCATATGCTGTACTCCTTTGATAGCAGTATATCAAGCTGTAAGATCTGAAAACCGTAATGACCAAAACGATTTCAAATAAATTGGAATGGTTCTGTATTAGCTTCGGATACCATAATCCTGACATCCCGGTCTGCAAAATAATCCGTCAAATACGACTTGGTATAGTTCTTCATCACTTTTTCCACGTGATGACCCGGATCAATGACTGACAAGCCCATTTCCAAGGCATCTTGGGCCGGGTGGAATGTCATATCACCGGTAATATAAACGTCTGCACCCATTTGCTTCGCTTTGTGTAAATATTTTTCACCGCTGCCGCCCAATATGGCAATTTTTTTTACGTCTTTGGTCAGATCGCCCGTCACCCGGACATTTGGAACGTTAAAGGCGCTTTTGACGTTTTCACATAATGCTTCCAAAGATATTTTATCAGCTAACGTGCCAATGCGGCCAATTCCAAAGGCTGGCCCACTGTTTTCCATCGGATAGATATCATAAGCTGCTTCCTCATATGGGTGGGCCGCGGTCATGGCTTCCAGTACCGATGACAATTTTGAGTCTGGCAAAATGGTTTCGATTTTGACTTCATCAACAAACGCTACTTCTCCCTGTGATCCAATATATGGATTTGTCCCGTCCAGCGGTTTGAACGTTCCCTGACCGGCTGATTGAAACGTACAATGGCTGTAATCGCCTATATGCCCCGCTCCTTCTTCACTCATGGCATCCCTTACGCCTTCTGCATGTGTTTCAGGGACAAAGACAGCCAGCTTAAGCAGTTTTTCCGTATGATTGACATCCAGGATACGACGGTTTTCAAGGCCCAGCTGATCACACAGCATATCATTCACACCGCCATGTGCCATATCCAGATTCGTGTGAGCGGCATATACGGATATATCGTGCTGTAACAGTTTTTGGATGGCTCGCCCTTTGGCTGTATCAGCATTAACTTGCTTCATCGGTTTAAAAAGCAGCGGGTGATGCGCAATAATCAAGTCCACACCATGTTGGATTGCCTCGTCAACGGTTGATTCCAGAACATCTAATGTAACCATCACCTTGTTAACCGGCTTCTGAAAAGAGCCCACCTGTAACCCGACATTGTCCCAGTCATAGGCCAGATGTTTCGGTGCCCAAGTTTCCATAGCTTTGAAAATATCAGTATTGCGAGTGATCGTTGTCATCGTGTAAAACCTCCTCTATCCATGCCAATTCCCTTTTGAATGTCCCGATTTTGTCATGATCCGGTTCTGCAGCTTGTGTCATTTGGTCAATGATCCGTCTGCGTTTGACATATTCACGGCGCCATTTCCGGTAAAACGGATCCGGCCTTTGATTAAGTATAATTGGACCGAATAGCAATTGTCTTTCGGTCAGTTCCTGTCCTGTGCTATCTTTGTCGGCTGCGATGATTTCGTAAATATGCCCGTTTTCTTCAACCATGCCTTCGTCTGTGATCGTATAGCCATGCCATTGTAGCCAGTAACGGAGACCAGGTTCATCAATATTGGGCTGAACAACAATTCGCTTAACGCGGCTGAGACGAGCTTGACCCTCATCCAGGATGGTTTTGATCAGGGAACCTCCCATGCCTGCTACGACAACTAAATCAATTTCTCCATTCTCTATAACGTCCAAACCATCACCCAATCGTACATCAACTCTATTTGACAAATCATACCGGTTGACGGTGTCTTGAGCGCTTTGAAAAGGACCTTCGTTGACTTCACCTGCGATGCCCTCCGCCTCTTCATCATGCAGACATACATAACAGGGAAGATAGGCATGGTCTGATCCGATATCAGCAAATCGTGCACCTTTTGGTATAAATGATGCCACATTTGTCAGTCGTCTGGAAAGGTTAATCGTCCTGCTCATAACAAACTCCTTATGTATCGATACACCTTATAATAGCATAAAAGAGCAAGCCTGCTGCCTATCCAGTAAGCTTACTCTTTTGCTTAAACACGATTTATCATCTTCTATTACTGTTGCTCGGAAAGCCACTGTGCCACGGCTTCGGCATCCTCGCCCTGTATAAGTCCGCCAGGCATGCCGGCATCAGGGAATCCATCGGCTATAATTTGCTCAATTTCTTCCTGAGAATATTTGCTGCCAACCGTATCAAGGGCTGGAGCAGATGTGCCTGATAGATCCTGGCCGTGACAGCTGGCGCAATTATTTTGGAAGACTTCTTCCCCATTGGCGGCCGTCTCACCTTCACCGGAATCCTCAGTGTCACCGGATTGATCGTCCTGCTGTTCACCCTGTTCTTCGCCATTCTCTTCTTCCTGAATAGCTTCTTCCTGATTTAAACCCACAAATGATACAACAATAACTAACAGTATTCCTATACCAGCAATTAAAGCATAAGGAATGACGGGGTTTTTCTGCATCGTAGTTCCTCCTTATGTATATTCCTTTTATGAATTCAAATGCATAGCTAATCTTATTTTACTGCAAAATCAATTATGTTTAAAGGAAAAAGATGTGACATTTTAGCAAACAACGATTCACAAGCAGCAAACCAACTTATCACTTAGCTGCACCATATGTATGGCAGCCATTGCACACAAACCCTTGTGCTCAATGACTGAAATACGTTATTCCAAAAAGTCTTTCAAACGTTTGCTGCGGCTTGGATGTCTTAGCTTGCGCAATGCTTTTGCCTCAATTTGCCGAATTCTTTCCCGGGTAACACCGAATACTTTACCGACTTCCTCCAACGTTCTGGTTCTGCCGTCATCAAGCCCAAAGCGTAACCGTAGAACATTTTCTTCACGATCGGTAAGTGTATCCAGCACGTCTTCCAATTGCTCTTTCAGCAATTCGTATGAAGCATGGTCAGATGGTGAAACGGCTTCCTGATCCTCAATAAAATCACCTAGGTGCGAATCATCTTCTTCACCAATCGGGGTTTCCAGTGACACTGGTTCCTGAGCGATTTTCAAAATTTCCCGCACTTTGTCAGGGGAAAGTTCCATTTCCTGGCCGATTTCTTCAGGGGTTGGCTCTCTGCCAAGATCCTGTAGCAGCTGACGCTGGACACGGATAAGCTTGTTTATTGTTTCCACCATATGCACTGGTATTCGGATAGTACGGGCCTGATCGGCGATGGCTCGGGTAATGGCCTGCCGTATCCACCACGTCGCATACGTACTGAATTTAAAGCCTTTCCGGTAGTCAAATTTCTCAACAGCCTTAATCAGACCCATGTTCCCTTCCTGGATTAAATCGAGGAACAGCATGCCACGCCCGACATAACGCTTGGCGATACTGACCACCAGACGCAGGTTCGCCTCTGAAAGACGCCTTTTGGCTTCTTCATCACCACTTTCGATTCGTGTGGCCAGATCAATTTCTTCAGCCGCCGATAACAGATCAACCCTGCCGATTTCCTTTAAATACATGCGGACCGGATCATTTATTTTAATGCCAAGCGGCACACTGAGATCGTTTAAATCGAATTCTTCCTCTTTTGCGATTTCCTGCATCTTCGGATCTTCCTCGGAATCACCGATCACGTCTACACCTTGCTCTGTCAGGTACTCATAAAATTCATCCATCTGCTCTGAATCCATCGCAAAACCAGACAGACGGTCAGCAATTTCTTCATAAGCCAGTACACCACGCTTTTTGCCCATTTCAAGCAACTGGTCTTTTGCCTGATCGAGTGTCAACTCACCGCTGTTATTTTCTTTTGTTTGTGAAGGCTTATTTTCGGCCATGAGTCCCCCTCCTTCCAACTACAGTCATTTTATACTCTTCCATTGCTTTTGGAGTTCAATAATTTGCATTGCTATTCCGGCGGCTTTAATTGGATCGTTTTGCTGTTCGGCCAGTCTTTGCTCTGCTTTCAATGACTGAATACTTTGCTGATTGCTGTTTTCAGCACGAATCATCCGAATGTAATCATTGATTTCATCATGTGTTATCGTCGCATGTACAGGAATCATTGCAATTTCTGTTACAAGTTCCTTCAGTCTGTTGTCCGTCAGCATTTCAACAAACGAGCTGACATCAGGGTTTTGCTGTTCTTCATAATAGGCGTAAAGATGCGTGGCAATAATTTTATGATCATCAATATTAAAAGACGCACCTATTTCCTCCTGCACTTTATCAGTGATGGACGCATCTTGCAACATATATGCCATGAGCTGCCGTTCTGCATTATGAAAAGCCGGCAGTAATTTTTTCGTGCGTTTATCAGTTGCTTCCCTATTAGTATATCTGTTCTTTTTTATCTTATCCTTGGTGGGGCCCATCTTTTCACGGTGAACCTGAATTTCCTGTTGGAGCGATTCCATTGAAACATGATAAGCCTGACTGATTTCGTTTAAATAATATTCCCGTTCAACAGGACTATCAATCGTTGCAATGTATTCCAATACGTTTTCGATATATTGTATGCGATCTGCTTCGAGACTAAGATTAAAGTCTTTCTTCAGATACCGCATATAAAAACTTGTAAATGTTAGGCTCGATTGGATAACTTCCCGGCGAAACGTTTCAGACCCGTATTCCGAAATATAATCATCCGGATCCATATTTTCCTGCAAATTGGCTATTTTAACATGGCACCCTGCTTTTTGCAGAGTCACTGAAGCCTTATAGGCTGCTTCCGTTCCCGCTGCGTCAGCGTCATAACAAATGATGACCGTATCAACATACCTTCTTAACAGCTGCGCCTGTGCTTCGGTAAGCGATGTCCCCAATGTGGCTACAGCATTCTTCACGCCGGCCTGATAAGCTGAAATGACATCCATATAACCTTCAAATAAAACAGCTTCACTTTGTTTACGGATGTGTTTTTTTGCCAGGTCAAAGTTATAAAGTAATTTCCCTTTTTGAAACAGCTCACTTTCCGGACTGTTTAGGTATTTAGGTTCCTGATTGGCTACCGTTCGGCCGCCAAAGGCAACCGTTTTTCCCAGATGATTGCGTATTGGAAATATGACCCGGCCGCGGAACCTGTCATCCGCAGTATTGTCCTCATTGACAGATAATAGACCTGCTTTGACAAGAAGCTGCTGGTGGAAGCCTTTTTTAGTTAAAAACTCCGCTGTAAAATCCTTTATATTAGGGGCAAACCCGAGTTGAAACGCATCTATGGTCTCATCCGCAATCCCACGCTCCTTAAAATACTGATAGCCTTCTTTTCCATCCTTCGTATAACGCAACAGATGATGATAAAGCTTGGTCATCCACTCAGAAGCGGAAAGGATATTCTGATTTTCCTGCGACATAGACGAGGTCGGCTGCCGAGCGTTTACGGGCAATGCAACACCGCTTCTCTCCGACAGAAGTCTTAAGGCTTCGTAAAATGTATACCCTTCAATCTCCATGATGAACGTTACGACGTTGCCGCCTTTTCCGCATCCGAAGCAATGAAAAATCTGTTTATCCTGAGTGACAGAAAATGAGGGCGTTTTTTCGCCATGGAACGGACAGAGCCCAAAGTAATTCCGACCCTGTTTTTTCAATTGTATATAGTCACCAATGACATCAACTATGTCATTTGATCTTCGTACCTCTTCAACAACCTCTTCAGGTATCTGGGCAGACATATTGACCACCATGCTTTTATATTTCGATATTCACAACGAAAATCCTTTATTATTCGACAATCTTTTTGTTCATTTCGAAAAAAATCCCTTCCATTGGTGTAAAGAACTGATATTGCCTGTCCAAAACCACATAAATTTGGACCAACAGAATAACCATAAGAAGGACTTTTGACTTACTGTACTATTGTACCTCCTGAAGCACTTATATAAACGTGATTGTTAAACAGATACTTACATACTTGTATTCTACACGGTGTTTCATTATTCCTTCCCGGATCACAATGTTTTATTTTTCTGAATACAGCTTAGACCCGCAGCAGCTACAGCCCTATTCATTAAGTCTATTTTTTGACGCAAAAAGATATTATAATACAAAAATAGAAAATATGCCATAAAAAAGTCTGCTTCCGTTTTTGTCATACATTCATCGGAAACAGAAACGATATGAAAAGAGGTATGATCCAGAAAACATTCTATCAAAGGATATTTCCTGTTCATCCTCACCTTTGTCTGATCATGCGCAAAATCGTATTCGCTGTTTCTTCAACCGCTTTGTGCGATACATTAACAACGTCACACCCTATTTTTTCAACCACTTCATCAAAATATGCCAGCTCCTGATAAATTCGATCCATATTTGCGTATGTGGCCTGGTCGCCAAGCCCCAATGCTTTAAGCCGTTCTTTCCGAATGTCGTTTAATTTTTCCGGACTAATCCGCAGACCAATGCATTTAGCAGCGTCCACTTCGAATAGCTCTTCAGGTGGGTCGACTTCCGGTACAATCGGGACATTGGCAACCTTCAGGCGTTTATGAGCCAAGTATTGTGATAAGGGTGTCTTCGATGTACGGGATACACCAATCAAAATAATGTCGGCGCGGGCAATACCACGCGGATCTCTTCCATCGTCATACTTGACAGCAAATTCAATCGCTTCAACACGCTTGAAATAATCTTCATCCAGCTGATGAACCAGACCCGGCTCCAATCGGGGGTCGCTATTGAACGACCGCTTCATCGCTTCCATCATGGGCCCCATAATATCGATCGCTTCCATGTTCATTTGACTGGCCTGTTCATTCACATATGTCCGTAATTCGGGATCGACTAACGTAAAACCGATGACTGCCTGTTTTTCCACTGCAAGCTGTAATGTATCGTCAATCGTTTTTTTATCTTCCACATATGGCACCCGCTGAATCTGGTACTCTCCATCGTTGAATTGGCTCAGACCCGCTTTGATCACAAGTTCTGCCGTCTCACCTACCGAATCGGAGAGAACGTAAACAAGTGGCTTATCTCCCATGGACCATACTCCTCCCTTATAAGTGCTCATCCATAATCAGTTCAACGAAAGCCTTGGTGACCGTTGTTTTGGTAATTCGGCCAATAATTTCAGTGCCGATTTCCGTTTCTTTTATAACCGGTAACCCATCGATTTGTTTATTAATCAGTTTTTTAGCGGCATCGATCAGCAGATCATTACGGTAACAGACCGTAATATTAGGCATCCGGGTCATAATGATATGAACCGGTATAGCATCCAATTCCTGGTTGCCGATGCTTGCCCGCAATAAATCTTTTCGTGATAAAACGCCAGTCAGGCATGAATACTGGTTGACGACAAACAAAGTTCCCACATCTTCGAGAAACATCGTCGAAATGGCATCGTACACGGATGCATCCTCTTTAACCACGACGGGTACGGATTGATATTCATATACTTTGAATTTCTTAATCTGTTCGGTCAATAATTCAGTGCCTGTCTTACCCGTATAAAAATAACCAACCCGGGGCCTAGCCTCAAGGAAACCCGCCATTGTCAATATCGCCAGATCCGGTCTTAGTGTGGCACGGGTCAGGCTCAGCCGTTCAGCTATATGTTCCCCGGTGATTGGTCCATTTTCCTTCACAATTTCAATAATCTGTTCCTGTCTATTTGATAATTCCACTTTTTCACCACCTGCGCACGTAAATGTGACATACCCCTTCCCAATATTATACACGCTTTATAGTGAAAAAGGAAATACGGTCATCCTGCATCAAAAATGCTGTTTCCACTCAATCGCTGACAGATCCGCATAATCATATATCAGACCAGCTATATTGTTAATCAGGGCCAATCGGTTATGACGCGTTGTTTCATCATCAGTCATCACCATATTATGATCAAAGAAATTGTGAATCGGCTGCGAAAGTTTTCCCAACTGTTGTAAAGCTTCGTCCGCATCCTGCTCATGATTCGCATGATAATAGCTGCCCCTGACTGTTAAATAGGTTTCATAAAGCTGTTGTTCAGACGCTGTTTTAAAGACGTCCCGGCTGACTGCCTTCCGATCTGTTTTAGCAGCAAGATTCAACACGCGCACAAGCGCTTCCTGAACAGGTCTAAAATCAGGATTGTTCCGTTCACGGGATAAGTTTTCGGCCTTGGCCATCATGTAAGTCATGACTCCCATGTCATCAGCCAGTACAGCATGGATAACATCCGGATCAATCGACCATTCTTTTAAAAGATACGTGATACGGTGTCTGAAAAATTGATCGATAGCTGTCCGAGCCTGCTGTGATTCGGACTGGGCCAAATCCATTTCCCCGAATTGCCGTTCAGTCAATGCCAGCAATGATTCCACGGTCAGATTCCAGTTGAACACCTGCAATATTTTTAAAACACCTGTTGCCTGTCTTCTCAGTCCATATGGATCCTGGGAACCGCTTGGAATCAACCCAGCCGAAATACAGCCGACAATCGTGTCCAGTTTATCGGCAACACTGACAATCGCCCCTTCAATGGTTTCCGGGAGTTTACCACCTGCCTGACCAGGTAAGTAATGTTCCGCTACAGCTCTGGCAACCGTACTTTTTTCACCGGCATTTAACGCATATGTCTCACCAATGATCCCCTGCAAATTCGTAAATTCATTCACCATGTTCGTAGGCAAGTCAAATTTACAAATTTCTGCTGCTCTAACCGTACTTGCCCGGGTTTCGTCATCGAGATTCAACCATTGTGATAATTCGTCGGCCGTAGCTGTAACGCGTTTGACTTTATCACCGATCGTACCAAGTTTTTCCTGGAACACAATCCGATCGAGCTTTTCCAAATAATAATCAATCGATTGTTTCTGGTCTTCCTCAAAAAAGAATTGGGCATCTGATAACCTTGCCCGTAGTACTTTTTCATTCCCTCTGCTAACTGTATTCAGTGCGTAGTCATCCCCATTCCGCACAGCCACAAAATATGACAGCAACTCACCATCATTTGACTTGACGGGAAAATAACGCTGATGTTCTTTCATCGATGTTGTCAGAACATCCGCCGGAAGCGTTAAGTAAGAAGCATCAAATGACCCGACAAAAACGGTCGGATACTCGACCAGATTACATACTTCCCACAGCAACGCGTCATCTGCCGGGATGCTGAAACCTTTCGCCGCTTCAGCTTTTTTCATGCCATCAATAATCATTTGCCGACGTTTTTCCGGATTCACGATGACATACTGATTTTCCAGTGCTTCTTCGTATCCAGTAGGTGATGCCAATGTGACCACATCGCCTAAAAACCGGTGGCCGTAAGTCTGGTTACTTGTCTTCACCCCAGTGATTTCGAACGGAATGACGTCCTCGCCGAATAAAGCCATAATCCAGCGAACAGGACGCGCATAGCGCAGTGTATGGTCAGCCCAGCGCATATTTTTCGGGAATTGAATGGCTGTCAAAATATCACTGAACTGGGGTAACAACGCTTTGGTCGGCTGACCGACAATCTGTTTTTTGACAAAAATATATGTCGTCCCTTTGACATCCTTGGTATAGATATCATCAACCGTTTTTCCCTGGCCTTTTGTAAAACCGGTTGCCGCTTTTGTCCAGTTGCCGGCCTCATCCTGCGCAATCTTTAATGCCGGACCTTTCACTTCTTCTTCCAGTGATGTCTGTTCTTCAGCCACCTCGTTAATCTGGACGGCCAGTCTGCGCGGTGTTGAAAAGGATTGGATGGACGTATAGGCAATCCGTGAATCGGCAAGCCAGTTTTCCGTTTTGTGCAACAGCTGATTTTCTGCATCATTAACGAATCTGGCCGGAAGTTCTTCGAGCCCGATTTCCACCAGTACATCTTTAGCCATTATTGTGCCTCCTTTTTCAGCATAGGGAAGCCTAACCGTTCCCGCTCTCTCACATATGCTTGGGAAATTTGTCTGGCCAGGTGGCGGATTCGGGAAATATAACCCGTTCGTTCCGTAACGGAAATAACCCCTTTTGCGTCCAGCAAATTAAACGTGTGGGAACATTTTAAGACGTAATCATATGCCGGGAACACCAGTCCTTTTTCCATCGTTACCTTTGCTTCATTCTCATACATCGTGAACAGCTGGAAAAGCATATCTGTATTAGACGCTTCGAAGGTATATTGGGAATGTTCATACTCCGGCTGGAAAAAGATATCATTAATGCTGACTCCATTTGTCCATTCCAGATCAAACACATTTTCTTTGTCCTGAATGTACGATGCCAGTCGTTCAATACCGTAAGTTAGCTCAACTGCAACGGGGTTAGCTTCCAGTCCGCCAATCTGCTGAAAATAAGTGAACTGGGTAATCTCCATGCCATCCAGCCATACTTCCCATCCCAGACCGGCAGCGCCGAGGGTCGGGTTTTCCCAATTATCCTCCACAAACCGGATATCATGCTCTAGTGGGTCAATCCCAAGTGCTTTTAATGAATCAAGATATAATTCCTGAATGTTTTCCGGGGACGGTTTCATAATGACCTGGAATTGGTGATGCTGGTACAGACGATTCGGGTTCTTGCCATACCGTCCATCAGCAGGCCGCCGTGACGGTTCCACATACGCTACATTCCAGGGCTCCGGCCCGAGACTCCTGAGCAGTGTCATTGGTGACATGGTTCCTGCCCCTTTTTCCACATCATAGGCCTGCATTAAAATACAATTTTGTTCCGACCAATGCTTTTGCAGTGCTAAAATCATTTCTTGAATTGTCATGGTTACCCTCCATCTTTAAAAAACTCGGTATCTTTCAGCAGTCAGATGCCTGAAGGCGGGTTTGCGGAATCGACGAATGAGCCGATTTCAGGATCAAAATGAAAAACCCCCGTCCTCCATGTCGATTCGTTGACCGACATAGGGACGGGGGTTAATCCGCGGTTCCACCCTATTTGCTCTTCCGAGAGCCACTTTATCAGCATTGCTCCAGAGTGCCATTCCTCATGTTCTGTTATCCGGCTTCCACCATTCCGGACTCGCTAACAACAGGGAACTCATAAGTACTCTTCTCCATCAGCACAATGTTAAAATATGATTACCATTATGTATAAGCATATTACGATATAACGGCATGATTGTCAAGATGATGGCTTCTACGTCAGCTTATCCAATTGCTTAAGAAATCGTTTTGATTTGAGGTAATAGCCCCCATACTGTTCATAATAGGCATCTATAATGTCACGCAGTAGCTTTTTGTTTTCAGATTTTACCGAAATCGTCCCGACCCGTTCCAGTCCGATTTCGGTAAAAATATAAAACAAACGTGCCACCTTATCTGACAATGTTACAGATTGCGGATCCAGGTACTTGCATCTGGAACAGAGCAAACCACCCTCAGCTATGGAAAATGCAAAAGGTTTATCGGTACCGCTGCAGTGTACACATTTATCAACCGTTGGCGCAAATCCGCCTTTATTAAACAGCTTCAGTTCGTACATCATAATCGGGATATCTGCCTCTTCATTTTCAGCTATCCAGTCCAATGTCCGGTATAACTGATCAAAAAGATAGTGGTCTGGTGAATGAGAATCGGTTAACTTATCAGTCAATTCAACGATGTAGGAGGCGTACGCCGTTTTAATGATATCCTCGCGTATATGCCGGAATGAATGAGTGAGATCCCCCTGCTGGATTGTACTCAATCCTGAATTGAGATAAACAAAAAAAACACCATATACGAATGGCTGCGTGATGGCAGCCATTCGGCTTTTCGGTTTCTTTGCACCCCTTGCGATGGCCGAGATTTTTCCTGATTTATTGCTGAATAGCGTCACAATTTTGTGTGTTTCCCCATAGTCTTGCGTTTTCATGACAATACCCTGCATTTTTTCAAGCAAACAGCATCACCTTCTTTTAACTGCAAGCCGCTTGTTAAGTTTTTGTGTTTAATGACGTCCCTTTATGACTTTCCTGCCTGTTGTCATTATGTTCTCTTTTTTCCAGTTCTTTCAAGAGTAAATAGGTTTCAATGTTTCCTGTCTGACTGAATAATTTCCAAGTAAAGTCGATCACAAGAAACCCCGCCTTTCCATTGCATGTTTGAATTCAATAGAGCTGTATTCAAAAAGTTATCTTTCTTTTTGAACCTGCAGTATTAGATTTTCCACAAGGTGCTGAATCGATGAGTATTAAAATTTACCAAGTCTAATATTCGTCATGCCGGAAGCCGAATTCATGCAGCTGGGACTGATTGTTGCGCCAGTCTTTTTTGACTTTCACCCATAGTTCCAAATAAACCTTTGAACCAAGCAGTGTTTCAATATCCCCACGGGCCTTTTGGCCAATCGTCTTCAGCATGGATCCCTGTTTACCAATCATAATTCCTTTTTGTGATTTTCGTTCCGTTACAATCGTCGCCTGAATAAGTACCGTGTTTGATTGCCTCTGCTCGATATTTTCAATGACAACCGCGATTGAATGGGGAATTTCTTCCCGTGTTAAAACGAGCACTTTCTCACGGATTAACTCGCTGATGATAAATCGCTCGGGATGGTCGGTTACATGGTCATCAGGATAATACTGGGGTCCTTCCGGTATACGTTTTTTCAATTCATCGAGCAACCGGGGCAGGTTATTGCCCTGCCATGCTGAAATCGGAATAATCTCTTCAAATTGATACTTATCCTTGTATCGGTCAATCAGCGGCAATAAATCATCCGGGTGGACAAGATCAATCTTATTGATGACCAAAAACACCGGACTTCGCACCTTTTGCAGCCGGTCCAAAATATATTGATCCCCTTTTCCATAGCCTTCTTCAGCGTTAATCATAAATAGAACGGCATCCACTTCATTGAGGGTGTCCTCGGCTACCTTGACCATGAAATCACCTAAACGGTGCTTGGGTTTATGAATTCCCGGTGTATCAATAAATACGATCTGGGCATCATCCGTTGTGAGGACACCTTGAATCCGGTTTCGAGTCGTTTGCGCTTTATCACTCATGATAGCGATTTTTTCACCAATCATTTGATTCATGAACGTTGATTTCCCTACATTCGGTCTCCCGATGATGGCAATAAATCCTGATTTGAATTTCTCTGACATGATGTATCCTCCGAAGCAAAATTCTCTTTATATTTTTTATCATACTATAAACTACAATATGTTTCATGCGAATGGACAAAACTTTTGAAAAGAACTGATATTTCAACAAAAACTGTCAAAACGGGCTTGTATTCGCTATCACCATTCCCGAAATTCAGGAAGAAAAACAAGCAATCCCACAATAACAGCCACAACCGCTGCAACCAAAACAGCACCTGCTGCTATATCTTTGATGACTTTTGCCTGAGGGTGAACAGTCGGCTTCACATAATCCAGCATTTTTTCGACAGCTGTATTGAGCATTTCAGCGACCAGTACCAAACCGATGACAACTATAATGATCGCCCATTTTATGATCGGTAGCTGCAGGACAATGCCGGCTGCCATCACGGCAAATACTGTCATGATGTGTATCCGAAAATTGCGCTCCGTGCAAAAAATTGTTTTAAGGCCATTCCAAGCGTGGGTCAGCCCGATTAAAGACTTCCTTCGTTTAGCGTTCAATGCCGAATTCACCCAATATGAGGTCTTGGTTACTGAACATTTCCGCCTCATCTTCCGGGTTCATATGATCATAACCAAGCAAATGAAGAAAACCGTGAACGGTCAAAAAGCTCAGTTCCCTTTCCAGCGAGTGACCGTATTCTTCCGCCTGTTCTTTTGCTTTATCCACCGAGATCACAATATCCCCGAGTACAAGCGGCAAATCTTCACCGAAAATGTCAGTCTCACCAGCCACTTTTTCCTGCATCGCAAACGAAATGACATCTGTCGGCCTATCCTGTTGGCGGTAGTTTCGATTGATTTCTTTGATCTCCTGGTTACTGACAAAGGTCACAGAAACCTCAGCTTCACTGGCAACTTTCTCCTTTTTGCCTGCGTACATCATGAGACGCTGCAATAAATCAATCTGGTCGGCGGGAACCATTTTTGTCTGATCCTGAAAGTCAATATGCATTATTTAGCCTCCTTCATGGGATATTGAATCCGTGAATGAAAAATACCTTTTAAGGTTTCACAGATAGTCTGATGAACGTGATTCAATTCTTTCAAAGTTAGCGGACACGCGTTTAATTGACCATCCATCAGGCGATCATTCACAATCGATGCCACAATGTCGTCGATTTTTTCCTCTGTCGGATCCTTAAGCGAGCGGACAGCAGCTTCGACCGCATCACATATACAAATAACCGCCGCTTCCTTTGATTGCGGTTTCGGACCGGGATACCTGAATTCAGCTTCCCGGGCATGCTTATTTCTTTCCCGCTCTTTATAATAGAAGTATTTCAATAATGTTGTTCCGTGATGCTGCATGGCAATATCAACAACCGGTTTAGGTAATTTGTGTTCTTTTAGAATACGGCCTCCGTCATACGGATGGCTGATGATGATGTCGGCACTTTGCTGCGGTTCGATGACATCATGCGGATTATTAATCGCCATTTGATTCTCAATAAAATAATGTGGCATGACGGTTTTGCCAATATCGTGATAATAGGCTCCGACCCTTGCCAAGAGGCCGTTCGCACCAATGGCTTCACATGCTGTTTCACTGAGGTTTGCGACCATAACCGAGTGATGGTACGTGCCTGGCGCTTCGGTCAGGATTTTCCTGAGCAGTGGCTGATTCGGCTTCGCAAGTGACAATAACTTATAATCAGATAATATCCCGAGTCCGGTTTCGAAAAGCGGGAGTAAACCGACTGTCAGTACGGCAGATAAAAATGCAGCCATGACACCGTACCCCGACTGCAGAAATATGTCGGTGGGGGAATACTTTTCAATTGAAAGGAATAAAAATAATAATACAGTCAGCACGTTAACGATCGTCATGCCAAATCCTGATTTAAGAATAGCCAACCGATCTTTGACATTTGTGAGAAACATAATAGCCGCCATTTGTGAGAAAAAGAAATAGATACCTGCTTCCACATTAAGTGATCCGGGAATCTGGCTGTTAAAAATAATGCTTCCGATAATGGCATAAAGCATTGACAAGACAATTGCCAGCCGCTCATTCAACAGTAGCTTGACCAATAAAACGCCTGTGGCCAGTGGGACAGCAAAAAACAGCTGATTGACAGATGTCGTATATAGACTGACAATTTTCATGAGTGCAACGACGATCAAACTGACAAAAAATACAGCTGCCAGTCGCCCTTTATCCGATTCATCAGTTTTCGCAAAGTTATTCAGTTCGTGCACCATGACCATCATCATGAGAACGATCAATAACCCCAGGCCGATAACAGGAAACATTTTTTGGTCGTTATCCAAAACGCCGACAAGTTTCAATTCTTCATAAATCGCATTGGTGATCGTCTGACCTTCCCTGACAATCACCTCACCTGCACGGATGATGACAGGGTCTACCTCACTGGCGGCTGTTTTACGGACCTCCGCTGTTTTTTCGGCATCAAAAAAGGCGTTTTCGGTGACGGCAAATTGACTTATGTCGATTAAGGGTGGCTTGGTTGCATCATCCAATTCAGAATGTTGGATGATCTGTTCAACGTCAGAGCGGGCACGCTGAATGTTTTCTGCCCGAATGCCTTCTTTCATGACGTCATTAACCGATTGAACAAGCAGTTCTTTGGCATCATCACGATCCCCAGGTTCAGTTCGAAGCAAGGCGTCAAAAACGTCATGATCAATAGATTCAGTAATTTCCGGTGACAGCAGCTCTTTTAATTCGTTCAGTTTCGTTTGCGTTGTTGCGGGGTCTTCTGCGTTATCAGCAGTTGATCCGGAACCGGAACGGTCATCCGCCGGTTCAGAATGGTTTAGCATCGCGATCGCATCAAATATTTCATCAATAAATGCCGTTCGTTCCTCGGTGATTTCACTGGAGATATTATACCGGTCGTCCACCGCCTGAACAGTTTCCCGGGTCTTTCGTTCGGTTTCCTGTTCATGTTCGATCGTGAGGGGGGAACGGATTGTTTCGTCAGCACTTGAAAACCGTTCAATATCATACGTTTCGGTTATCACATTCTGGAGCGTTACAAGGAAAAACGTCAGTCCCAATAGCATGACTGTTAATAACAGCAGCCATCTGGACCGGATTTTTTTGAAGAAACGGTTGATCATGTACAGCCATTTCATGCGCCCCACCTCCGCAACCTGGATGAATATAGAAATAAGACCCGCTATTTCTGGGGTCTTACACTGCCTAAATCACGACTTTGCCTTTTCATAAGCATCAATGATTTTTTGCACTAAAGGATGCCTGACAACGTCTGTTTCATTTAAATGAACAAATGAGATACCATCGACTGCGGCCAGCAACCGATTGGCTACCTGCAAACCTGATTGTACGCCCTTCGGTAAGTCAATCTGCGTAATATCGCCGTTAATTACCATTTTCGAGCCGAATCCCAAACGTGTCAGAAACATTTTCATTTGTTCCGGCGTTGTGTTCTGAGCTTCATCCAATATAACAAATGCATCATCAAGTGTCCGCCCGCGCATATAAGCAAGCGGGGCAATTTCGATCGTATCCCGCTCGATCAGACGCATGGTGTGCTCTCCTCCAAATACATCGTGCAATGCGTCATACAACGGTCTCAGGTACGGATCGACTTTTTCTTTTAAATCACCCGGAAGAAAACCCAAACTTTCGCCCGCTTCAACGGCGGGACGCGTTAAAATAATCCGTTTAACTTCCCCGTTTTTTAAAGCATGGATGGCCATCACCACAGCAAGATACGTTTTGCCGGTACCGGCCGGTCCGATACCGAAAACAAGATCATTTGCCTTGATGGAATCGGTATAGCGCTTCTGTCCCAGCGTCTGGACACGGATCGATTTTCCTTTTACATTTTTGGTTATTTCATCTTCAAATAGCGTTTCAAATTGCTGGATTTTATCCTTTTTCGCTAAGTCAACCGCATAGACAACATCCCGTTCCGTAATGGCCAGCCCTTTCCTGACAATCGATTGCAGCGTGAGCAAAATTTCCTCCACCATGGCGACAGTCTCTTGACTTCCTGAAACACTCACTTGCTCGCCCCTGGTGACGATTGATACTTGCAGCCGTTCTTCAATTTGTTTTAAATGTTTATCATTCGTACCGAACAAAGCCAGGGCCTCATTCGGGTTATTAAGCTGTAACTCGATTGTTTTCAAGTTATTCGGCATAATCAATCTCCTTGGTCTATTGCTTCGTGTTTGACAATATCTTCTTCAACAGACATGTATAAGATTAATTTAACTTTACCATTATCGACCGTTTCTTGCAAAATATTTTCAGAGATGATTTCCGCCTCAGGGCCCAATTTTAACTGCAGTTCTTTTCTGGCTTGTCTAATGCCGATGTCGGCAGCTTCTTCTTTGCTTCTTTCGGTTTCAATGTAATTTTTTTCACTCAAGGTTGTTTCCACTAAACTAAACGGCAATTTCCATTTAAACAAATAAAAGTCCTTTTCTTGTCGTTCCCGGTGAATAGCCGGATATTCAGGATCGCCGAACCCCCATACAGGCAATTCCACCCCACCGATTTTCACATGATATCTCGCCTCAGTATTCCCGGTTAATTCTTCATAATTCGTCTTTAAGGGAACGGTAACCTCTGTCTCATACCATGTTTTGGCGGTCACTTCCCCCTCGGCAGCAACCAGTTCATTCGATTCGTTTTCATCTTCTTCATCTTCCTCATCATCTTTATCTTCCTCTGAAAATTGAATATTTCCGGAAACAAGTACATCTCCTGGCTCGACATAATCATTCACCTGGACTTGGGGAAGGCCTTTTGCGACATACATGTACTCGATAACACCCTTTTTGGTTGCAACCAGATTTCTGGGTCCTTCAACCTCCTCTTCCTCGACAACGGTTTTTTCCACGCCTTCGAGCAAAAAGCTTGTCCCCTGCTGCTGGACACCAACCCATAATAATTCAGGTATGTCATTAATCAGGTTTTGCTGAATATCACTCGGGGAGTCCAGCGTAAATGTCCATGTACCCTGATGGATGCCATAGTCGGTCAACTGTTCATTGATTTTCTCTTCGATTTCCTTTGGTACACCCGTAATTCTGATTTCCCATATAATGTTTGACAAACAGAATACAAGCAGGATACTTAATAAAAGACCGATCAGAACCTCTTTTTTACGGGTAAACTTTCTTAACAGGAACGGAAAACCATGTCTATCCTTAAATGCCAATTTATAATGTGTCCGGTCTTTTATCTGTTTTAAATGGCGAATGTCCTGTAGTTTAACATTCCCCGAACACACACGCTCCGATTTTTTTTTGATATTCCAGACAGTGATATCCTGTTCGCTGCATTTTTGGAAAAATAGTTCCGGGTGGCTCCCCTTCACCTGGACTGTCACATACCCCGTAATTGACGTACCTTGTATATGTTTCATGTCCTCCTCCTTAAAAGCCACATTAGTCAGGTAAAAATTTGACTTCTTCTATATTCCCTTCCAGCAATATTTCTTCAGGCAGCATCATTTTCAATACAAATGATGAACCAGTAATTTGTATATACCCTTTGTTTGCCTTGAGTTTAAGCTCGGTGTCGGAATAAACGGTTAAACCCTGATGGTTTTCAACATAGACGTGAAGTTGACCTAACAGGGTAACCCTAGGTAACTCCATCATGACATCAGAAGGAAGTGAAAAATGTTTCACCAGCCACGGACCAATTCGCTGTTGCCATTTTTTCACGGATGCGGCCCCCCTCTCTCAACATATATTTATGACTGTAATGACAGGTTAAGAACAAAAAAAGAACCAATACCGGACAGTGCTTCTGCCTAGTATTGGTTCTTTATATATTGCCTTTATTTTTTCCGTTGGGCCACAATACTGCGGTATGGTTTAATAGCTCTTGGTTGGCCTAAAACCTCTGACATGATGACACCGTTGACTAAACCGGTGCGGGTCAAATTATGATTCATCTGCCTCTTCATTTTTTGCTGTTCGGCTGTCAGTTCATTTCCCGGTTCTCTGGTAATATGTTGCTTGATTCCGTCATGTTCAGAATCTGGTGTTTGTGTTTGTTCCGTTTTGTTCATACGTTCAGCCAATTGTTTGCGCTGCTCGTACTGCCTTTCTTCGATGGACTCTGCAACATCAGTTGGAACCGTCTCTGTTTCCCGGTGTGGACTGTCGGCCGTTTTGTCTTCACCGCCAGAGGGGAACGGTGCAGGAACCGGCTTGTTTTGACGGCGTTCTGATGTATCTCTATTATTTTGTGCATTGTCTTTAAAAAAACCTGAAAGTGCTGCCACGATGGCAAGGATGATAAAAATTATTTCCATCGTAACCCTCCTTCATCATGAGCTGACACATTATTGCTTGTTGTTGTCATCATGTTCTTCATTGTCCTGGGTCAATTTCCCGATTGTGTCGCGCATGTCGGTATCGGCATCAATGTTTTTATAATTCATGTAATCCATGACACCCATATTGCCGGAACGCAATGCTTCTGCGAGAGCACGTGGCACATCTGCTTCAGCTTCCACAACTTTTGCACGCATTTCTTCAACGCGGGCCACCATTTCCTGCTCTTGCGCAACAGCCATTGCACGTCTTTCTTCCGCTTTGGCCTGTGCGATATTTTTATCCGCTTCAGCCTGATCGGTTTGCAGAATAGCCCCGATGTTCTTGCCGATATCCACATCAGCAATATCAATCGACAGAATCTCAAATGCTGTTCCTGCGTCAAGCCCTTTGCCTAACACATTATGTGAGATAGAATCAGGATTTTCCAGAACTTTCGTATGCGCTTCGGAGCTACCAATGGTACTGACAACCCCTTCCCCTACACGGGCAATAACGGTGTCTTCTCCGGCACCACCAACCAAACGGTCTATATTAGCGCGCACCGTGATGCGGGCCTTTGCTTTCACTTCAATCCCGTCCATGGCAATACCGGCAATGAAAGGTGTCTCAATAACTTTAGGATTAACACTCATCTGGACCGCTTCAAGCACATCACGGCCGGCAAGGTCAATCGCGGCCGTCCGTTCAAATGACAGCTCGATATTCGCTCTGTGAGCAGCAATCAGCGCATTGACGACCCTGTCAACGTTACCTCCTGCAAGATAATGGCTTTCCAGTTGATTCGTCGATACGTCCAGTCCTGCTTTATGTGCTTTAATTAGCGGATTAATGACTCTTGCCGGTACAACTCGGCGTAAGCGCATACCGACAAGCGTGAAAATACCAACCTTTACGCCCGCTGCCAATGCGCTGATCCACAGCATCACTGGAATGAACGTGAATAAAACTGCCAAAGCAATGACAATGATCGCGATTATAATAATCGGCATCAGCTGTTCCAATCCCATGCAAATTCCTCCTGATTATCAATGTTATTAAATATCTCTTACAACCACGCGAACCCCTTCTACTCGCACTACTTTTACAGGTTGATCTTTGCCAATGAACCCCCCCTCCGTCACAACGTCAAGACGTTCATCACCAAATAACGCGCTTCCCGATGGCCGCAGGGGTGTCAGCGTTCTGCCCTCCATACCGATTAATTCCATTCGGTTTTCTGAAGAGACATAGCCACGTTCGGTTGACGTCTGATCGGTTAAAACCAAACGACGGAAAAACCCCTTGTTTCCACCAATCGTCTTAAACAGGATGGCAGAAACAATAATCGTAGCAAGTAAGGCAATGCTGATACTCATCGCCATATGGCCAATGTCCTGCCCTGACATGATAAGTGATCCGAAAATTGCCGCAAGGCCGAGTAAGCCGGCAATGCCTCCTGGTAAAAAAAACTCTGCAATGATCAGCCCGACTCCCAGTATCAATAAGACGACAGCTTCCATGCCAGCCAAACCTGCGACAACATGGCCGTAAAAGAATAAAATTAAAGCCAGAACACCTGTGATCCCTGGAAGGCCAAATCCCGGGGAAAACAGTTCAACAATCAAACCAATGCTGGCAACCGACAAAAGAATGGGCACCACAACCGGGTTGGTGATGAATCTTGCTATATGTTCCGAAATGGTCAGTTCTTTTTCCGTAATGGCTGCATCACTTAACTCCAACGCTTCCAGAAGAGCGGTGCGATTCTCAACTGTACCAGCGGAATAGCCGACTTCTTCCGCTGTACTCGGCTCCAATGTGAGATACTTTCCTTCACCAGCCGCATACTTCGGCATATCGATACTTGGATCGGCCATCGCTGCGGCATATTGGGGATCTCTCCCTTTCGATTCGGCAGCACTTTTCATGGCAGATAACCATGCGGACCGGGCTTTTTCATCAGCAGCCGTTCCATCCTGGTTGATGACACCGCTTGCTCCCATCGTTGCCTGGGGTTTCATATAAATATTATCTGTATTCAACGCAAGGTAAGACCCTGCAGACAACGCCCGGTTGACAATGAAGGCCGTCGTTTCAATATCCAAGTTTTGTAGCATTTCCCCAATTTGTTCAGCAGCATCCACGGCTCCACCTGGCGTATCAATTTCATAGATTATATGATCTGCCCCGTCTTCTTCAGCTTCCTGGGCCGTACGATTGAGGAAGGCTCCCAGTCCCTTTTCAACCTCATTCTCAATCGGGACGACATAGACGAGATCACCATCTTTGTTGTCTTCAGCATAGGCAGGAGACATGAGACTGGATAAAGCATATAGAATAACCAATATCATTGCCGTAACACTAACCTGCCTGCATCCGGCACCATACACACGACTCCCCCCTCTCTGATATGCCCGGCCTTATCTTTACGTTTTTTCCTGGTAAAAGGTTTCAATTAATTAAAATCGTAACATAAGCTACCGTAAAAACAACCATTCCATATACAATAATATATTCCATTATCATTCGAAATACGATAAAAAGGTCCTGCCGTTGCGACAAGACCTTTGAAAAATTACCCTAAGTGTCTTTGAACCAGTTTATTAATCCGTGCACCATCAGCCTTCCCTTTTACTTTCGGCATAATCGTGCTCATCACCTTGCCCATATCTTGTTTGGAAGTTGCATTCACTTCCTCAATGGTTGACTTCACTATCTGCTCCAGATCTTCTTCAGTAAGCTGCTGGGGCATATATGCCTTTATAACATCGATCTCCGTTTCAAGATGATTAACAAGATCATCGCGTCCAGCTGATTTAAACTCTTGGAGGGAATCTTTCCGTTGTTTCAACTCTCTTGAAAGGACCGTTAATTCTCGTCTTCTGAAAGATTTTGATTACCAAGTTTAATTGATTCATTTTGCAGCGAGGCTTTCAGCATGCGTATAACCGCAAGTCTGTCTTTTTCCTTGTTTTTCATTGCCTGCTTCATATCCTGGTTCAGCTGTTCCACTAACGCCATGGGCATGCACCTTCTTTACTATTTGCGCTTTCTGGCAGCTTCAGACTTTTTCTTGCGTCGTACACTTGGTTTTTCATAATGTTCACGCTTACGATATTCCTTCAATGTACCACTTTTGGATACGCTGCGTTTAAAGCGACGAAGAGCATCTTCAAGAGACTCGTTTTTACGAACGCGAGTTGTATTTGACATGCTAATTTCCCTCCCTCCGAAGCACAAAACAAAAAATAAAAGCAAAAACATGTATAACATTGTATGACATGTCATTGGTCATTATAATATAACAGGCTTATCAGGTCAACTTAAATATTGCTTCATGAAAAAATTTAGTCTTCCTTTAATAGTCGGATGTACCTGTTTCACCAGCTATGATGTCAACACCGGAACTGGCGCCAATCCGTGTTGCACCTGCATCAATCATCGCTTTCACTGACGCCAGATCCCGAATTCCGCCGGAAGCTTTGACACCCATATCATTCCCGACTGTTTTCCGCATTAATTTAATATCTTCTACGGATGCACCACCGCCGGAAAAGCCTGTAGACGTTTTGACAAAATCAGCACCTGCCTGTTTGGCCAGCTGACAGGCACGTACTTTTTCCGGATTATCCAAAAGCGATGTTTCAATAATCACTTTTGTCAATGCGCTTCCTTCTGCTGCCTGGACAACTGCTTCAATATCCCGTTGTACAGCGTCATCATTCGCTGACTTTAATTCTCCGACATTGATTACCATATCCACTTCTGTTGCACCATCTTTAAGAGCCTGTTTTGCTTCGGACACCTTGGATGTTGCCGACGTGGCCCCCAGCGGAAAGCCGATAACAGTACACACTTTTACTTCAGTGTCTTTCAGATTTTCATAACAATCGGACACCCAATAAGGATTGACACAAACCGAGGCGAAATTATGTTCTCGTGCCTCGTTAACAATCCGATTAATCTGATCTTTTGTTGTATCAGGCTTTAATTGTGTATGGTCAATATATTTGGCAAGTTCCTGGCTCATACTACGTTTCCTCCTAATCATTGGTTGTCCATACCTCTTTGTCTATAATAGCATGTCACATTTGGAATTGCATCCTGAATATAAAATAACCCCCGGAGGTACCGGGGATTAAGACGTCATTTCAATGCTGCCATTTGTCGCATGATCCATCACACGAACAAATATCCCTTCATTATAAGGATAGCCTGAGCGGGTGATTTTCACACGTACAATTTTTCCGATTAAATCTTTTGCTCCCTTAAACCGGACCTTTAAATAATTATCGGTATAACCTTCCAGCATATCCCCATCCGCTTCCTGCACATGCTCTTCCGGGATAACCTCCAGCACTTCGTCTTCATAGTCGGAAGCATATTCCTTGGCCAGCTGATCCGATAATTCAATCATCCGGTTAACACGCTCGTTTTTAACATCGTCACCAACCTGATCTGTCATACGGGCGGCTGGTGTACCGGTTCTTCTTGAGAATGGAAAAACGTGAAGTTCGGAATAGCTGATGTCTTTGACAAAATGATACGTTTCCATGAATTCTTCTTCCGTTTCACCCGGAAAGCCGACAATCACATCTGACGTAATCGCAAGTCCTGGTAAGGCACGGCGTATTTTAGCCACTTTTTGTTTATAATACGCTGTGGAATATTTTCGGCGCATACGGTGCAGTACAGAATCCGATCCGGCCTGCAGTGGGATATGCAAATGACGAACAATTTTTTCGGATTTATCGAGCACTTCAATGACGTCATCAGTGATCTGGCTTGCTTCAATCGACGAAATGCGAATCCGTTTCAGACCATCAACTTTTGTCTCAAGCTCTTGTAGTAGCTTGGCAAAATTGTAGTCATTCATGTCTTCTCCATAACCCGCCGTATGAATACCTGTTAGAACAATTTCCTTATAGCCCGCATCCACTAAATTTTGCGCTTGGTTGATGACATTCTCAGGATCCCGCGAACGGAGCAAACCTCTTGACCACGGGATAATGCAAAATGTGCAGAAATTGTTGCACCCTTCCTGGATCTTTAATGACGCACGTGTACGATCGGTAAATGCCGGCACGTCCATCTCCTCAAAAACACGGTTCTTCATGATATTCGTGACACCATTGATGGGTTCACGCGTTTTCTGGTGCTCTTCGATGTAGTCAATCATCTTCTTCCGGTTTTGTGTGCCAACAATGACGTCAACACCGGGAATTTCCATAATTTCACCCGGTGATGTCTGGGCATAACACCCCGTCACACAGATAACGGCATCCGGGTTTTTACGGACAGCCCGTCTAATGACCTGTCTGCTTTTTTTATCTCCTGTATTGGTTACGGTACATGTGTTAATGACATAGACATCGGACTGGCGATTAAAGTCAACACGCTCGTAACCATTATCCTTAAACATATTCCAGATTCCTTCGGTTTCATAATGATTCACTTTACACCCTAACGTATGAAAAGCTACAGTTGGCATTTCATTCACCCCAATTCTTCAAATTGATAAGAAACACTTGCCAATGCATATAATGCAGCTGTTTCCGTGCGTAAAATCCGTGGTCCCAGTCGGACGGGAACAAAATCATTTTGTTTAAGTATATCAGCTTCCTGCCCGGAAAAGCCGCCTTCCGGACCAATGACGATCAATACCCGGTCATCCGGGTTTAATCTTCTGATTACCATGCCGAATGACTGGTACACGTCCGTTTTTGCCTCTTCTTCGTAAGCCAATAACTTTAAATCAAACCCATTACTTTCTTCAGCCAATTGATTTATCTCAGTTACCGGCTGAATGGAAGGGATTTTATTGCGATGGCTTTGTTCACTTGCTTCTTTAACAATTTTCTTGAACCGTTTCATTTTCTTTTCCATTTTTTTATGGTCCCAGGTTACAATTGTCCGGTCTGATTGAACGGGGATAAATGCTGCTGCTCCGAGTTCGGTCCCCTTTTGCAAGACAAATTCAAATTTATCACTTTTAGGCAGACCCTGGGCAATCGTGATGGCTATCGGTGATTCAGCTGACCCTTCAAGCCATTCCTTAATAACGGCGTAAACATGATCACTTGTCATAGTCGTGATTTCTGTAACGGCAGCCTGTCCATCCGGATGATTGCAAATGATTTCGTCGCCGGATTTTGCCCGCATCACACGGCTGATATGGTGAGCGTCCTCATCAGTGATCACAACCTCGTTGTCATGCCAGTTTTCCGCTGGTACAAAATAACGTTGCAAATCAGGCACCACGCTTCTCTTCAGTCTTTTGAGCGACAATCGCCACCCAGTCCTCCATTTCGTTCACATCGATAATCCGGAAACCTGCTTGCTGCAAGTCAGCTATCACCATTTGTTTTTTGGCCTGAATAATTCCGGATACAATGAAAAATCCATTCGGTTTGAGGTTGTTCCATGCATCCGCTATAAATCTCACAATAATATCAGCTAAAATGTTGGCTATTATGAGATCGGCTTGCATATCGACATCGTCCAGCAAATTATTTTGCCTCGCGGTCACCCGTTCTGCCATGCCGTTTAATTCGCTGTTGATTTGTGTGCTTTTGACCGCAACATCGTCCAAATCAAATGCGTGAACTTCTTTGGCACCGAGCAACCCTGCAGCAATGCTCAAGACACCGGAACCGCAACCCACGTCGATGGCTGTGTCGTTTTTATGTATATAGTGTTCAATTGCTTGAAGACTCAATATGGTTGTCGGATGTGTCCCTGTCCCAAACGCCATACCCGGATCAAGTTCAATGATGACTTCATCCTCCGAGACGGGTTCATAGTCTTCCCAGGTCGGGACGATGGTAATCATTTCGGAAACGTTAACAGGCTTATAGTATTTTTTCCAGGCTGTTGCCCATTCTTCCTCATTTAGTTCACTTAACGTTACCTTGTTGTGTCCCAGATCGATAGCGTATGACATCAGGTTATTGATCGCCTGCCTTATGTCATCAACTGCTTCCACTACATGGTTATCTGCCGGCAAATAGGCTTTAATATAAACGCCTTCTTCCGGATAGTCATCCGGATCCAATTCATACACTTCACCAAACAGGGATTCGCGCTCCTTGACCAGATCAATCGGATCCTCAATCACAACCCCACTGGCACCTGCCTCGTGCAAAATATTGGAAATAGGTTCGACCGCTTCATTTGTCGTATGTATGCGCATTTCAGACCAGTTCACTCTATATCCTCCCGTTTCCTGGAATGTATGGCCCCCGTGAAACATTGGGGCCATTTCCAGTGTCATATGAAGAGGGACTTCTGCAAAAACACCCCTTCGTGAACAAAATCATGTGTGGATGTTATCTTCCGACGCATGTTTCTTGTTCATCGGGATACGCAGAAGTCCATATCCTTTCCTATGCCGTACATGTTCAGCTTTTGAAAGCATTTTTAAAACGCTGGAACAAAGAACTTTGCTCGTCGGTTGCTTCGTTACCGCCAATTTCATTAAATTCGCGGAGCAGTTCTTTTTGCCGATCGGAAAGTCTGCTTGGGGTAACGACCCTTATCTGGACATGCTGATCACCATGCCCATAGCCACGGACGTTAGGCGCCCCTTTCCCCTTCAAACGGAAGATTTTTCCGGTTTGGGTGCCCGCCGGAATCGTCAGCATCACTTTTCCGTGGACTGTTGGCACTTCTACTTCGTCTCCAAGACCGGCCTGGGCAAATGTTATCGGTAATTCACAATAGATGTGATCGTCTTCCCGTTCGAAAAACTCATGGGATCGTACCTGAATAACGACAAACAAGTCCCCGGGTGGGCCACCGTTCACGCCAGGCTCACCTCTTCCGGCCACTCTTATTTGCTGGCCTTCGTCAATGCCTTTAGGGATTGAAATATGAATGCTTTTGTGCTTTTTCACCTTACCGGCACCGCCGCATGTATGACACTTTTCCGGGATAATCTTACCGGTGCCGTTACAATAATGGCATACACGGCGATTGACAACACGGCCAAATGGTGTATTCTGCTCGGTGTTCAGCTGACCGGAACCGTGGCAATGGGAACAGCTATGTGTTTTTGTACCAGGTTTGGCACCGGAACCGTGACAGGTTTCACATTCCTCTTCTTTCGGTATGCTGATGTCCGCTTCTTTTCCAAAGATTGCCTCTTCAAAGTCCAGCGTCATCGTATATTGTAAATCGGCGCCCTGCTGTGGCGCATTCGGGTCACGTCTGCGGCCGCCGCCAAAGAACATGTCAAAAATATCACCAAAGCCGCCAAAGTCACCAAAATCCTGGGCACCGCCAAATCCTGCCTGACCTTGAGCACCTGCATGGCCAAACTGATCATATTGTGCCCGTTTTTGTTCATCGCTTAGTACTTCATAAGCTTCTTTTGCTTCCTTAAATTTTTCCGAAGCGTTTTCTTCCTCACTGACATCCGGGTGGTATTTTCTTGCCAGTTTACGATACGCTTTCTTTATTTCATCCTTTGAAGCGCCGTTCTCGATACCAAGCACTTCATAATAGTCGCGCTTACTCACTTGTGAATCACTCTCCCGACACTATTGCATACATTTTATCATATCATCATTGCCGTTTTCATCGCAAACGAAGACTGTGCGGATTTCTTATCCAGTGAAAAAAGTCAAAGTCAAGAAAACCTGACTTTGACTTGGGGCAACCGGATAAAGGGCAGCCCGAGATTACCGCAGGATGTGATGTGGTGCTCTAAATCGGACTTCCTTTGCTTATATGGTCGTTATTTTTTATCTTCTTCCTCATCATCCACTTCTTTGTAGTCGGCGTCAACGACTTCATCGTCCGAGTCCTGGCCTTCTCCTTGTTGAGCCTCTTCAGCCTGCTGCTGTTGCGCCATTTGCTCATACATTTTGACGGAAAGCTGCTGGACCTGTTCCTGCAAGGCGTCTTTCTTTTCCCTGATTTGCTCAAGGTCGTCTGATTCAATCGCTTTTTGCAATTCCTCTTTGGCTTCTTCAGCTTTTTGTTTCTCGTCATCTGTTACATTGTCGCCTAAGTCTTTGATCGTCTTATCTGTCGTGAACACCAACTGGTCAGCCTCATTGCGAAGGTCAGCCTCTTCACGGCGCTTTTTGTCTTCTTCCGCATTTTCTTCAGCTTCTTTTACCATTTCTTCGACCTCATCGTCCGAGAGACCAGATGACGACTTGATGGTAATGGATTGTTCTTTATTAGTGCCTTTGTCTTTTGCACTGACGTTAACAATACCGTTGGCATCAATATCAAATGTCACTTCAATTTGTGGGACGCCACGAGGTGCAGGTGGAATGTCAGTCAGCTGGAAACGACCCAGTGTTTTGTTATCAGCCGCCATTTCACGCTCACCTTGCAGCACATGAATATCAACCGCCGTCTGATTGTCAGCTGCTGTCGAGAATACTTGTGAATGACTTGTTGGGATTGTTGTATTCCGTTCAATCAGTTTGGTTGTGACACTACCCATTGTTTCAATTCCCAATGATAATGGCGTTACGTCCAGTAGCACAACATCCTTGACATCACCCTGCAGAACACCGCCCTGGATGGCAGCACCGAGTGCAACCACTTCATCAGGGTTAACCCCTTTTGATGGTTCTTTGCCTGTTTCACGTTTAATGGCTTCCTGAACAGCAGGAGTCCGCGTTGAACCGCCAACAAGGAGAACCTTGTCAATCTTGCTTGCAGAAAGGTTCGCATCCTTCAGTGCTTTACGGGTTGGCTGCATTGTACGTTCAACCAGATCCGATGAAAGTTCTTCAAATTTAGCCCGTGTCATATTCATTTCCAAGTGTAGCGGTCCGTTCTCACCCGCTGTGATAAATGGCAGTGAAATTTGCGTCTGGGTGACACCTGAAAGTTCTTTTTTGGCTTTTTCAGCTGCATCTTTCAAACGCTGTTTTGCCATTTTATCCTGGGAAAGATCGATGCCATTTTCTTTTTTGAATTCCTGAACCATATAATCCATAATCACTTCGTCAAAGTCGTCCCCGCCGAGACGGTTATCACCGGCAGTCGAGACCACTTCAAACGTGCCGTCACCGATATCTAGGATGGAAACGTCAAACGTCCCGCCACCCAAGTCATATACAAGAATGGTCTGATCCTGATCATCTTTATCAATACCATAAGCGAGGGATGCTGCAGTTGGTTCGTTGATGATACGCTCAACTTCCAGACCAGCAATCTTTCCGGCATCTTTAGTCGCCTGACGCTCGGCATCGTTGAAGTATGCCGGTACTGTGATAACCGCTTTTTCGACAGTATCGCCTAAGTAATCTTCCGCATACGATTTAAGGTACTGCAGGATAATGGCCGAGACTTCCTGAGGTGTATATTCTTTATCATCGATGGTTACTTTATAGTCGGTACCCATATGACGTTTGATTGATTGAATCGTATTTGGGTTGGTGATAGCCTGGCGTTTTGCTACTTCACCTACTTGGCGTTCACCATTTTTGAATGCAACGACAGATGGTGCTGTCCGGTTCCCCTCCGGATTGGGAATGACAACGGATTCGCCGCCTTCCATCACTGCGACACATGAATTTGTTGTACCTAAGTCAATTCCGATTATTTTACCCATAATCTGATTCCTCCTTCACTACTCATCCATTTACTTGTTAACTTTCACCATTGCCGGCCGGATTACCCGATCTTTCAGATAATAGCCTGTTTGCAGCTCTTCTGCAACGGTATCTGGTTCTGCATCTTCATTCTCAACCTGCATAACCGCATGGTGAATGGTCGGATCAAACGGTTTTCCGACGGATTCGATTTCTTCAATACCCTGGGCTTTCAGGGCATCCTTGATTTGGTTATAAACCATTTTTACACCTTCAACAAAACTTTTCGTTTCATTGGTGACTTCCACTTGCAATGCCCGCTCGAAATTATCAAGTGCAGGCAATAATTCCTTTACAAGGTCTTCTGCCTTGTATTTGCGTTCCGCTTCTTTTTCTTTCTGGGATCGTTTTTTGAAATTATCAAATTCCGCTTGTACACGCAGCAATTGCTGATACGTGTCATCTTTTTCCTGTTTAAGCTGATCCAGTTCAGCCTGAAGCGGGTTTTCTTCAGGATCCGCTGATGCCGCTTGTCCTGTAACGTCTTGATCATCTGCATCGATGACTTCTGTAACGACATCTTCCTGTTCATCTTTTACTTCATTCTGGTTTGGTTTTTCTTGATTTTCCTCGGTCATCCCTGTCACCTCCCATTATGAAAATAGCCAAGATAGAATATAACATGAAACGTACCGGACATAAACATGTAAAAGCAAAGAAGTGATGGGATCATCCCCACCTTCCTGAAATATCCTATAAGAGTGTTTCCTTAATCATCATCCGGATACCACATATGCAATACATCTGTCATTTCAGCTGATAAAGCATTCAGCAAGGCAATCACTTTCCTATATTCCATCCGGGTTGGCCCTATCAAGGCAATTGTACCCATTTGCTCCTCATTCATTTCATACGTTGCTGTTATCAGACTGCATTCTTTGATCGCATCGACTTTATTCTCATGGCCAATGGTCACTTTAATGCCATCTGCCGCATCCTTCAGCAAATTGACCAATTCGTCTTCTTCCTCGATTAAGGAATAAACTGACCGGACTTTATCAATGTCATTGAATTCAGGCTGCATCAGCAGGTTTGTTTTACCGCCGAAGTATAACTTTACCGGATTCTCGCTGAAAAAAGCAGCCTGCAGATAAGCATAGGATGATTGAAAATCGACCATGTACTGATCCATCAGGTTGACAATTTCCGTATTGAGCTTTTCAGGTAGATTTATCAGCGGTACGCCATATAATCGATCATTTAAGATGTTAACCATTTTCTCCAGATCTGATGCATTAATTGTCCCGGGAACGGAAAATGCCCGGTGTTCCACATGTCCGGTATTGGTGACTAAAATAGCCACAGCTGTATGTGGTGACAACGTAATGATTTGTAGCTGTTTTAATCGCGTTTCAAATATTTCCGGCCCCAGGATAATCGATGTATAGTTCGTTATTTCCGATAATATTTCAGCAGAACTTTGGACGATTTGCTCAAATTCAAACGGTCCATCCTGCATCATATTCCGAATAATCCGGGCATCACTGCCTATTTCCAAAGGGGAAACCAAATGATCGACGTAATGGCGATACCCTTGTTCCGACGGTATTCGGCCTGAAGATGAGTGCGTTTTTACCAAAAAACCCATATCTTCCAAATCGGCCATTTCATTGCGTATGGTAGCCGGGCTGTATTGAATGTGACCTTTCTTGGCAATCGAGCGTGAACCAATGGGTTGAGCTGAATCGATGAAATCATCAATGATGACTTGCAGAATCAGCAATTGTCTTTCAGTTAACATGAGGATCACCTCTGTTAGCACTCTGTTACTTCGAGTGCTAATGCTATTCATAAACTATCAAATCCTATTTTTTTTGTCAACGAACAAGCTTCAGGTCCTCTTCCTCCAGCAAAAATTGCGCAAATACCTCGTTACCGAATAACATACCCTGATTGGTTAACTGCAGATTTTCTCCACTTTGCCTTAACCAGCCTTTTTTACTGAGAAATGCGATGGCTTCACCATAAATGGCATCATACGAAATACCGTATTTCCTGGTGAACTGCTCCGCGTTAACACCCGCCATGGTCCGTAAACCAAGAAACATCTCTTCCTCTATCATTTCCCTAAGGCCTATCTCTTCTGTATGCAAAACCGGGGTCCCATCTTCCATGGCTTTTTTCACATAAGCCGGCAATGGTCGAATATTTCCTGTCCGTTTCCCGGGCAAATACCCGTGGGCTCCTGCGCCAAAACCGTAATAATGGTCATTTTTCCAATAAACCAAATTATGCTGGCTTTCAAAACCGGGTTTGGCAAAGTTGCTGATTTCATATTGCGCGAGACCATTTTTGTGCATTGTGTCTTTTAAAATCGTATACATTTGGACTTCTTCCTCTTCTGGCGGGCGGTGCAGTTTTCCCTTTTTATACCGCTGATGAAAGACGGTTTTCGGTTCGATCTGTAAAGCATAGGCTGAGTAATGCGGTAAACCAAAGGTAACAGCCTCGTCCAGTGTTCGCCGGAAGTGCTCAACCGTCTGGTTCGGCAATGCATAAATGAGATCAAGGCTTATATTGTCAAAGCCATGCTGTTGCAGGCGGTCAACTGTCCGGTAGACATCTGTTACTTTGTGCAGACGGCCGAGTTCTTCTAGCATGGCATCATCGAATACTTGAACACCTAAGGAAATACGGTTTACACCAAAATGTTTGAGCAATTTAATTTTTTCTTCGTCAAAGTCACCGGGATTGGCTTCGATCGTGAATTCGGAGCAACCGGCAACATCAAATTTCGTATCAATCAATTGCAGTAATGACCGTAGCTGCTCCATATTCAGGGCTGTCGGTGTCCCGCCGCCAATAAAAATCGTATGAACCTGATTATGTGTTCCTTGAACGTGTGTCTTGATCTCCTGTGAAAGTGCCTCGATATAGTCGTTTGCCTGCTTTTCGTCATAAAAAAACTTGGTAAAATCACAATAATGACAGATTTGCTGACAAAACGGAATATGGATATAAACCGATTGGGCTTTCATTTTAAATCTCCCCTACACAGAAAAGGGATAACTCCTGCCGTCCGCAGAAGTTTCCCTGTTCCGCCAAAATAATTAATCATCGTTCATTTCCAGCACAGCCATAAACGCTTCTTGGGGGACCTCCACAGATCCCACCATTTTCATGCGTTTTTTGCCTTCTTTTTGTTTTTCGAGCAGTTTTCGCTTCCGTGAAATATCCCCGCCATAACATTTGGACAGGACATTTTTTTTCATCGCTTTAATCGTTGACCGTGCAATGATTTTGTTGCCGATAGCTGCCTGAACCGGCACTTCAAATTGCTGTCTCGGGATGATGTCTTTCAATTTGTCCACGATGTGTTTTCCACGCTCATAGGCAAAATCCCGATGCACAATGAACGACAGGGCATCAATGGTGTCCCCATTCAGCAGGATATCCATTTTGACGAGATTGGATGGCTGGTAGCCGATTAAATCATAATCGAATGAAGCATAACCTTTCGTCTGTGATTTCAATTGATCAAAGAAATCATAGACAATTTCAGATAGTGGAATGTGGTAGACAATGTTGACACGTTTTTCATCAAGGTATTGCATATCAACAAACTGGCCACGCTTTTTCTGAGCAATTTCCATTACAGGGCCGACAAAATCATTCGGCACCATAACCGTTGCTTCCACAAATGGTTCCCGGACTTCCTGAACAAGCTGTGAATCAGGCATCATAGACGGATTATCTACTTCAACCGCCACACCATCTGTTTTCTCGACTTCATAAATTACTGAGGGAGCGGTTGTAATCAGATTGATATTAAATTCCCGTTCAATCCGTTCCTGAATAATTTCCATATGCAATAGTCCCAAAAAGCCGCAGCGAAAGCCAAAACCCAAAGCTTGTGAACTTTCGGCTTCATACTGCAATGAGGAATCATTAAGCTCGAGTTTCTCCAATGCTTCCCGCAAATCATTGTATTGATTGGAATCAACCGGGAACAAGCCGCAAAATACCATCGGGTTCAGCCGCTTATAACCGGGTAATGGTTCGCCTGCCGGATTTTTGGAAAGGGTAATCGTATCACCGACTCTTGTATCGCCGACATTTTTTATCGATGCCGTCAAATAGCCCACATTGCCGACCGTCAATTCATTCTTCGGTACGGGATTTGGTCTGAAAACACCAATGTCATTAACCTCAAATTCTTTGCCATTGGCCATTAATTTGATTTTATCGCCGACTTTGACCGAACCTTCTTTAATACAGATATAAGCTATGGCACCACGGTAAGGATCATATAACGAATCAAATATGAGAGCTTTCAACGGCTTTTCAGGTTCACCGGATGGGGCTGGGATATCCGAAACAATCCGTTCCAGAATGTCATCAACACCAATATCATCTTTTGCTGACGCCAATATAACCTCGTCTTTATCAACCCCAATAACATCTTCCAGTTCCTGTGCCACCCGATCGGTATCGGCATTCGGCAAATCAATTTTGTTAATAACCGGAATGATTTCAAGATCGTTGTCCAAAGCTAGATAGACGTTAGCCAGTGTCTGCGCCTCAATTCCCTGGGCAGCATCCACAACTAAAATAGCACCCTCACATGCCGCAAGACTTCTGGAAACTTCATATGTAAAATCGACATGTCCGGGTGTATCAATTAAATGAAACAAGTAATCCTCTTCGTTTTTACCTTTATAATTCAGCTGCACCGCATTTAACTTAATCGTAATGCCCCGTTCACGTTCCAAGTCCATGGCATCAAGAAACTGCTCTTTCATTTGACGCTGCGTCAACGCTTTTGTTTTTTCCAGAATGCGGTCTGCAAGCGTTGATTTGCCATGATCGATATGGGCAATAATGGAAAAGTTGCGTACATTCGCTTGTTTGATGGTCATATATGCTGTCCACTCCTACTTTTTTCCTGTCCCTTTTGGCAGATAAAAAGACAACTTTACTACATTTGATAACTAGGATTGATTATAGCAATTGTACTGTAGACATTCAAGAATGACAGCAGAAACGGCGGGACCTGAAGTGGACAGCCGTTCAGAAAAAGACCTGGACAAGCTGGTACGTAACACCCACAACGAGCTCGTAAAACCCTTTAACACCGGATTCCAAAAATGCTGCGGTCTTCTGTGTGAAATGTTCAGGTGACTCAGGCATCTCCGGCTCCTCATTCGGTGGCTGCTGCTCAATGATCACCTGCTTTTCTTCCGTTTGCTCAATTGTTTCTCCTGTATTTACATCACTGGCATTTGGCCCGTTCTCCTGATCCATTCCAATGACCATACCCGTTAAAAAAACCAGTCCTAATGACAACAATACAACAAGCGTGCGCATACCCATTCCCTCCTATTGATCGGCATCCACCTTCTCGGCATCCCAGTAATAGTCACTGAATACTTCTGCAACAGCATCAGCTGTCCGGTACAATTCATCCAAGTTATTGTCGACGCCGCCAAATTCGAGCAGCATGGCATTCGGCGACATATCCTGGTTATAGACCCCGTTTTCACCAGCACCTTTTTTCGTGATGACACCCCTGCTGAGACCTGGATACTTTGCTTCAATCATGTTATGAAGTTCATTGGCAATTTCTAGGTTTTTTTCGTAGTCTTCATATTTGGCACCAACCACAAACATGATGCGGGCATAGCTATCCCCGTCAATTTCTTTGGTTGTTTTATTTCCAGGTATCGCGTCACGGTGCAAATCAAACGAATATTGAAAATCGTCGTTACCGGCAAATGCCTCCTGTACCACTTCTCTGGAAGCGGTATAAGACTCGTGATATTTGAGATCCTGATCGTTTAAAACACTCATAATATCGGTTTGATCAACTTCAGTGCCGACCCCGTTCGCTTCAAGTGTTTCGGCAAATCGTTCACTGACTTTGCCAATATTCACTTCCCCGTGCTGGGCGTCATCAGGATCATCCGTATCAGGCAAATGAGGCAAAAACGACTCCCGGTTATGCGTATTGTAAATGAAGACAACATCCCGATCACCTGTCGTTGGTCCTTCCTCCTGCTCGTCATCCGCCTCTTCCTCTTTCTCCGCTTCTTCAACAACCGCTTCCCGTTCTTTTAGAATATCTTCCAGCGGCGGGGCTGATTCCACAGGCAAGTTGGTATAATCCGTTCCTTCACCGGCGACAATGATTTCATTCTGAAACGTTAAAAAACCCGGCAGCTCCTGCCCCAATAAACTCCTTGTATCACTTGGCCTGATATTGGTTGCCATTTCAAACAGCATATTGGATATATCGGGCCACTCCTGATCGTCCGGGTAAGCTTCTTCAAAAGCTTTGTTTTCCATACCCATTAAATATAAAAAGATAGAACTGTCCAGATCGCTTGTCCAATTCGTAATTGTATTGGAAGAAAAGCGATACGCTGGTGAGACTGTCGTCAAAAAACCGATGCCAATAAATAACACAGCTACACAGACGATATAAATGCCACTTTTTTTATAAAAATGACGGAATAACCTTTTGTTTTTCGATTCTGATTTATTGTTAAGATACATGGTTCCACTCCCCTGAAGAATCTCGGATAGTAAAATCTATGAAATAGCTTCAGAAACTAGAACCAATTCTTTTAAATGTTTAAAACATGGTAGAGGCTATAGCAGTGATGCTCTTATCGTGTATAGGATGCAACATTATCCACCGTCACCCTACTGTGCAAAGCGGCATTTAAACCGTTGGCAACCACGGTGGCCATATCGTTCATAAACCCATCCACTTCTTTTGGGGTGACCATTAAATTGTGCCCGATCGGTGTCAGAACCTCCTGAATCAGTGATTTCTTCTCTTCTTCGGACAAGGTTCCGACAATCCCCATAAATGTCTTTCGTTTCTCTTCGTCAGGCATGTCTTCATCCGTCAATTCCTTATGACCGAATGATAACCCAGCCGGTGTCAGTGATTTGGATGGCTTGTCTTTTTCCTGAAACTCCCTGCCAAAGTGTTTCAGCATAAAGTCGATTGTGTCGCTTGTTATCGTCACGGCGTCCACGACGGTCGGGCAGCCAACAGCGAATACGGGCACACCTAATGTATCCTCACTCAATTCTTTCCGTTTATTGCCGACACCTGAACCCGGGTGAATGCCTGTATCAGAGATTTGAATCGTTTCATTGACACGTTCAATCGACCTGGACGCCAGCGCATCAACAGCAATGACAAAATCCGGGTTGACCTTTTCCACAATCCCAAAAATAATATTGCTTGTTTCAATACCCGTCACGCCCATCACACCCGGTGTGACGGCTGCGACCGAACGATAGCCTTCTGAAACCGATTCGTGCTCCATTTGAAACAAATGGCTCGTCACAAGCACCTTTTCGACTGACATCGGCCCAAGGGCATCCGGTGTGACATGCCAATTGCCAAGGCCGACAATCAGACCAGTTGCACCAGCAGGGACATCATGTTTCTTTAATAATTGTTCCATTTCCGTGCCAAATACTGTCGCGGCATCTTCCTGTTTTTTAGTATCCTGTTGTTTGACCCCATCGGCGTAAATCGTAATATAGGATCCCTGTTTTTTTCCGATGCGTTGTTCACCTTCAGCATCGATATCAACATAGGTTATGGCAATATCGCCTTCCTTTTTTTCTTTTACCTTTACGCCATTGATGTCCTGTTTTGACGCGTTATCTTTTTCCACATACATATCCCTGGCTTCAACCGCCAGGTCCGTTCTGACATTAGACTGCTCTTCGTTATCCACCATCTCGAACCCTCTCTTTCACACGTTTAGTGACCTTGTTATTTATATATTTCACGGATTTCATCCAAATCATACAGAGCCTAGAGGAAAGCTGTTGAAAAGGAGCTGATCGTCTGGTAAAATGTCTTTTGCTGGACTAGAAAAAATAGTGATATTATGTTTTATCTATGACGACTATTTTCAGGAGGTGACATCATTGGCAAATATCAAGTCAGCCATTAAACGTATCGATATTAACGAAAAGAAGCGGTCGCACAATATCCAATTTAAATCAGATATGCGCACCCATATCAAACGAATGGAGAAGCTGATCGAACAGAAGGATGCAGAAGGGGCAAAAGCTGCTCTGCCAAGCACTTTTAAGAAGATCGATAAAGCTGTCCAGAAAGGCGGCGTCCATAAAAACAAGGGCAATCGCCAAAAAGCGCGTTTAACGCAGAAAATAAATGAACTGGGTGCCTAAGAACAAACTGGCAAAAGCCCCGTTGTTTCGTATGCCAAAGCGGATTGACATTTCGCTTGTCATATAAAAAACGATCCTGAATAAAGGATCGTTTTTTATATGAATCGACTATTGGGTCAGTTCATGCAATAAAAGTTCAAACGCAAGTTCTTTTTCCATTTTACCCTGCTTTATGGCTGCATCCGTCCGCGTTAATTGGTCCATGATGTTTTCCAGCCGATCAACCGAAAATTTTCGCTCCCTTTGACCGGCCATTTTAATAACATAGGGATGTGCTCCGATTTGTTTTTGCATTTGAAATTGTGTATATCCCTTTTGACTCAAAAGCTTCACCCGGAGAATCGTCCGGAACTGAAACGCCAGTAAAGCGACCAATCCAATCGGGTCTTCCTTCATTTTCTCCAAATCTTTATAAATCGAAACAGCCTTATGCAGATCCCGGTCAATGACAGCATCAACAAGTCTCAATGATGACCCGGTTTCTGTACGGGCGATCAGATTTTCTGCCATTTCCTTAGTAATCACGCCATTTTCCCCCGTGTAGGTAGCCAGTTTTGTCAATTCATTCCACACCTGGTGCAAATTGGTTGATAATTCCGATTCAAGCGTTTCCAGCGCATCATCCTCAATTCTGACCTTCATGGCACCGGCCAAATTTTTAATCCAATTTTTCAGCTCATAATCTTTAATTGGATTGCATTCGGCTGTCACACAGTGTTGCTTCAGCATTTTACTAACTTTTTTGCGTTGGTCAATTTTCTCATATGGCGCTGTAAAAACAATAACCGAATAATCAACCGGCTGTTGTAAATAGTTGATCAGCACGTCCAAGTCATGTTCAAATGGCAGCTTTTCCTGTTTTGGCTTCAAAAACGATGGGTTGTTGGCCATGATTAGTTTCGTGCCACCAAAAAAAGGATATGTTTCAGCGTCAGTGATCACATCCTGAATAGGTGTCTCCTCCAAATCATAGACCAACAAATTTTCCCCGGTTTCATCCGCCACGGCTTCGGTTATGTGGTTTGTTATATTTTGTATAAAATAAGATTCTGTTCCATATAATAAGTATACGGGTGCAATTTGCTTTTGCTTTACTTGCTGTAATACGTCCATATATGTCATGTGTGATTCACTCCAATGATCCCGATATAAACAATCGTAAAACCTTATCATTGGAATAGCAAGCACTTTTACCGAACTTTTTTGGCCTCATAAAGAACAGAGGGAAATGATTGGGTCATTTCCCCCTGGGATCTATATAAACGTTTAAAATCCAGCCCTAGGAACTGACCTTTTAAACGATGTTTGTTTGTAGTTATAGCGTTTCCTTTATGTTAAAAAGTATAGATGTCAACTCTTTCTAATCATGGTTACAATTAATGCGAACTTTTTTAGTCAAAAGTGGATTTTTTTATGACTTTATTTTATACTTGGGGTGACATAGGAGGGGTATATGTGAACGATTTTGAAAAAGATGTACAATCAAAAAATAATGATGTTGTCGATTCCATTAAAGGATTTGCATTTTCCTTTATTTTCTTTGTGTTGATTTTTGCGATCGGCGCTGTCATTAGTGTTGTTGGATCCTGACATACACGATAATCGCATCTGTACTTAAAAAGAGACTGTTACTTGCTGACAGTCTCTTTTTCGTATGCACTACAGCCTATGGAAGAAAAGTTGAAAATGTTCCTTCCGTTCCCTCAAAATAATACTGGATGGCACCATTTTGATCGGTTCGGTGGATGTTGACAGTCGCTTCTTCGAGTGTGCGGACCACGTCCTGATGCGGGTGCCCATACATGTTGTTTTCACCGGCTGAAATCAGGCCATATGCCGGCTGCAGTTGCTTGATAAACGTCGGGTCTGTCGACGTATTACTGCCGTGGTGGGCAACTTTCAGGACATCGATCGTTAAGCCAGGATATGCTGCCATCAGCTGTTTTTCTGTTTCCTGCCCAATATCACCCGTAAACAGCCATGTTTTACCGCCAATTTCCGTGTTTAAGACGAGGGAATTTTCATTGGGGTCTTCCTTATCCCGAAGCGGCGCTAATATATGAAACCTCTGGCCACCGATTCTGACAGCTTCGCCCGGCGATGCCCTGATAATGTCTGTCCCGCTGTTCATCAGGGCTTCAGAAAGTTTTTCGGAAAATGTATAATATGGACTTACAATAACGTTGTCAATGGCCAAATCCTCAGCCATAAATTCAACGCTGCCCATGTGGTCGGTATCTGCATGGGAAAGGAACATCGCATCGATCCGGCTAATGCCCCGGGAGAATAAATACGGCTGGATGATTTGCTGGTACACATTTTCAGACGGCTCGTTATCATCGAACGATACTTGCGCCCCTGCATCCACAAATATCACGCCTTTTCGGTAAGGCAGTTCAATCACCATCGCATCCCCCTGACCAATATCAAGCATGGTGACATTGCCAACCGGGGAAAAGTAAGGTTTACTCACAATCAGTATAAGCAACGCCGTTAGATAACAGCCGTATTTGAAAGCCTGCTTTAGTTGGTTTAACTCTAATGTTTTCATGAACAGTAAAAACAAAGCATAATACGCCAGAACACCAGCCCATGGAAAAGTGCCGATCACCCATGGAACGTATGCCGTCTGATCAATAAAATCAATGGCTGATAAAAAATAATCATGAATCGTGACAAACAGCTGATCGCCAAACGTGACGAACCATCCCGCCACCGGTGCCAGCAGCAGCATCAAAAACATGAGCGGAATGACGAATAATGTGAAATAGGGCACAACAAGCAAATTCAATAAAATCGACAGCGGCTGAAACGTGTCAAAGTAGGTCACCTGAAGCGGTAAAATCATCATTTGGGAGACAAAACTGATATTCAGGACCGAGAAGAAGGAAGATTTTGTTTGGGCTAGCCAACTCCTCGACAGCAGCAGGCCCAATGTCACAGAAAACGATAACTGAAAGCCGATATGATACAACAAATACGGATCCAACAAAACGAGCAGTATAAAAACAATACTAAGGACGTCCGTTACACTGAATAGCCATTTCATTTTAGCAACAAGCAAAAACAATACAACCATAGTACTGGCACGCAGGACAGAAGGTTCACCACCCGCAAGCAGTGCATAAAGTGGGAGAAAGAACATAACGGCCCATTGTGCTTTTTCTTTCGTGAGAAAATTCAATTTGACAAGTAGAAAATAAAAGAGACCGACAACCAGGCCAACATGTAACCCGGAAATAGCCAGCAAGTGTGATAAGTTCCACCGCTGGAAAAGAGCCACCGTTTCATCTTCCAGCTGCGAATCGTCCCCAAGAACAAGTGCATTTAACCAGGAAGCGGTTCCCGGGCTGATTTCCTTCTGAATAAACTGGATCAGATCAGCACGTAGCTCATAAACAGCATTCATTAAGGACGACCCGGTGCAATCAATCGTTTCCAAAGAATCGATGACAATCCGGTAACCGATTCCCTGTGTCAGCAAATAGTTTTGATAATCAAATTGACCGGGGTTTCTGCCGGTATCCGGTAGCTCGGGTTTTCCATTAATTGTGCAGGTTGCCCCATATTTTAACCGGTGCTCGTCATCCTGTTCATCTTTAAAATAAACAATAAGGAATTTCTGTGGCGAGTTATGATCCGTCAATTCAAAAGCAATCCTGGATCCCGTTTCCGTTATGGGACTTGCAATTTGACCGGTAAACACTGATTCATTCATAGGATAGGTGTTATCTTCCTGGGGTTTTTCCAGTTCGGGGATGTAAATGCAGGCAACAATGGCGAAGGTTAAGGAAACGAGAACAACTGTCTTCCCTAACCTTTGATGATAATACAGATAAAGTATCCAAAAGAAAAACACAGCTAATAGCCATATGTTATCCAATAAGACTACCAAAAAACTAGCCGCGATACCTAACGCCGGCAGATGCCAATAGCCTTTCACGGGAACCACCTGATCATTTGAACAATGATTCAGCTTCAGCTTTTAAAGCTTCGTATGTCGTATGATCATTTGTCTGGTCTTTAAGTTCATGAAGCAGCCGGCTGATATAGGCTTCTTTTTCCCGGTAGTTCATATCCAAGGCAAGGTCGGTTAATGCCACTTTTCTGGTTTCAATGCCGGTATTCGCAAACAATTCCAGCGCGTATGGGTGGTTTTTGTAGTCTTCGGCATAATAAAGGGTTTTGATGCCGGCCTGAATGATTTGCTTGCAGCATTGCAGGCAGGGAAAATGGGTGACATAAATTTCGGCACCATCCGTTGGGACGCCGAATTTAGCACATTGCAAAAGCGCATTCGCTTCAGCGTGAATGGTGCGGACACAATGCCCGTCAATCACATAGCACCCTTCATCCATACAGTGCACACCACCGGAAACACTGCCATTATAGCCACCGGCAATAATCCGTTTATCCCTGACGATCGTTGCCCCTACCATCAGTCGTGTACACGTGCTGCGAAGTGCCAGCAAGTGACTTTGGGCCATAAAATACTGATTCCATGAAATGCGTTCCATGTTTGTTTTACCACCTTTCCGTGTCTAGTCGTTATCACCTAACTGTCAACAAACACTATGGGACCTGAATACTATCTGCAAAGGATGCCAGTGTCTTCTCACCGATACCAGACACATTCAGAAGATCGTCCGGCGTTTCAAAATAACCGTTTTCGTCCCGGTATTGGATAATCGCCGCTGCTTTGGACGGACCGATGCCATTCAGCTCTTCAATTTCATCCTGTGTTGCATCATTGATTCGCACTTTGGCATCGCCGCTGTCCTCCACTGCGGATGCAGAAGACGCTTCACCGCTTTTCGGCACCATCACAACCATCTCATCACGGACTTTTTGCGCCAGATTGACCGTCGATTGGTCGGCATCCTGCGTAAATCCGCCGGCCAATTGGATGACATCATTGACACGGGATCCGGTTTCCATTTCATAAACACCGGGGTCGGCAATTTCTCCTTTGACATCAACCATCACCTTATCCGGCAATGGATCCTCCTCAGAATCAGGAGCCTCTTCTTTCTGAACGTCAGCTGGTTCGGCAACCTCCTTATCCACGCCGTTATCATGATTCAAAAGTAAAAAAGCACCTATCAGAATAGCGATTATTACCGGAAAGCCAAACTTTTTAAGGGGTTCAGGCAATTTGCGGTCACATCCTTTTGCGGGGAATCAGAGGTTAAACTTACAGAGTGGTTGAAGAAATATACCATGGGGTATACGTCATTTTAATTTCCTCTGTCTACCCTATTCGACATCCTTTGGCAAAATCCTTCTTTAAAATTGAAACGATCGGAAAAATTATTCCGATCGTTTAACGGCCGTTATGAAGATTCTTTCGGCTTCTTCCAAGTCGTAATCAGGCTGCAGTGAAAAATCGGCGGATATATGCCGGATATCAAAGCCGGTATCATTTAAAAGGTGTGTATAAAAGTCAGTGGCATATGTTTTTTGATGATGCCATTCATCAAATCGCGTATACTGATTCTGATCTCTGACAAAAAACGTTAGATCGTGATACATATCCCCTACGTCTTCTCCTTCCAAACAAAACCATATGTAGGAAACATCGTCACTGACTACGGAAAATGTCTGATTCAGCAAATGGGTCTCAACATGATAAAGTGAATGGACATCAAAGATAAACAGGCCACCCGGTTTTAAGGCTACGGCGGCATTTGCAAATACCGTGCGGATGTCATCTTCTCCAGTGATATAGTTCATCACATCACAATAACTGATGGCCATATCCTGATTTTCAACTCCGGCCAACTCACGCAAATCCTGCTGTATCCAATGCACCGGGACATGTTTTGAACTGGCATGTTGTTCGGCAACACTCAGCATCTCACTGGAATAATCCACACCGGTCATCCGATAGCCGGATTGAGCAAGCTTTGTTGTTATCTGCCCAGTGCCACAGCCCAGATCAACAACCGACTCAATCTGTTTCCCAGATTGGCTGATCACCTGTTCAGTGAAACAAATCCATTCATCATACGGTGCATCCGCCATCAACTGATCATAGTAGCGGGCCATTTGCTCATAAGTCATGGCAATCACTCACCCATTTTGCCCGGCATGGAGTTCAACTCTTGCTGCATCGCCCCATAAGCGTTCCAGATTGTAATAATGCCGTTCATCTTTATGAAAAACATGACAGACAATATCGTCCAGATCAACTAATATCCAGCGTGCCTGATCAAAGCCTTCCATGCGTCTGACCTCGACACCTGTCTCATCCATTGTGTCCTTAATACCCCTGGCAATGGCCTGTACCTGACGTTCGTTGCTGCCATGACAAATAAGAAAATAATCAGTCATTAATGAAACATCCTGCATGTCCAGAGCGACAATATCCTCCGCCCGCTTATCATCACATGCATCTGCAATCGTTTGAATAATAGCTTTATTGTCCATGAATGTCCTTCCCTCCATTTAAACGAATCGTTAAATCATTGTAGGCATAAAACGTATCAGGATAAACAGTCTTATGTTGGCCTACAAGAAACAGAATGGTGTTCCGCAATGCCATCCAGGCAGCCTGATCCAAGTCGACTTGCGCCGTGTCTCTGACTTCCTGTACACCGGGAAAAGATCGTCCCGGCTCAATATAATCTGCAACAAACAGGATGGTTTCCATCTGACTCATGTTCGCCCTGCCCGTCGTATGATAATAAATCGCCTTTTGTATCCCGAGATCCGTCACACCATAGTCTCGTTTTACGATAACTGACGCTACGGGACCGTGCCACAATTCATGATGGTAATCAAGCAAGTCTTCCGGCAGTTCATTTTCCTTAATGACCCGCTTCATGTCCGTAAGCGGAAAATACTTGGCATAATCGTGTAAAATCGCTGCCAGTTCGACTTTGTCAGCTGGTGAACCATTTTTTTCAGCCAGCTCTATGGCTGTATCGGCCACCCGAAGTGTATGATCAAACCGCGCCTGCTTCAGGTGGGGCCTGACGATATTGATGGCTTCATCTCGATTCATACAAACGTTTCTCCTTTATATAAATTTCAACTTTCTCTGGAACCATATATTTAATCGATCGTTTGTCAGCTAATCTTGTCCTGATATCCGTTGAGGAAATGTCCATAAGCGGAATATCCACTTCACGGATGGGGTATTCACTTGCCAGCTTGTACCCTTCCCGCTTAACACCGACAAACGTTACCAACTCCAGCAGTTCCTCAATATGCTTCCAGTTCGGCAAATATTCAACCATGTCCGCACCGATGATAAAATAAAATGATGCGTCAGGATGTTCTTGATTAAATAATTTCATTGTATCAAATGTATAGGACTTCCCTAAACGATTCACTTCAATTGTATTAACTTTGAAATGGGGATTCCCGGCGGTCGCTCGTTTTGCCATTTCTACACGGTCTGATGCATCAGCATTCGCCTTTTGTTTATGTGGCGGTTCATGTGACGGCATAAACCATACGTCATCGAGATTTTGGGCCACCCGGACTTCTTCAGCTATCAGCAAATGGCCAATATGCGGAGGATCGAATGTACCACCCAATATACCGATACGTTTCACGCCTGACCCCTTCTTAATTTGTTTCATGGCAGCTCAATCTGTTTATGCTCTTCCGATTCTTTATAAAGGACAATCATACGTCCAATTGTCTGAACAATCTCTGCCCCGGTTCCCGAAGCAAGTTGTTCCGCAACCGTGTCTTTATCGTCGAGGCAGTTCTGCAGCACGCTCACTTTTATCAATTCTCTTTTCTCCAGTGCTTCGCCAATTTGCTTAATCATATTAGCGTTCACGCCGGTTTTACCCACCTGGAAGACAGGCTTCAAGTGGTTTGCCCGGGAACGTAAATAACGCTTTTGTTTTCCTGTCAGCATCGTTATCTTCCTCCCAATACAGTTTTTAGATCCTGTTCCATATCATGAGCCGGTACGCGTTGCGATGTCCACAATTCAAATGCATACTGTGCCTGGTACAACAGCATCACATGACCATAAAGCACGTCGGCACCTTTTTGCTTTGCCTGGTGTAAAAACTTGGTTTCAATCGGTTGATAAACAATATCGCTGACAATCGTGTTTTTGCCCACTTGGTCCAGCGATAAAATCATATCATCGGCATTCGGCTTCATGCCAACATTGGTCGTTTGAATAATGAGATCATATTGATGAAGCTGCTTTTCAGCTTCTTCTAATGTCATAATGGCTGTATTCGTTTCCTTTTTCCCAAGTTCCGCGATGGTTTCAGCACTTGACAGTGTCCGGTTGGCAATGTCAACTCGCGTAAATCCGGCTGTGGTCAGTCCGAAAAATAAACCACGGGCCGCGCCACCGGCACCAATCAGTAAAATTCGGCATGCTTGATTTTGAAAAATGGACGGATAATGCTGCTTCAAACTAGTTATATACCCCATTCCGTCAGTGTTATAGCCTATCCACTTACCATCTTTTTGGACGACGGTGTTGACAGCCCCGATTGCTTTTGCATTATCGTCCAATTGATCAAGATACGGCATAATCTGTTTTTTATACGGGACGGTCACATTAAATCCGTCGAACTGACTGTGTTTAATCTGCTGCAGTTTTTGCTCAAAAGAATCGCCGGGAGCTATTTCTACGATGGCATAATCCCCGGCTAGGCCGGCTTTTTTAAGAAATTGCCGGTGAATCCACGGTGACAGCGAATGTTTAACCGGAAAACCAATAAGACCTAATTTATAATGCATGCGACATCCCCCTTTATATCAACGATTGTCTTAGCGACACCCGGACACTTTTGGGGCTGTGGACCGTAATGGTGATACTGCCCCCGGGCACCGTTATCCACCCAAGTCCGGGGAACACAATATCCGTTTTTTCCTGTGTCAGCCGATGTGTCTGCTCCGTCATTGCCGGCAGTATTTCCAGCGTTTTTTCATCTGGTGGTGATAAGAGCCCGCCCCTGTGTTCCTTTAACAGATTGTCTGCATTTTTCAATTTGGTACGGTGAATGGCTAATTCATTGGAAAAATAACAAACAAACGATTGTCGTTCGCCCTTAATGAAATCAAGACGCGCCAGCCCACCGAAATAGAGCGTCTGCTGATTATTCAGCTGGTAAACCCGCGGCTTGATTTCCTTTTTTGGCGTAATCACTTTCAGATCATGGTCCGACACATAGTGGGCAATCTGCTGCCTGTTCACAATACCCGGTGTATCAATCAAAGCCGTATCATCATCAAGCGGTATTTCAATAAACCCCAGCGTCGTACCGGGAAAATAGGACGTGGTGATGACATCTGCGGTACCGGTCGTTTTTTGGATCAGTTTATTGATAAACGTGGATTTGCCTACATTCGTCGTTCCCACGATATAAACATCATCGCCTTTTCGGTGTTCTTCGATGGCCTCACCCAGATCCGTCATGCCGTGCCCTTTCGCTGACGAAATCAGATAGACACCTTCTACCGATATGCCAGCTTCTTTTGCGGCTGACCGTAACCATTTCATCAATTTATTACGATTGGTTGATTTTGGCAGTAAGTCCATTTTGTTCGCTACCAATATGACCCGCTTGTTTCCGACAATACGAGGCAGACTTCCGATCATTGTGCCATCCACGTCGATTATATCAACCAAATGAACGACAAGCCCCTCTTTGTCTCGTATTTGACTGATCATGGTCAAAAAGTCGTCATCTGTTACCGAGACGTCCTGTATATCATTGTAGTGCTTCAAGCGAAAGCACCGCCTGCATAAAATCGTGTCGTTACCATCGACTGATTTGGGGGTGTAACCGGCCTTATCCGGTTCTGTTGTCTGGATAATCGCTCCACAGCCCTGGCAATGTATGTCTGTCATCGTCATTCCTCCCAGCTTATCTTGCCCTTTTTGCGCATATAACTTAAAATTTTACGTTCGATTTTCCGGTTCAACCGAGTAACTTTTCCATCCGTCTGTACAATCGGGACCACAAGTATCGTGTGAAAACCCGCCAAATTACCGCCAAGCACATCTGTTAACACCTGATCACCAATGACAACAATGTCGTCTTTACTCAGCTCCATCTCTTTGGCAGCTCGTTTAAAAGACTGGGACAACGGTTTTCTGGCGCTAAAAAGAAATGGGGCATTTAGCGGTTCGGAAAAGATTTTGACCCGCTCCCATTTATTATTTGAAATAATCGTTACCTTAATATTATGCGCCTTCATCCGTTTAAACCATTCGGCAATTTCCGGCGTTGCATCGGCAACATCCCAGGCAACAAGTGTATTATCCAGATCAGTAATGATACCTTTAATATTTCTTGTCTTCAACGATTCAGGATGAATATCAAAGATACTTTTCACATGTTCAGTTGGTAAAAAATACTTCAGCAACTACGACACCTCTTGCACCCATAATAATGTCAGCTATCCTTATGTATATTCCACTCACAGATCAACGCAACCGCTGATATACAGATAACAGATATCCATTATAACGTAACTCTCTACCAGGTTTCCATCACTAAAAGACATTCGCGGAATAATCAGTACAATGAACCGGTAATATGCCAGGAAACGTTCGACATTTTCCTTCATTTTTCGATTTGTGGATAACTTTATGCACAAAATCCACAGCGAAATACCAACATTTTTCGCCCTATTTAACGATTTATGCACAAGTTATCTACAACCTTGTGTAGATAACCGACAGCTTGTTCTGTCTGTCATTTCATGATAAATTATGAACATCAACATGAATCACAGCCAGGTGTTCAAAAAGTTAGGAGGGCTAGAGTCATGGAGTATTTATCTGATGAGCTGCTGCTGGAATCCTATTACAAGGCAAATGAATTAAACTTAAGCCCCGACTTTATATATTTAATTGAAAAAGAAATTCACAGAAGGAACTTGGCATACAAAATAAAATCGTATAGCTGAATGTTAAACATAGCCCACCCCCGCTAACCAGCCGGAGGGTTTTTTATTTTCTCCTCGCCCAGATTGTGATAAGCTATCGTTGGTAACTTTACCAGNAAGCTATCGTTGGTAACTTTACCAGGATGACATAAACGATTAAACACTATACTGTATCACCCCCCCCCCAAAATTGTTAAAAGGTGACTGTTAATAATAAGAGGAGGACGACAAATCAGATGATATTTTCAGTACTCATTCCACTTCTGCTTGCTTGCTTCATTCCATTCATCAGTAAAATAAAACGTACGATTCATACAGGTATTTTTGTCCTATTCATCCCATTGGTCATTTTCATTTACTTCGTCCAATTTATTGGGACTGATTTTCAGCCGGAAAGGTATACATATCAGTGGATTCCGTCGCTTGGGATTAATTTCGATTTTTACCTGGATGGGCTCAGCCTGCTGTTTGCATTGCTGATAAGCGGTATCGGGACACTAGTCGTGTTATATTCCATTTATTATCTTGACCGCAGTGAGCGTCTGGGGCACTTCTATGTCTATCTGCTGATGTTCATGTCAGCCATGCTTGGTGTGGTTTTATCGGATAATGTGTTTGTGCTTTATACGTTTTGGGAATTAACATCCATTTCATCATTCTTGCTGATTGGCTACTGGCATTTCAAAGAAAAGTCGCGATATGGCGCTTTAAAATCAATGATGATTACCATTTTCGGCGGTTTGAGCATGTTTGGCGGTTTTGTTCTGCTCTCGACTATAACAGGAACAACCAGCATTCGGGCTATGATTGCGAACGCCGGTATTATTTTAGATAATCCCTATATGCCGCTTGCGCTCGGATTTATTCTGCTCGGCGCTTTTACAAAGTCGGCACAATTTCCGTTCCATATCTGGCTCCCTGATGCAATGGAGGCTCCGACACCCGTAAGTGCTTACCTCCATTCAGCCACCATGGTAAAAGCGGGCCTGTATTTAGTCGCCCGGTTTTCACCTGTGTTTTCCGGTTTTGAATGGTTTTTCATCATTGTGAGCCTCACGGGAATCGTAACATTGTGCTGGGCATCGTATATGGCTGTCCATCAGACGGATCTGAAAGCCATTCTCGCGTTTTCAACCATCAGTCAGCTCGGCATGATCATGGCGATGCTTGGTTTCGGTACGGGAGCGGCTGTTTTTGCAGCTTTATTCCATATCCTGAACCATGCTACCTTTAAAGGGAGTATGTTTATGGTCGCCGGTACCGTTGACCATGAAACCGGCACACGGGATATCCGCAAATTGGGCGGATTGTACACCTTTATGCCCATGACGGCAACCCTAGCATTGTTCGGAACATTTTCCATGGCTGGTATACCATTACCGTTTCTAAACGGATTCTACAGTAAAGAATTATTCTTTGAATCCACCCTCGATTTACCGGAAGGGGCTCATGCCATTACCGGCTTTCTTGTTGAAGCCATTCCATACCTGGCCGTATTAGGCAGCATCTTTACGTTTGTTTACTCGCTTTATTTTCTGTTTGGCACGTTCGGCGGGAAACCACAGCTTGACCAACTGGCCAAAAAACCACATGAAGCGCCGTTCGGCATGCTTCTATCACCTATTATCCTCGTGCTCGGGGTTATTTTGATCGGGTTATTCCCAAATGCAGTCAATGGCACGTTCATTGCCTATGCAGCTGAAGCCGTGTACGGGGAAGAAGTTATAAAAGATGTTCACTTCTGGCATGGGTTGTCACCGGCCTTCCAAATGTCCCTGGTAGTCGTGGGACTTGGTGCACTTCTTGTCGCAACACGGACGAAGTGGAACAGAATCTATCAGGTCATCCCTGGTAAATGGAGCATTAACAAGGCATACGATGCCATCATGACTAAATTGGATGCCTGGACCAAGAATGTGACAACCTTCTATATGACCGGTTCACTCAGACTATATATGGCGCTTATTTTAAGCACCATACTGATTGTTACGGCTGGATTCATGTTCACAACCGGCGGCTTGACGATTGATACCTCGAATCTTGCGCCTGTATCAGGCGTCGAAATAACGGTTGCGCTGGTCATAACTGCCGCCGCGATCGGTACAATCTTTGCGAAGCGAAATGTGGCAGCCATTTTAATTGTTGGTGTTGCCGGATACGGTGTGGCGCTTCTGTTCGTTATCTACCGTGCACCGGATTTGGCCCTGACGCAATTAGTGGTGGAAACTGTGTCAGTGGCATTGTTCCTGCTCTGCTTCTACCACCTGCCAAATCTAAAAAAACGAACTGACCCGCTCCGCACCAAAGCCGTTAATGCCTTCGTGTCAGTCGGCTTTGGCGCGCTGGTAACGCTTGTTAGCATTTCAGCCCACAGCAGCGACTGGTTTGGGACCATTTCCGATTATTTTCTGGAAACGTCGCACTCGCTCGGCGGAGGGGACAACGTTGTCAACGTTATCCTCGTTGACATGCGTGGCCTTGATACATTATTTGAAATAGCAGTTTTGGGTATCGCAGTCCTCGCTATTTATACCCTCATCAAATTAAAGACAGACAAGGGGGAAAAATAAGTGGAATTTATTATCTCAGCTCTGGCAGGTATATTGTTTGCTACGGCCATTTATAATCTACTGCAAAAACAGCTGCTTAGGCTGGTCATCGGATCTGTTCTGCTCTCCCATGGCGCCCACCTGTTTATTCTGACGATGGGTGAATTGAAAAGAGGCAGTCCGCCAATCCTGACTGAAGGGGTCAATGACTATACTGACCCACTGCCACAGGCACTGATTTTAACTTCAATCGTGATCAGTTTTGGGATTACCAGCCTGCTTCTAGTCCTTGCATATCGTACCGCAGAGGAAAACGATACAGACAATATGGCGCAATTAAGGGGTAACGAAAATGAGTAATCTAGCAATTTTACCGATTATTATTCCGTTGTTGGCGGGCATCATCCTTGCTTTTTTTCCTAAGAAATTAGGGCTTGTCCGCCAATTAACGAAACTTTTCATACTCGTAAATCTTGCTGTTGTCAGCTATACGGCATGGCATGTATTTAACCGCGGAGCTGTTATTCTTGAGACCGGTGGCTGGACGGCACCATACGGTATTGTCCTCGTTGCTGATGAGCTGGCAATATTGCTGGTGTTGACAACGAACATAGTGGCAGCGGCCACCGCTTTTTACGCACCCTACTCTCTATCAAACAAGAAAGAACAATATTACTTTTATTCGTTCTTTTTCTTTCTGATAGCAGGCGTTTCAGGTGCTTTTCTGACAGGTGATCTGTTTAACATGTTTGTTTTCTTTGAAGTCCTGTTAATGGCATCTTACGCCTTGATCGTTTTAGGCGGGAACAAAGTACAGCTGCGTGAGTCAGTTAAATACGTATTCATTAACGTTTTCTCGTCCATGCTGTTTGTAACAGCTATCGCTTTCGTTTACGGAGCACTTGGAACGGTCAATATGGCCCAGATTGCCCAGCGTGTACACGAGGTTGACCAACAGGGCATTCTGACCACTGTCGGGATTCTCTTATTCTTTGTATTTGCCACAAAAGCGGCACTGTTCCCGCTATATTACTGGATGCCCAAATCTTACGCTGTGCCAAATCCGGTCATCTCGGCCTTATTCGGTGCGTTGCTTACTAAAGTCGGTGTCTATGCGATTATTCGGGTGTTTTCCTTAATCTTTGTACACAAACCGGAACTCACCCATGAAACATTCATCTGGATTGCCGGCTTATCCATGATTTTCGGTGTGATAGGCGCCTTATCAACCAACAACATCAAATTAATGATCGCTTACAATATTGTTCCTGCGATTGGTTTTATTCTAATGGGTGTCGGCGTGTTTAATCAGGATGCCTTGAGCGGATCTGTCTACTATTTGATTCATGACATGCTCATTAAGACAACCCTGTTCCTGCTGGTGGGAACAATCGCTTACGCCGCCGGAACATCCGATTTGCGGAAATTCAGCGGGCTGATACACTATTACCCTTTTCTCGGCTGGCTGTTATTCGTGTCAGGATTTGTCCTGGCCGGTATCCCCCCTTTCAGTGGTTTTATCGGAAAGCTACTGTTATTAAAGGGCGCATTAGCTGATGAAGAAATCGCGATTGTCATCATTGCTTTACTGTCCAGTCTACTCATTCTTTATTCCATCATGAAGATTTTCATTAAAGGATTCTGGGGCGAAAAGGATGATTCATTTAAACCTGTATCCATCAAGGGACGGACAGCTCCTGTTGTTGGACTGACAGCTTTATCCATCTTCATGGGGATCGGAGCGGAATTTATTTACCCGTCAGTCGAATCGATTTCCGCCTACTTGCTTGATCCGGAAAATTATATAAACGCTGTATTGAAGGAGTAATGCCTTATGACATTTCAAATTGTTATTAACCTGATCATTGCAGTCATGTGGATGTTTTTGAGCGAGAGTTATACGTTACCCAGTTTCATTACTGGATACATACTCGGGGTCTTCCTATTGCTTCTTCTCAATCGCTTTATTCCGGATACGTTTTATTTAAGGCGCATCTTTAAAATTATCAGTCTGATCGGGCTGTTCATCAAGGAATTGGTGACCTCCAACATCGACATTGTCAAGCTCGTTTATAAGCCAAAACCTGAATTTGAGCCGGGAATTTTTGCGTTGCCGACGGACTTGAAAAGCAACTGGGAAATCACACTCCTTGCCAATCTGATTTCCCTGACACCCGGAACATTATCAGTCGCGGTTTCACAGGATAATACCCATTTATATATCCATGCGATGAACATTGATGACATTGATGAGGCGATCGATTCCATCAAAAATACGTTTGAAAAAGCGATTATGGAGGTGACACGATGAACGCATTTTTAGCCATGACCGACAGCATGGTAACAATAGCGACCATAATCAGCCTTGTTGCCATTTCCGTTTCACTGGTACTGCTACTTTACCGGATCATTTCAGGACCGACAAATGCTGATCGTGCTGTAGCACTGGATGCAGTAGGCATGAATATGATGGGGGTTGCAGCATTGATGGCCATTATCATCCCGACAACACGATTAAACGACGTTGTATTATTGATCGGAATTCTGTTATTCATCGGGACAATCGGTATAGCGAAATATCTGGAAAAGGGTGTTATCATTGATCGAAACTTGGATTGAGGGAATTGCCAACATCATCATTGTTATCTTTTTGCTGTCGGGTTCATTTTTCCTGTTATCGAGCTCTATCGGGGCGATCCGTTTTCCGGATGTTTATACACGTCTCCATGCCACAACAAAAGCGGCAACATTGGGGATTTCCGGTTTACTCATTGGGGCCTTTTTATTCATGTACGTTCACCATAACATCGTCAGCGGAAAACTCCTGCTGGCCATAGCATTTACGCTGTTAACTTCCCCTGTTGCAGGACATATGATTTCGAGAGCTGCTCACCGGGTTGGTGTTAAACCTGTTACGAAAAACCGGACCGATCAATACGAGAAAGCCATTGAACACTATAAGCAGTATCAGAAGTGACTCCTAGCGGGTCGCTTTTTTTATGTCCTTTCTAAACAGCTCCTCCAGCAATTTCTCAGATGAAAGTTTCGTTTTAATTATCGGACAGACACAAAAACGGTACCTCCTTCATACAGTTAATATATAGGCAACAGCCCAGCAGCTATTTTTAGGAGGTGCACGTTTTGTCAGGCATTTTAAGTTTTCTTGGCCTGCTGATTAAAGAAGCAGTCTTTTTTGTCTCCTATGTCAAAAACCACGCATTTCCACAGCCATTGTCCCCGGAAGACGAAGCCGAATACATCCGGCAAATGCAGGAAGGGGATGAAGAAGCCCGAAACAAACTGATTGAGCATAATTTACGGTTGGTCGCCCATATCGTTAAAAAATTCGAGAATACCGGAGAAGATATGGAGGACCTTATTTCCATCGGTACCATCGGGTTAATTAAAGGAATTGAGAGTTACTCAGCCGATAAGGGGACGAAATTGGCGACATACGCAGCCAGGTGTATCGAAAATGAAATCCTCATGCATTTGCGCGCCTTAAAGAAAGTAAAAAAAGACGTGTCCCTTCATGATCCGATTGGTCAGGATAAAGAAGGCAATGAAATAAGCCTGATTGACATCCTGGAGGCGGAGAACCAGAATATTATCGAATACATTCAATTGAATATGGAAATCGAAAAGATGAATGATTACTTATCCATTCTTGACACGAGAGAACGAGAAGTGATTCTCTACCGTTACGGCTTAAATAATTACAAAGAAATGACACAGCGGGAGATTGCCAAAATGCTTGATATTTCACGAAGTTACGTATCACGTATTGAAAAGCGAGCCCTTATGAAAGTTTTTCATGAATATTACCGAAAAGAATATAAAGGAAAGTAGCGTGCGGGCCAGCCAGCCCTTACGCTACTTCAGCCGATTTCTTATTAATTGGTATGTCCGGCGTGCAAACCAGCCGGCCATAACCGCCGTCAGAAATGCCAGGATGATCAGTCCCTTGCCATCAGATGAGTAATGAATATACGTATTGATGATGGCACCCATGTATAAATAAGAGGCTAAGATTAATAGTGTTGCGGTAAAACGGCGATAATCCTTTAATTTTGCTTCCAGCTCGTGTCCTTGATGTTTCATGTTGTGATCTCCTCCCTGCCATCACATGATAACACAGGAATGGATGATCGCAGGAAGGTAAATCATGGGTGTGTGGCCTACGTTAAAGCGCTCTAACGATGGCCATAATCAAATTGGCCGCATTTTTAGCTGCGGTCGTCAGAAAGGCATCAAATGAAGTGGACGATTCCTTTCCGGCGATATCGGATAAGGCCCGAATAATAACAAACGGTGTTTCATACTGATAACATACCTGGGCAATTGCTGCAGCTTCCATCTCTAGTGCAATCATCGAGGGGAATTTTTTTCTGACTTCCGCCACTTTTGCCGGGTCCCCCATAAATGAGTCACCGGTTGCGATAACCCCTTCACGAAATGGAATAGCCAACTGTTTAATTGCCTGACCTGCTTTGGCCATTAATTCAGAGTCCGCCTTAAACATGGCCGGCATGTCAGGTACTTGTCCGTTTGCATGACCAAACGCTGTGACATCAACATCGTGATGAACAACCTGGGTGGAAATGACAACATCCCCGACATCCAAATCGGTCGCCATTCCGCCGGCGGAACCGGTATTGATAATGTGCTCAGGGCTGAACCGTTCATGCAAAATAGCTGTCGCCATTGCTGCATTGACTTTTCCGATTCCGGATTTAAGCAACACAACATCATGATCTGACAGTTTTCCCCGGATGAACAAACAATTAGCAACGACTGTTTCCTCTTTTTCTGTCATGTTATCCTGTAACAAATCAATTTCTTCATCCATCGCTCCGATAATTCCTATTGTCATCGTGTTTCCTCCATTACTATTCCATTACTCAAACCGCCATTTTTGATCGTTTTCTTTCAGTCTTTCCACTTTTATTGGCTGCCATCCTTCATCAGCTGCCCACGTATTGTAAACACGGTATACTTCAGATTCATCCGGGTCTGAAACGGTGTTGATCACATTTTGATCACCGTTGCGCTCAATCCACCACATGGTGAAATCATCCTCATTCAGGCCGGTTGCAGCGGCCACTGCTTTTCGCATTTCCTGTCTGTCCTGTGACCCATCAGAATAGTCAATTGTGTGAGGTTCGGACTGTTCTGTACCCACAGGATCCCAACTGGCCGTATAGGCCTCCATGACATTGTCATCCGACGGTTCGACCTGCTCTGTGTCGCGTACTTCATTGGTGTTTTCACCTTCTGTACCGGAATCGCCAGCAGAGCTTGTCTCCTCATCAGAACTGTTTTCTTCACGATCTTGACCGCTGTCGGTGGACGCACCCTGTTCGTCATCCTGTAACGTCTCATCAGTGGCTTGTTCTGCTTCGCTATCCCCCTGCTCGTCCTCTTTTGCCTCATCATCTCCGCCAAACATAAGCTGGCCCAATAGGACAACAACTAAAATACCTGCGAACACGATTAATAATGATAAACGCTTTGTGTTTTTTCTTCTTTTTTCATATTTATCAACACGTGAGCTCGGCACTGAACGATCCCTCCTGTATCCTGTCATCTATTATAGTATCATATTTTCTTATCAACGTTATATGACAAGTGACAGCTTTTCCGTGGAGAACATAAAAAGAGAAGCTACATACACCGCCATAGCTTCTCTGCTGTTTATGCTACACCGTTTCCTGCCGCAATGCAGTCAAACAGGTTATTCAACCTTCTCAATTCTTACCAGTATGTCCCCACCTGGTGTTGAAACTGTTACTTCGGAACCTGATTCCTGGCCGATTAGGCTTTTTGCCATGGGTGAATCATTGGAAATTTTTCCTTCAAATGGATCAGCTTCAGCACTGCCGACAATTGTATACGTCTCTTCATCGCCATCCGGAAGTTCTTTAAAGGTCACGGAACTCCCCAATGAAACAATGTCCGGATTTTTTGTATCGTTTTCAATAATGACCGCATTGCGGATCATTTTTTCTACCTGGGCTATCCGGGTTTCCACAAATGCCTGTTCATCTTTAGCCGCATCATACTCGGAGTTCTCGGAAAGATCACCAAAACCGCGGGCAACTTTTATACGCTCGACCACTTCCTGTCTTTTTTCGGTTTTCAGGTATTGGAGTTCCTCTTCCAGTTTTTCTTTCCCCTCTTGTGTCATATAATAACTTTTCTCTGTAGCCATGAACAAATACACTCCTTTATCTTCAAAACTGCCTAGATGTAAGATGGTAATGAATACTAAAAACTACTATGGCAGATTCGATTTAAATTTTCAATACTTTTTCACTGTCATTTTTCCTGATTTCGGGACACTATTTTTTCGATTTTGGTGGCCATAATATCAATCGCTACATGGTTTTGACCACCCTCCGGAATAATGATATCCGCATAGCGCTTTGTCGGTTCCACAAACTGAAGATGCATCGGGCGAACATTGCTTTCATACTGTTCAATGACAGAGTCCAAAGTCCGGCCCCGTTCCTTAATGTCTCTTGACAGTCTGCGAATAATACGGACATCCGCATCCGTATCAACAAAAACCTTGATATCCATTAAATCAACCAGACGCTGGTCTTCCAATATTAGAATGCCCTCCAGGATGATCACTTCTTTTGGCTCTACTTTTATCACGTCATTTGATCGGGTATGCAGCTTGTAGTCATAAACTGGCTTCTCAATCGGCCGATGGTTGAGAAGGTCCTGAACATGGTGGATCAATAAGTCATTATCAAACGCTAATGGATGGTCATAATTGGTATTAAGCCGTTCTTCAAATGGTAAATGACTTTGATCTTTATAATAGTAATCCTGTTCAATGACGAGAATTGTTTTATCCTGAAAGCGTCGGCAAATGGAGCGTGTTACAGAGGTCTTGCCACTGCCACTTCCACCGGCAACACCGATAACAACTGGTTTCTCAGGCATGAAACAATAACTCCTTTCCATCATTTTTTGGTACTGATCGCAATGCCATCCCCAATCGGTACGAACGTTGTTGTAAAATCCGGGTGATTCACAAGCCAGTCGTTATAAGTGCGGATTTTTCCTGCGATAGCCTGGTATCTGGGATGCTGTTTTTCAGGATCTGCCACATAGCCTTTAAATAAAACATTATCGGACAGGATGATTCCGCTATCTGCCAGCAGCGGAATCGATCGTTCAAAAAAGCGTTGATACTTTCCTTTGGCTGCATCAATTAATACAAGGTCAAAGAAGCTGCCTGTCAATGTCTGCAATTTTTCCGTGGCGTCTCCCTGTATGACATGAATGTGATTTTGTTTATTTCTTTTTGTGATATGCTGTTTTGCTTGCGCATAACGTTGTTCATCTTTTTCAATGGTGACGATTTCCGCTTCCGGGTTCGCTTCCAGCATTCTTAACGCGGAATACCCAATGGCTGTGCCAATCTCCAGTATGCGTGCAGGTTTTGTCAGCCGGATTAATTGCATGACAAAATTCATCCCCAGCGGATCCATAATTGGAACCTTGTCGCCCGCAGCAGCCTGCTCAAGTTCCACTACCCAATTTTCCCTGGCCGGAAGTGACTGTATTAAGTAATTTGTCAGTTTTTCATCCATTCAACCACCCCTTAGTGCCGGTGTTGTCACAGGACAAGGAACGTTTCGGCAGTGATACATCGCCCGAAGACAAAGTGCCTTTCTTTGCTGAGGACGTGACGTAATTAGGCCCTACGTACAGGGCTTGAGACTGTCCTGGTTTTTTTACCTGATTAGCTGTACAAAACGTCATTTAAAAACGAGAAATGCGGAATTGTGTTCATACCCCGCACTTCCACGATTCATTACTTGATATATTTTTCCTTTAATTGGTTATGTTCCTCATTTGTTTCTGAATAATGGATATTGCCTTCCTCGTCATGCAGAAAATATAGATAGTCCGAGTCTTCCGGCTGAACCGTTGCTGTCAAAGATGTTTCGGAAAAATTGGATATCGGTCCAACGGGAAGTGACGTGACGTGATACGTATTGTACGGTGATTCAATTTCCAAGTCTTCCATTAACACTTTGTCCTTATGTTCACCAAGTGCATATAGTACCGTTGGATCTGTCTGTAACGCGATACCCTCATCCAGCCGGTTATAAAATAAACCGGCAATCTTCCGCCGCTGCTCATCCGAACTGGCTTCTTTTTCAACAAGTGATGCCATTGTTAATGCCTCATGAACGGATAAATCCTGGGCGGCGATTTCGTCCAAATAGGGGGTCACCACATTAACCGCTTTTTCCACCATCCGGTTCACCACTGTTTCGATAGTCGGGTCTTCACTGTAATACTCATACGTGGCAGCAAACAGATACCCTTCTAGTGGCGTTCGTATTTCCGGATTTAATATATCGTCTGTCAGCACGTTCGGGTATGTACTGATCAATGTTTCTATATAGTCCCGGTCATTCACTTTTTCAAGGAATTCGTCTTCGCTGAATGGTAGTACGTTCGCATATATACCGGCGATTTCCTCAATTGTCTTTCCCTCAGGTATTGTGACGGAATAGACGGGTTCTTCCATCATTTTCCCTTTTTGCAGTGCTTCGATTAATTCACCGATACCCATTGAAGGCGAAAACGTATAGTTTCCGGCCTGAAATTCAGTAACATTTTTAAATTTAGTATAGAATGTGAATACCATGTCATCTTTAATAAGCCCATGGTTCTCAAGCTGTGATGCAATATCAGATGTAGAGGACCCGATGGGAATCTCAATGTCAACATCTTCGTTACTGTCAGGATCAACAGGCTGCAATGCAGAATTTATATACAGATAACCCGATATGCCACCTATTATCAAGATAAGCAGGAGTGAAATGATAATCACCGCGGCAATTTTCCGCACCATTTTGGCATCCTCATTTCGTTTCAGCAGGTTGTCCCTGTAACTCCCTGACATCTTCTTTTTGGACATGCATCTCCCCCCTTGCCCGGTTCATTATACTAAAAATAAAGGTCATAATCTACGGTAGAAAAACTAGGTTCCGGGCTTGTCCTTTCAGAGGTTGGAGGCGGCAATCAGGCCCGTCGAAATCACAAGACCGAAATACGTTCATTCGCCGCCCTCATTGTTAAAGGAAAAGCTGATATCCATCAAGATATCAGCCTGTTAACCGGTTCTATCTTCACGTTTGACCTTCTTCATCGATGATCGTATGGAGCATTTCCTCGACCATTTCCCATTCCTCATCCGATTCAATTGGAAAAAGGGATAAATCGTCGTCATTTTTTTCCTCTTCTTCATAGCGGAATGCATACACTTCGACTTCTTCGTCTTCTTTTTGCTCAGCCGGTACAACTGCCAAATATGAGTGACCGGTCTGATCGACATCAAATGTGAACAGTACTTCAAAAAGGTGTTCTTCACCATTTTCATCAGGTATGATGATTCGTTCATTTTCGTCCAGTGCCATGACTACACTCCTTTAATTTTTTCCTGGTCAAGATAACTTTGCAAAATCATGACCGCCGCCATTTTGTCGATGACCTTTTTCCGTTTTTTTCTGCTCATGTCCGCCTCGAGCAAAACGCGTTCTGCTGCTGCGGTGGACAAGCGTTCATCCCAGAGAATGGCCGGTATGCCATGAACATTTTCAACATGCCTGGCATATGCTTCAGATGCTTCACCGCGTTCACCGACCGTGCCATTCATATGTTTCGGCAGCCCGATAACAGCCTTCCCAATAGCGTGCTCTTCTATGATCTGTTTCAGTTGATCATCGGCAGAATAGATATCCTGTTCATCCCAATGAATGGTGGTGAGGCCCTGAGCTGTCAAACCTAATGGATCGCTTGCAGCTACGCCGATCGTTTTGGAACCGACATCCAATCCGACTGTTTTCATTTAACGTTCCTTTTGCTGTTCGTTGAGATAAAATTTTACGACTTCTTCAATGACCTCGTCCCGTTCAACTTTACGGATCAGGTTCCGTGCATCATTGTATCTTGGAATATAGGCAGGGTCACCGGACAGTAAATAGCCCACGATCTGGTTGATCGGATTGTAGCCTTTTTCTTTAAGAGCCGCGTGGACTGTCAGCAGAATCTCTTTTATATCATGGTCGAAAGGCTCTTCCGAAAAATTAAACTTCATGGTTTTATCAATAGAGCTCATCGTGACACCTCATTCCACATGTTTTGCCTTTATTTGCTATTCTAACATGTTTATCGTTCATATAATATCTTTTATAGCAAATAGAATGCAGCTTTGTCTATTCTTTTACATGATTTGTAACATATTGATGTACCATTTTCAGGGCATCGTTTATTTTATCAGGATTTTTGCCGCCGGCCTGTGCCATGTCCGGACGGCCGCCGCCACCGCCGCCGCATGCTTCGGCAACTTGTTTGATCAGGTTACCGGCATGAAACCCTTTATCAGTCAAATCGTTGGTGACACCTGCAGCTAATTGTACTTTGCCATCATTAGCTGCTGCGAGCAGGATAATCCCTGATTCGAGCTTTCGTTTCAAGTCATCCACCATATTGCGGAGCTGGTTCATGTCTTTCGCGCTGACCTGTTGTGCGAGTACGGTAATGCCATTAACCGTTTCACTGCTTTCAATAATGGATGATGCTTCCTGATTGGCGAGTTTGGCATTTAATGATTCATTGGTTTTTTGCAGCGATCTGATCTCTTCATGCAAACTTTCGACACGTTCCACGACACGATCCTCAGTTGTTTTCAACAGGCCGGCAGTTGTCTGTAACAATGCCAACTTCTCGTTTACAAACAAATAGGCTTGTTGGCTTGTGACGGCTTCCACCCTTCTAGTGCCGGCACCGATACCCGTTTCAGACACAATCTTGAATAGACCGATCGCATCTGTGCTCCCAACGTGACAGCCACCACACAGTTCAATGCTGTAATCACCGATTTGGACAACCCGGACAACATCACTGTATTTTTCGCCAAATAAGGCCATAGCGCCCATATCTTTGGCTGCTTCAAGCGGCTTATGATCGATGGCAATTGGTATGGATGCCCAGATTTTTTCATTTACTTTCTGTTCGATTTCCGCCAGCTGTTCCTGGCTGACTGAACTGAAATGGGAAAAGTCGAACCGTAGACGATCCGGTGTTACGAGCGAACCCGCCTGATTGACATGATCACCGAGGATATCTTTCAGTGCCTGGTGAAGCAGATGGGTTGCCGTATGATTCTTGACGATACCGGACCGGAAAGCATCCTTCACCGCGGCTTTCATCTGGTCACCGGCGTGTATGTTACCTTCTTTTACACGGACTTTATGAACATGTTGCCCCTTGGGTGATTGCTGAACATCTTCAACATAGGCGGAAGCGTCGTCCGTGTACAGCCAGCCATTATCAGCAATCTGACCGCCGCTTTCAGCATAAAATGGCGTCTCTTTCAGAAAGATCAGGGCTTCTTCACCCGCTGTGGCGGTTTCAGCAAATTCTTGATCCTTGACGAGAATTTCAATTGTTGTCGCCACTTCCAGCTGATCATAACCGACAAACGTACTTTCTGCAGTCACGTCACTCAGCACGCCGTCCTGAACCTGCATGGAGTCAACTTTTTGCTGGGCATTTCGGGCGCGTTCCCGCTGCTTGTCCATTTCCTGTTCAAAGCCCTGTTCATCGATCGTGAAGTTATGCTCGGCCACATATTCCTCCGTCAATTCTTTCGGAAAACCATACGTATCGTACAGTCTGAATACCTCAGCCCCCGGAAAAACATCACTTCCTTTTTGTTTTTCCTTATCAATAATCGTATTTAATATCTCCAGACCATCGTTTAGCGTTTCATGGAAGCGTTCTTCTTCCACCTTGATGACATTTTCCACATAGGTGCTCTCTTTTAGAACGTCCGGATAGAAATCTTTCATGATACTGCCAACCGTCGGGACGAGTTTATACATAAATGGTTCATCGATTCCGATTTGTTTGGCAAAACGGACAGCACGGCGCAGCAACCGGCGCAATACATAGCCTCTGCCTTCATTGGACGGGAGTGCTTTGTCACTGATGGCAAACGTGACAGTACGGATATGGTCGGCAATAACTTTAAATGCTGTATCATCCGCTTCGTTTAGCCCGTATATTTTCCCGGAAATCGTTTCTGTTTCCCGGATGAGCGGCCTGAACAGATCCGTTTCAAAATTGGTTGGCACGTCCTGAATGACAGATACCATCCGTTCCAGCCCCATGCCGGTATCGATGTTTTTCTTCGGAAGCGGGGTATACGTATCATCCGGATTATGATTATACTGGGAAAAAACAAGATTCCATATTTCCAGATACCGTTCATTCTCACCGCCCGGGTACAGTTCAGGATCGGTTGGGTTATTGCCGTATTGTTCACCACGGTCGTAAAAGATTTCCGAATTTGGTCCGCTTGGTCCCTCGCCGATATCCCAGAAATTTTCCTCAAGCCGAATGACGCGCTCTTTCGGAATTTGAATATCGTTGAGCCAAATGTCATACGCTTCATCGTCTTCCGGGTGAACCGTGACGGATAGCCGCTCCGGAGCAAACCCGATCCACTTCTCGCTTGTCAAAAACTCCCATGCGAACGCGATGGCTTCTTTTTTGAAATAATCACCGATCGAGAAATTGCCCAGCATTTCAAAAAACGTATGGTGTCTGGCGGTAAAGCCGACATTTTCGATATCGTTCGTGCGGATCGATTTCTGGGCATTGACCAGACGCGGATTGTCCGGAATCACACGTCCATCAAAATATTTCTTTAGTGTCGCAACACCACTGTTGATCCACAGCAGCGTCGGATCTTCACGCGGTACAAGTGACGCACTCGGTTCCACCTGATGCCCTTTTTCCTTAAAAAAATCCAAAAACATTTGCCGTACTTGTGCTGATGTTAATTGTTTCATACGTGACCCTCCAACGCTTATCGTTAACCTGCTATGTTTATCTGTTCGGCGCCGTCTAAAGTGAACACCGAATTTTTCTTATGCTTTAAACCTGGAAACGTCAAAACGCTCCTGGCGTATAAAAAAATCTCCTCTCTATAGTTGCTTTAGAGACGAGATAATGTCGCGGTACCACCCTAATTATGAACGATTGACCTCATTCACCACTCAGCTTGATAACGGTCTGTCACCGGCGGGGATTAGCCGCACTCAGGTTTAGCTTTCCATGGCTCGACGTTCAGGATTTCTTCCAGCCTGCGGAAATCCCTCTCTTAGAGCGGAGACACATGTACTCAGAACCTTCAAGGCATTATAACGATAAGTTTGCTGATAGTATAGACAACTTTTTTGTCTTTGTCAATTATTGTTTATACCTGTGATGAGATGGGCTGTGACGACCTTTAAAACGACCAGAAATGGTACGGCTAATATCATACCGATAACACCACCCACCTGGCCGCCCAGCAACAAAACAAAAATGATAGCAATCGGGTGGATTTGAATACTTTTGCCAACAATATACGGTGACAAAAGGTTCCCCTCAATGACCTGAATGAGAAAAATACCCGCTAATACAATCAGAACCAGTTTGCCGGAAATCGTTGCCGTAATGGCCACCGCCGGAGCGGCTCCAATAATCGGACCAAAATAAGGAATAATATTCGTCAGCCCCATAATGATGGCCAGCAGTAAGGCGTATGGGATATCCAAAAACTTAAAGACACCTAATGCCGCCAGAGCGACAAACAAGCAGACGATGAACTGCCCCCGTATGTAATTTCCCAGCCCGTCATCAATCGCCCGGCATAATGCACCGGTTCGGGCATGATATTTGTGCGGGATCCACTTTTTAACGTGTTCTTTGACCGCTTGAAAATCTTTCAGAAAGTAGAAAACGATAACAGGTATAACCGTTATCACAACAATCATATCAAAAATTTTTGTGAAACCCCTGAGCAGATTCGTGAGCAATGCTTCCATATATGCTTCTGCTTCATAGATCAGCTCATCCATTTTATCATGAACTGTCTCCGGCAAAAATGACGTATATTCATAAAGACTGTAGATAATATCACGGTACATATTAATCAGCTGCGGCAGCTGTTCCTGTAAATCGTTTAATTGATGAATGACAGCCGGATAGACACGGTACCCCAAATACCCGATCCCGCCAAAAAAAAGCACATAAATTAATAAGACAGCCAAACTCTTTGGTATCTTATGCTGGTACATTTTGTCAATAACCGGATATAGTAAATAGGCAATCAAAGCTGAAATCAAAAAAGGCAGCAGCAGATGCCAAAGGAATGAAATAATGGCACCATATACCGGAAAAAGTTTCACAAGTAAATAGACAAATAAAAATACAAAAATGCCGGTTACAATCCAAAACAGGAAATTCAATGGCCTATTGTCCTGGAACATGTCCGGCACCCCCAGGAAAAAGATAAAATCCGGTGTTAAGCAGCATTACCATTGAATTTTCCGCTCATCTTCCGTAAACAAATCATCCAGCGAACTTAACGAGCCATCTGCTTCAACCTGATGAATGGTAAGTTTATCATTAAAAACGGATAGTTCAATAAAACAGTTCCAGCAGTAGAATTGCTGTGCCCCTATTTTCCCTATGTCCTTTCCATTGCAATTCGGGCATACCAACATGGTGAAAGCTCCTTTTTATTTTTCTAGCTTTGCCCGAATGGAAAAATTTATACCTCTGTCCTACATGAAATCATATGGTGTTATCTCTGTTTCTTCAGTCGCCGAATGGTTCATATCGGGGACATTCGGCAACCGTTCGTGAAGCTGTTCAATTAAAGATGTATAACGTTGATTGGCGTCCAGTCGTTTGACACCACTCAGAAAAGCCTGCTTGTCCCCACAAATGATCAGTGACTTCTTACTTCGGGTTATCGCGGTATAGAGTAAGTTTTTCTTTAGCATACGCTGATAAACGGGAAGTACCGGCATGATGACAATCGGAAATTCACTCCCCTGTGATTTATGAATGGAAATACAGTAAGCATGCGTTACATTGATGTAATCCTTTCGTTCATAGCTTACTTCCTTTCCCTCAAAATCAATAACGAGCTGTTCAACACGGTCGGCATTCTCATTTTCCTTAAAGATGGCAACAACGTTACCGATATCCCCGTTATAAATGCCATCTTCAGGCTGATTGACAAGCTGCAGTACTTTATCGCCGACCCGGAAAACAGCATCTTTCGTTTTGATTTCCCGTTTTTTCGATGATGCCGGATTGATCAGCGCCTGCAAATGCTGATTGATCATGGTGATACCTGCTTGTGAGCGATACATGGGCGCGAGAACCTGCATATCTTTTAATTCGATCCCTTTCGCTTGTGCTCGTTTAAAAACAGCGGTCACCACGTCAATCAGCTGCTGTTCATGACAGGAGATGAAACTGAAATCTTTATCATTCATCAAGGCCGCTTTGTCACAGGTATCCTGTTTAATAAGGTGAGCCAGCTCGATTATTTTGGAACCTTCTTTCTGTCGGTACACGTCATGAAGGCTGATGTATGGAATCCGGTCACTCGCCAACAGGTCAGCCAGCACCTGACCGGGGCCGACAGATGGCAGCTGATCTTCATCCCCTACCAATAGGACCTGCATATCATCAGGTATGGCTTTAAACAAGCTGTTGGCAAGCCAAATATCAACCATGGAAAACTCATCAACAATCAAATAGCTGCCTTTAAGTTGTTCATGTTCATTTTTATCAAAGCCGCTTTGGCCGTCCCAGCCCAGTAATCGGTGGATCGTCACTGCCGGGAGACCGGTTGATTCCGTTAACCGTTTGGCCGCCCTCCCGGTTGGGGCAGTTAAAATAAACGGATAGTCGGTTTCAGAATCGTATGTTTTCGGATCAGCGGACATATCGTGAATCGTGCTATAGGCGTTCAGGATGCCTTTAATGACGGTCGTTTTTCCGGTACCAGGCCCACCCGTGACGATCATTAGCTTGGAGCTCAGTGCCTGCTGAATGGCTTCAAATTGTTCCTTGCCGTAACTGAGCACTTCCTGGTCCTCGATGTCCCCGATGATTTTCATCAATTCTGCTAAAGGGGTGTCATGTTCAATCGACTTGGTGATCAGCCGATTAACATTGGAGGCAAACCCGTCTTCGGCATAATAAAGGGACGGCAGATAGACGTTTCCGTTAAGCATAATGACCGACTTGTCCTGGTTGAGTTCTTCCAGACGGCCGTTGACCATCGCCTCTGTCAGCGGCTGTTCCGGCTGTGTCAGTAAATCCATCACCAGGCTGATGCACGTTTCAATCGGCAAAAATACGTGGCCGGCCTGGATATTTTTTTGCAGCACATAAATACACCCAGCACCAATCCGGCTTGGGTGTGTTAATGACAGACCGTTTCCACGAGCTATCTGATCGGCTGTCTGAAAGCCGAATCCCTCTATATCAAAAACATACTGGTAAGGATCTTCCTGTAACACGCTGATCGCTTCATCCTGATAATGTTTATAAATTTTTTGCGCCATTTTTAGACCAATACCATATTTGGCCAAATAAACCGCAATATACTCGAATCCCTGATTTTCTTTCAATGTTTTAACAAGAAGATCGGCTTTATCCTGTTTGAGGCCGGGTACCTTCTTCAGGGCATCCGGGTCATTTAAAATACTGGAAATAGCATTGACCCCCAAAGCATCAACAATTTTCGCAGCTGTTTTTTTACCAATTCCGTGAAACAGATCACTGGAAAGGTAGGCAATCAACCCGTCCGTTGTATCGGGGATAAATGTCTGATAGGACGTCACGTTATATTGCAGTCCGAATTTAGGGTGCCGTTCGAAAGCGCCGTAGAAATAATAAGCGGCTGTTTCCTGCAAGTCGGAAAAATACCCCTTTATCACAATATCTTTCGCTTGATAATCCTCATTTGTAGCCAGGATATTTATTTTGGCAATGGAAAAATTTTCCTGCTCATTCCGGAAAATCGTATACAGCAGCTCCCCTTTAATATAGCCATCCTCTTTTCGGACCTGTTGATCCGTTGCCATACAAATAACCTCGCTATCTTACAAATCGGTATTGTGCCATACGTCCATAATCTGTTTTTTGGCATTAGCTGCCAGAACATGTTCCGGCTGAATCGCCAGCGCCTGATCAAAATGGTCCAATGCGCTCTGTAGGTCTTCTTCAAACAGGGCAATGACGCCCAGATTATAGTGAGCATCACTGTGCGACTCATCTAGCTCAAGTACTTGATTGAACACTGGTTTGGCAGCATCGATATGGTCACTCTGGGCAAGTGACAACCCGTATTGAAACACGTACTCCGTTTCCTCAGAGTCCAGCTCGGTCGCCCGCATCAGGTAAGGCAATGCCAATTTATAGTCCTCCTGATGGAAAAAAGTCATACCGAGCAAATAATAGGCATCAGCCTCTTCCAGTCCGATTTCAATCGCCTGCAAAAAACGTTTTTGGGCTTTCGGAAAATCCTGTTTATCATAATACAGATTCCCCAGCCCATAATAGGCAGTCGCTGCATTCGCATCAAGTTCGATGGCCCGGTTGTAAAAACGCTCAGCGCGTTCAGTATCATTGATATGCAATAATAAATTGCCGAAATTTATATAGCCGATTGGGTCATCGGGATTCGCTTCAATAATAGCATTAAAAATCCCCGCTGCTTCTTCGTATTTCTGCTCTTTCATCAACTGTATCGCATGCTGATTTTTATCCATTCTGTCACCCCGTCAACATTATCAAAAGTAGCATCTGCAACTCAGCCGACATAGTTAAGGTGGTTATCATCTTTTATGACCTCATCAATCGTTCCGCCGCCTAGGCAGACGTCACCGTCATAAAAGACAACCGACTGACCGGGCGTGATGGCACGCTGTGTTTCGTGAAACGCGACATGGACATTCCCATTCATTCTAGTCACCGTAACGCCGCTGTCAGACTGACGATAACGAAACTTGGCTGTACAGGTAAAGGCTTGATCGGGCCTATCATTGATCCAGTTAACATCCGTCGCAATCAAGGCATCAGAGTACAGTTTTTCATTGTGAAAACCTTGTCCGACATACAGAATGTTGTCCTCAAGGTTTTTACCGACGACAAACCACGGGTCGCCCGAGCCACCGATGCCGAGGCCCTGGCGCTGACCGATCGTATAATACATAAGCCCGTCATGCTCACCCTTTTCAACACCATCCAGTGTTTTCATAAGGCCGGGCTGTGCTGGCAAATAGTCACTTAAAAATTGTTTGAAGTTCCGTTCGCCGATGAAGCAGATACCGGTACTGTCTTTTTTCGTCGCCGTTACCAGATCATGCTCTTTGGCAATTTCTCTCACGTCCTTTTTCGTCAGATGACCTAACGGGAACATGACGTTTTCCAGAACATCCCCGGTCAATTGATTCAGAAAGTATGTCTGGTCTTTATTATCATCCACACCCCGCAGCATTTCATAGTTACCATTATTCTCTCGCACTTGGGCATAGTGGCCTGTCGCCAGATAGTCCGCACCGAGTGACATCGCATGCTCCAGAAAAGCTTTAAACTTAATTTCCTTATTACACATCACATCCGGATTCGGTGTTCTGCCTGCCTGATATTCATCAAGAAAATAGGTGAACACTTTATCCCAGTACTGTTTTTCAAAATTGACGGCAAAATAAGGAATATCCAGCTGATTGCATACGCGAACAACGTCATCGTAATCTTCTGTAGCGGTACAGACGCCGTTTTCGTCCGTATCATCCCAATTTTTCATGAAAATGCCAACAACGTCATAACCCTGTTGTTTCAGGAGCAGAGCGGCAACAGACGAGTCAACCCCGCCGCTCATGCCAACGACCACCCGTGTATCCTCATTTCGTTTCATGATGTTCACCACCTTTAATTAGTTAATCGTTTGACGATTTTAGCAACCCGTTTGGCTGCTTCGATAACATTTTCTTCTGTGTTGAACGAACCAAAACTGAAGCGGATCGAATTGGTTGTCCGGTCATCACGTTCGTCATACATCGCTACCAATACATGGGACGGCTCCACTGATCCTGCCGTACAGGCACTTCCGCTTGAGGCAGCAATACCATCCAGATCAAAGTTCGTCAGCAGGGGCTCAACATGGGTGCCCGGGAAACTGAGATTGACAATGGAAGCGATGGTATCGTCCAGCTTACCGTTGACCTCGTAGGTTATCCCGTCTGCAGCCAGCTGTTCCATAAACTGCGCTTTAAACTGCCTGTACATCAGCCCTCTGTCGGTCTTGTTTTCCAGTGCTAATTCAACAGCTTGCTGGAACCCGACAGCAGCGGCAACATTTTCCGTACCCGGCCGGCGTTTTCGTTCCTGCTCACCGCCATATTGCCGCGCTTCCACTTTTACCGCGTCTGATACATACAAGAAGCCGATTCCTTTGGGGCCGTTGATTTTATGCGAGGAAGCCGTGAGCAGATCCACCCCCAATTGTTGGACATCGATATCCAATAAGCCAAAAGCCTGTACAGCATCTGTATGAAAAGATGCCTGATGGTCTTTTAAGATATCGCCAACCGTTTCAATCGGTTGAATAACACCTGTTTCATTGTTCACATACATAATGGAAACTAAAATGGTTTCCGTTCTCAGGGCGGCTTTCAATTCATCAGGATTCATGCGCCCTGTTTCATCAACCGACAGATAGGTAACCTCGAAACCTTGCTGTTCCAGGTACGCTGCTGTATCCAATGCCGCATGGTGCTCCTGGACTGTTGTAATGATATGGTTCCCCTTGTCTCGGTTGGCCATCGCCGTGCCAATCAGCGCTAGATTGTCTGCTTCGGTCCCGCCGCTTGTGAAGACAATCTCTTTTTCATCGGCCTGAATGCTTTTGGCCATTGTTCGCCGCGCCTCATCAAGATATTGTCGTGCCTTCCGCCCAAATGCATGAACACTTGACGGATTGCCGAAAATTGTTGTCATGACGGGATTCATCGCCTCAACCACCCGCTGATCCATCGGCGTTGTGGCTGCATGATCCAGATAAATACGTTCCATGCTGATTACCCTTTCCACTAAACTGATTTAGATATAAAACATATAAGCATCCTGGTGCTGGTCATTTTCATGCCGTTTCAGATCTTCCAATGTGGTCGTATCCAATACGTCCTTGACAGCATCTCTAATTCGTATCCATAATCCCTGTTTTGCCGGCTCCTCATCCTCTATCCCTTCAACAGGGGAAATCGGGCCTTCCAGTACGCGGATAATGTCGCCTGCCTTAATGTCACGCGGATCTTTAGCCAGTATATATCCGCCATAAGCCCCGCGTACACTTTTGATCAGGCCAGCGTTTCTTAACGGGGTAGCGAGCTGCTCCAGGTAATGTTCAGATAGGCCCTTTTCCCGTGCGATTGTTTTCAGGGACGTTGGTCCATTGCCATGTTTTCTTGCGAGTTCAAGCATAATCGTTAATCCGTAACGTCCTTTTGTGGAAATCTTCATTTTATAACACCTCATGACATCATAATGTCCATTTTTCGCTGATCACAATACAACACATTATAGCATGAATCACCTGTTTCTTGCATTTTATCACAATCGGAATTACGCTTTTACATAGACAGCTTATTATTTTATACAAAGGACGATCAGAATGAAACAAAATCCACTTGCTTTTCGTATGCGACCTGAACATATAGACGACATCATCGGACAGGAACACCTGGTCAGTAAAGGAAAAATTTTAAACCGCATGATACAGGCTGAACGTCTGGCACCGATGATCCTTTTTGGACCGCCCGGAACCGGAAAGACATCATTAGCTTACGCACTTGCCAAAAGTCTGCGTATCCCGGTGAAAATGCTGAATGCTGTCGTGGATAAGAAAAAAGATATGGAGATTGTTGTTGAGGAAGCAAAAATGAGCGGACAAGTCGCGTTGGTGCTTGATGAAGTCCACAGACTCGACAAAGCCAAACAGGACTTCCTGCTGCCGCATATCGAAAGCAATCTCCTGACATTGATTGGCTGCACGACAAGCAACCCATATCATTCTATTAACCCGGCTATACGCAGCCGTTGTCACTTATTTGAGCTGCATCCGTTAACCATGGACAATATTAAAACAGCCATCAGAAGGGCTGCCAATGATGAGACGCATGGATTGGGATCCGAGTCGGTTGAGTTGACAGACGAAGCATTGGACCATTTAGCGTTCGCTGCCAACGGTGATATGCGGTCAGCTCTAAATGGCCTTGAACTAGCCGTATCATCAACACCAAAGAACGCTGAAGGAAAAATCGTTATCACGCTGGAAGCTGCCGAAGAATGCATGCAGAAAAAAAGCTTCAGCCATGACAAAGACGGGGATGCCCATTACGATGTTTTGTCCGCGTTCCAAAAGTCAATCCGCGGCAGTGATGTCAATGCCGCCCTGCACTATCTCGGACGATTGATTGAAGCCGGCGATCTCGATAGTATTGCACGTCGCATGATTGTGTGTGCTTATGAAGATATCGGACTTGGCAACCCGCAGGCAGGACCACGGGCCGTAACGGCCGTTCAGGCGGCAGAACGCGTCGGCTTTCCTGAAGCACGGATACCATTAGCTGCAGCTGTTGTCGAACTTGCCTTGTCGCCTAAATCCAATACAGCTTACAAAGCGCTTGATGAGGCGCTAAGTGATATTCGCAGCGGGAGAAGCGGCGACATTCCGGCACACCTGAAAGATAGTCATTACCAGGGCGCCAAAACAATTGGACGTGGGATTGATTATCAATACCCGCACAACTATGAGGGCAGCTGGGTCAATCAGCAGTATTTGCCGGATACGATCAAAAATAAAGATTACTATAAGCCGAAGAACAGCGGTAAATTCGAACAGCAACTAAAGTCTGTCCACGAAAAAATCCAGTCAGAAAAAAAGTAATACTAGATTTTGGAGGTATAATTCCTTTTTCATACGGTCAAACTATACAGTAAAGATCAAAATATGCTAGAAATCAGTCATATTGACCGTTATTGAAAAAAGGAGTTGAACATAATGACGAAAGTGAGACAGGACGCATGGTCCCACGAAGATGATCTATTACTGGCGGAAACCGTACTGCGTCATATCAGAGAAGGCAGTACTCAGCTGAATGCATTTGAGGAAGTCGGTGATCACTTAAACCGGACATCAGCTGCCTGTGGTTTCCGCTGGAATGCCGAAGTGCGAAATAAATATCATGATGCGATAGAACTTGCGAAACGGCAACGAAAAGAGAAAAAACGGGCTGCAGCTGTGGAAGCCAAACAACCGGTTGTGACGGTACCGGCAGATGATGAAACCCAGCCCGTCAATACGGAAAATGAAGAGCCACAGCAGCCACAGCCGCCACTTACCATGGATAGTATTATTGAATTTTTGCAACAGTTTAAAAAAGACTATCAGGCTTCCAATCAATCAAAGCAATCACTGGAAAAAGTGGAACAGGAAAATGAATTGCTGCGGGGCCAGGTGAGTGAACTGGAAGATAAATTGACGCGCACGACAAAACAGCTTGAGACTGTCCAGGAAGATTATCAGGTATTCATGCAAATCATGGACAAAGCCCGGAAAATGACTGTTTTTAATAACCAAGATACCGTCCAGGAGGCCCCATCATTCCGAATGGATAAAAATGGAAACCTTGAACAGGTTGCGGACGGATCATCCCATCAATAGGAAAAAAGTTCATTTAAACGAAGTGCTTACAAAAAACGTTAAAAGGAATCGGCTCACTGCCGATTCCTTTGTTCATTATGTATCTATCAATCCCAATTGTGCCGTCTGTTTTCCAGTTTTGATCCCGCTCAAGGCAGGTGGGTGCCCTGTTCCATATTTGTTGTGCTTCCCTGTTAAGGGCATGCACGCAAAATGAAAACCAATGCAGGCTCCCTTTTAAATTAGTGTTCGGTCAAAACGAATGTATCAGACGCACACATCAGGATTGATACATCAATTTATTGTTTGTAAATTTATATTAACATACAGCTGACGGATTATCAATATTGAATGACATAACATATACATGACAGATATTACAATTTGCCAACAATTGACCGGTCAATTCATGTTTCTTTTCTAATTTGAATCGACAGTTCGTCCAATTGCTCATCACTGACATCACTCGGTGCGTCTGTTAATAAGTCTGACGCCGAAGCTGTCTTTGGAAACAGAATGGTGTCCCTCAGGTTCGATCGTCCTGCCAGCAACATGACAATTCTGTCCAGTCCAAGCGCAATTCCGCCATGCGGTGGCGTGCCATACTCAAGTGCCTCAAGCAGGAATCCGAACTGCTCCTCCGCCTCTTCCGGTGTAAACCCTAACACGTCAAAAAGTTTATCCTGCTGATCGCGTTTATAATTACGCAATGAGCCGCCGCCAAGTTCATATCCGTTCAAGACGAGGTCATAAGCATTTGCCCGGACACTTCCCGGATCCGTATCCAATTTGTCGATATCTTCCTCAACCGGCATAGTAAACGGATGATGAGCCGCGAAATAGCGCTGTACATCCTCATCATACTCCAGCAGCGGCCAATCCGTAACCCAGAGAAAATTGAATTGACGTTCATCGATAAGGCCCAATTCCTTGCCAAGCTTCAGTCGCAGTGCACCCAAACTGTCATACACAACCGAAGACTTGTCAGCCCCGAACAGCAACAAATCACCATCTTCTGCATAAGAGCGTTCAATTAGGCTATTTTTCACCTCATCTGTCAGGAACTTGGCAATCGGTCCGGTCACTTGACTGGCTTCAACTTTTAGCCATGGCAGTCCCTTGGCACCATACACGTTGACAAATTCAGTCAGTTTATCAATATCTTTTCGGGAGTAGTTGGCAGCTTGTCCCTTAACGTTTAACAGACAAACTTTCCCACCGGATTCAACCGCTCCCTTAAACACCTTGAACGACGAATTAGCTACAATATCCGATACATGAATTAATTCCATGCCAAATCGTGTATCCGGTTTGTCGGATCCAAATCGCTCCATAGCCTCCTTATACGGCATTCTTGGCAATGGCAGTGGGACATCCACGTCCTTGACTTCCTTGAGGACACGTTGCATCATTTGTTCGGTCATGTTCATAATTTCATCGCTCGTCATGAAAGACGTTTCAATATCGATTTGGGTGAACTCCGGCTGGCGGTCTGCACGCAAATCCTCATCACGAAAACAACGTGCGATCTGGTAATACTTTTCAAAGCCGCTCATCATAATCAACTGTTTAAACAGCTGTGGCGACTGGGGAAGGGCGTAAAAGTCACCCTGGTGCACCCGGCTGGGCACGAGATAATCCCTTGCTCCTTCAGGCGTGCTTTTCGTGAGGATCGGTGTTTCCATTTCCAAAAAGCCATCATCGTTTAAAAAGTTGCGGATCACCTGTGTTGTCCTGTGCCGCATTTTGAACGTTTCCTGCATGGCACTTCGGCGTAAATCAATATAACGGTACTTTAAACGTAAGTCCTCAGCAACATCTGTTTCTTCTTGGATGAGAAACGGTGGTGTTTTTGCCTTGTTTAACACGGTTAAGTCTGTTGCCAGCACTTCAATTCGCCCTGTCCCCATCACTGGGTTCACTGTTTCGGCATCACGCCTAACCACTTTTCCCTTCAATTCGAGCACATATTCCGTTCTGACTGCCTCAGCTGTTTCCAGAGCAGTTCGGGAATGGTCCGGGTTGAAGACGACCTGAACCAGACCTGATTTATCACGTAAATCGATAAAAATTAACCCGCCCAGATCCCGGCGTTTCTGAACCCAGCCTTTTAGTAAGACGGGCTGATCAACATCCTTTACACCCAATGTACCTGCTAATGTTCGTTCACTCATTGACATTGCCTCCTGATAGCTTTCCCTGCAAATAGTCCACTAATTTTACTAAAGGTATCTCTTCCTGGGTACCTGTTTTCATTTCTTTGACATTAATGATTTGCTGCTCGATTTCACTTTCACCTAATACGAGTACATATTTGGCCTGATACCGGTCTGCCGCCTTAAACTGTGCTTTCGTTTTGCGGCCCTGATAATCCCTGTCTACTTGAATACCGCTGTTGCGCAATTCATGGGCGAGCTGAACAGAAACCTTTTCCGCTTCATCACCGACCGTCACAAGAAAACAGTCCAAATCCTTATCGGCCGGAATGTCAATATGTTCCGCGTCCAGTGCCATTAGCAAACGTTCAAGCCCCATACCAAAGCCAATACCTGGTGTCGCCGGTCCGCCCAGCTCCTCGGCCAGACCATTGTATCTGCCGCCGCCGGCAAGCGTGGTAATCGCGCCAAACCCTTCCGCTTCACTCATGATTTCGAATGCCGTGTGGTTATAGTAATCAAGCCCCCGCACGAGATTTGGATCGACTTCATAATCAATTCCCATCAGTGTTAGGTAGTTTTTGACCTTTTCGAAATATAGCGTGGACGCCTCATTTAAGTAACCAAGAACAGATGGCGCCGTCTTCATGGCCGGATGATCGTTATCCTTTTTGCAATCCAGAATACGCAATGGATTTTGCGTCAACCGTGTCCTGCAGTCACTGCACAGTTCATCTTTATGCGGTGTGAAATGATCCACCAGAGCCTGCCGGTGGTTTTCCCGGCTTTCCTGATCACCGAGTGAGTTAATCACCAGTTTCAGGGACGTGAGCCCAAGTTCCCTGTAAACCGACATCGCCAAATCAATGACCTCCGCATCAATGGCAGGATCAGCACTTCCCATCGCCTCGACACCGAATTGGTTTAGTTGCCGCATCCTGCCTTTTTGCGGGCGTTCGTAACGGAACATCTCGGCAAAATAATACAGTTTAACCGGTTGGCTGGCATTACCGTGCATTTTATGCTCAACATAGGAACGGACAACCGGCGCTGTACCTTCCGGGCGCAGTGTTAGACTGCGGCCGCCCCGGTCTTCAAATGTATACATCTCTTTCTGGACGATATCGGTGGCGTCACCGACACCACGCTGAAATACTTCGGTATGTTCAAATAAAGGTGTCCGTATTTCATTAAAATGATATCTACGGCAAATATCTTTGATTGTATTTTCAACAAACTGCCATTTTGCAGCATCTTCCGGTAAAACATCGGCCGTTCCTCGTGGCGCTTTCATACTCATGCTCAATACCCCCATATTCATATTACATACAAAAAACTCCCGTCCCTTATTAAATAAGGGACGGGAGTTTGCCCGCGTTGCCACCCTGGTTGATGTTACATACATCCACTCATCACAGTTAACGCCTGCAAACGTCTGTACCTACCTGGCGTGTACCGCACAGCAGCATGTCACATGTTACATCCCCGGATCAGCGCTCACTGTGCTGATCTTTCTGACTGCTGATGACCGGCTCCTATTCGATACAGAACCTCAAGAATGTCGTTCATCAGGGCCTGATGCGAAAATGTTTCCAGCCGATGACATTTTCTCTCTTGGCATAAGCGGTCTGATTACTGTTTCCTTCGTTGGTTTTGTTACCTATCGTCTTGAATGATTACTATATTAAGGTGTCGAATCCTGATTGTCAAGTACGGGTTACCTTTTTCTTCAACCTTTTAACCTCACCCAGTGAAATGCCCAATTCTTCTGCGATTTCCATATGGTTAAACTGGTCTTCCATTTCCATAAACTGATGGAAGTCCACGCCGTAAATGTCTTTATCAAGATGTGATTGCCATTGTTTTTCATATAAGCGCATGCCGGATTCCTCCCTTGTTGTCTCTAGTTTTGCCTAAACAGCTGTTTTTATAAACTGAACTATAATGGCAACAGGCAGGAAGAAAATAACATGCGGTTAAACAAGTCAGCCATTTTGTTTTTGGGAGTTGCAGATACAAAAGATGAGACCACTAGCATGACCATCATTCCACAAAATAACCCCGATTACGAAAAGGGCCCTTAACAACAGATGACATCGCTGAATTTTCTATAAAAGGGGGCAGAATTTGACATTATCTTGGAAAAGGTAACCCGGTACGAACCGGTATTTCAGTTCTGACAAAGGAAATGGAGGATGATCACGACGATCGCTCCTCCATTTCCTTTGCTAGATGTCATTTTACTTTTCATGACTGTCCAGAATGATGGTTACCGGACCTGAATTTGTCAGCTGGACCTGCATCATTTCACCAAACTCACCGGTTTCCACGTCAACTTCGTGCGCGTTGATCTGCTGATTGAAGTAGTCATATAGGACATTGGCCTGTTCCGGTCCCGCTGCATGCAAATAACTTGGACGCCGCCCTTTTCGTGTATCTGCATAAAGCGTGAACTGTGATATTGACAGGACTTTTCCGGAAACGTCTTTTAACGATTGATTCATTTTACCATTTTCATCATCAAAAATCCGCAAATGAACCAATTTATTAACGAGATAATCCGCATCTGCCTCTGTGTCTTCATGGGTAACGCCAAGCAGCACAACCAGCCCATGATCGATTGCTCCGGTTGTAGACCCGTTCACTGTTACACTAGCATCGTGCGCACGCTGAATAATTGCCTTCATTGCTCAAGACCCCTTTTAAATTCTGAATAGCTTATTGAATCGTCCGTGTCACCGTATAAACGTCTTTTATCTGTTTAATCCGGTCGACAATCCGTTTTAAATGGCCTGTATTATGAATCAAGATGGTAATGTGAATAACCGCCATCCGACTCCGGTCGGAGCGGCCGTTAACATAGGTGATGTTCGTTTTTGTCTCATTGACCGCTTGCAGTACTTCATTTACCAAGCCGCGTCGATCGTAGCCGGAGATTTCCAGGTCAACGTGATACTGCTTTTTATCTGTCCGGCTGTTTTCCCATTCGACATGCAGACGCCGTTGCTTCGCTTCTTCCGTCTTTACATTGGGGCAATCCGACCGATGAACCGATACGCCCCTGCCTTTTGTTATATAACCGGTAATCGGATCCCCGGGTACCGGATTACAGCACTTGGCTAAACGAACCAGCAGGTTGTCAACACCTTCCACTTTGACACCCGAGTCCCGCTTTTGCACCGTTTTCGTTACCGCATCCTGTTTGACTTCTTCAATGGTCTCTTCCAGGTTTTGTTCTTTCTGTTTGGCCCGGCGTATTTTATCCGTCAAGCGTGTTGCGATTAAGGCAGCGGTAATCCCCTGGTATCCGACTGCTGCATACATATCATCTTCATTGGAAAAGTTGAATTTTTCAAATAGACGTTTCAAATTTTCCTGTGTAAGGACTTCCTTCGGTTCGATTCCAAGAGCCCGGATTTCTTTATCGACCGCCTCTTTTCCTTTACTGATATTTTCGTCACGTCGCTGCTTTTTGAAAAATTGCTTAATCTTGCTTTTTGCCTGTGATGTCTGCGTAATTGACAACCAATCCTGTGAAGGGCCGTACGAATGCTGGGAGGTCATAACATCCACAATATCGCCATTTTTTAATTGATAATCGAGTGGCTCCATTTTTCCGTTCACTTTGGCTCCGATCGTCTTATTACCGACTTCTGTGTGAATCCGGTAAGCAAAATCAAGTGGTACTGAACCGGATGGCAATTCAATGACATCCCCTTTGGGTGTAAAAACGTAAACCATATCCGAGAACAAATCCACTTTCAATGTTTCCATAAATTCCTCGGCATCGTGTGTTTCACTCTGCCAGTCAAGGATCTCTCTGAACCAGGTTAATTTGCCCTCGAATGACTGGTTCCCTTTTGACAGTTGCTTCCCCTCTTTATAAGCCCAATGCGCGGCAATTCCATACTCGGCAATTTCATGCATTTCTTTTGTACGGATCTGGACTTCCAGCGGATCTCCTTTTGGACCGATCACCGTGGTATGCAATGACTGATAAAGGTTTGGCTTGGGCATGGCGATATAATCCTTGAACCTGCCCGGCATCGGTTTCCAGCATGTATGAATGATACCCAGAACGGCATAACAGTCTTTAATACTATGAACAAGGATCCGGACTGCCAGAAGATCATAGATTTCATTAAATTGCTTGTTTTGCTTGGCCATTTTCCGATAGATGCTGTATAAATGCTTCGGCCTGCCGGAAATATCAGCTTCAATGTGCACATCCTGTAATTGATCCTTTACTTCGTCAATCACTTCATCGATATAGGTTTCCCGCTCGTCCCGTTTTTGTTTCATCAGCTGAACAATCCGGTAATATTGCTGGGGATTTAAATAGCGTAACGCGGTATCTTCCAATTCCCACTTGATGGTCGATATTCCCAGCCTGTGAGCTAATGGGGCAAATATCTCCAACGTTTCATTGGATATGCGCCGTTGTTTATCTGGCGGCAAATGCTTAAGTGTCCGCATGTTGTGCAGCCGATCGGCAAGTTTAATCAGGATGACACGGATATCCCTAGCCATTGCCACAAACATTTTGCGGTGATTCTCCGCCTGGATAGCCTCTTTTGATTTATACTTGATTTTTCCGAGTTTCGTCACACCATCGACGAGCATGGCCAATTCGCTGTCAAAAGCCTCTTTCAGCCCTTCCAGTGTCACCTGTGTATCCTCCACGACATCATGCAAAAAACCACCTGCAATCGTCACCGGATCCATTTCAAGCTCAACCAGTATCCCGGCAACCTGAACCGGATGAACAATATACGGTTCACCGGATTTCCGGAACTGCTCCTTATGGGCTTCCTCGGCAAACGTATAGGCACGGCGAAGGTAATCCGCGTCTTCCTGTGTGAGATACCGGCGGGCTTTATCAATCACTTCTTCACTTGTTAACGCTGCTTCTTTAGCCATAAACATCACCTGAATTCACTTTCACATTACTTCTGAACCGTCTCGGGACTTCTGTCGTTGTTTATAGTATTAAAAATATTTGCCGAAAAGTAAAGGAAAAACCGTTAGCCATGTACGAATGCCATTCAAAATGACAACTGAACAAGAATAGGCCTGATGAATGTTTCGATCAGACCTGAATTGGATAACGAAGGCCTAATACCGCATTAATGTCAGCACATCATAGCCTTCCAATTTTTCCATTCCTTTCAAATAAGACAATTCAATCAGAAAAGCACACCCGACGACAATTCCGCCCAACTGTTCCACTAGTTGGATCGTTGCCTCAATCGTACCGCCTGTTGCAAGCAAATCATCGGTGATCAGCACCCGCTCGCCGGGTTTAATGGCATCCTGATGAATCGTCAGGACATTTTGGCCATATTCCAACCCATAATCGACTTTAACGACCTCACGCGGCAACTTGCCTTCTTTCCTGACGGGCGCAAAGCCGACTTCCAGGGCATAGGAAACAGGACAGCCAATAATGAATCCTCTTGCTTCGGGCCCGACCACGAGATCAATATCTTTCTTGTGCGCATATGCCACAATTTCATCAACGGCCGTTTTAAAAGCTTTTCCATTATTCATGAGTGGTGTTATATCTTTAAATTGCACACCTTCTTTAGGCCAATCGTCCACAATTTGTACATGATCTCTATAATCCATATGCGATTTCCTCCTTAGGCGCCTGCCTATCGTTCATGCATGCCGTCAACCACGATTTCAGCTCATCATACGTTGAATAGTAAAGTGTTTTTTCAATGTCGATTCTGTTCAATCGTTCCTGATAAACAGTTGAATCCGCTAAATCTTTTTTTACCGGATTTGCATTTGGTTCGATGACACCATTCTCTATTTTAACAAAGCCGAGATCAAAAAACACGTCTGTCATAAACCTGACCCGGTCTCTTGTCCATGCTTTAGCATTCATAATCATGGGAAAATCCTTAGCGATATCAATCTGTTTTCGTTTAACCAGAAGCGCGTACAGCCATTTAAAATCCTCTCTTGCCGGAAAAGCTTTCATGAACGCGCTGTCGGTCACCTGGAAGCATACATGAATATTATCCGGATTCAGCTGCTTTATAGTAGCCTGCAGTGTGCTCAAGTCCGTTGGCAAATCAACTAAAAACAGCGTATGAACGTTTCTCAAGCTGCTTATGTCCGTATCATATGTAATACATACGACGTCATCCGGCAAATGACCGGCGTTTGCCATGGTCTGATAAACAGCAACCTGGTCAGTATTTGCATATACATAGGGTGTCATATCCCATTGATTTTTTCCTCGGTGGTCAAATAGTTGTTTGTCATCAACTTTCAGATCCTGAATGACAATCTGGACTTTGCGGAAACCATTCCATTCATTTATGCCCAGCTCGCCGACAATCGATACCGGGGTTTTCGGTGACAGATGGTCATATGAATTTCCCATCCCGAAACCAATCCCGTCAAGTGTCTTTCCCTGATCACGGAACTGCATTTTTAAATGCTTTTTATGATTCCCGACCTGTTTGATATCGGACGGTATCTCTTTCACGTGAAAGACAGGCTTCGGATTGGCCGTACCAAACGGTGCCAGCTGTGCCATTTCCTCAACCAGCTCCTGATTAATTTCCGGCAGGGCAATTGACTTGGTAATGTCAACTTCCTGCGTAAAATCCTCCGCTCGCAACTGCTGATGAATCAAATGATGAAGTTCTGTTTTTAATGTATCAAGGTTGTCCAATGGCAGTGTCATCCCCGCCGCCTGCGCATGACCACCAAAGTGGGTGAAAATATCCCTTATACGCATACAATTGGTAAATAAGTCAAAAGCGGGAATACTTCTGGCGGACCCTTTCACGATCCCTTCCTCCGGGAAAATCGACAGGACAATAGCCGGCCGGTCATATTTCCGGACCAGGTTTGATGCCACAATGCCCAGCACGCCCTGGTTCCAGCCTTCTCTGGCCACTACAATGACACCTTGATCGTCAACCGAGTCTGTTATATCTTCGGCTTCTTTGACAATATCATTGACAATTTTTTGCCGTTGTCGGTTGATCGATTGGACTGTTTCGGCCATTTCGTCTGCTTCATCCTGGTCATCGCTCAAAAGGAGCTGAACGGCTAAATCAGCATCTTGCAGGCGGCCCACCGCATTAAGCCTGGGTCCAATGGAAAAACCGATATCCTCTTCGTCGACATTTCCGTTAATACCGCAAACTTTCTTTAAAGCCATTAAGCCTGGTTTCGTTGTGGCGGATAACGCTTTTAACCCGTAATGAGCAAAGATACGATTTTCGTCCGTTAACGGGACCAAATCAGCGATTGTCCCAATCACGAGAAAATCCAAAAACTGGTTCGGGAAATAACCGAGCAACCGCTCTGCGAACCTAAAAGCAACACCAGCCCCGGCCAGTTCTTTAAATCGATAATCTGGTGAACATTTGGGGTGGATAATCGCATAGGCGTCCGGCAGCGCTTCCTGCGGCTCATGGTGATCGGTAATGATCAGGTCAATACCAATCTGTTTTGCCACAGCTGCTTCATGAACGGCGGCAATCCCGGTATCAACGGTTATAATCAGTCGGCAGCCGTTGTCATGCGCTGCTCTGAAGGCTTCCTCATTTGGCCCGTAGCCTTCCGTGAATCTGTTGGGTATATAATAATCACAATTTACCCCCAGTTCTTTCAGTGCCTGGATCATGATGGCTGTGGAACTGACACCATCGGCATCATAATCCCCGTATACAAGGACTTTTTCACCAGAATCGATACATCTATGTACACGTTCAGCTGCTTTATCGATATCCGATAATAACGTCACGCTATTTAACTGGGTAAAATCAGGAGATAAAAATCGTTCAGCTTCTTCATCAGATGCAATACCCCGCTGCATGAGCAATTCTTTGATAAGCGGTGAGAATCGACTGGAATCCCAATGTGGTATGTTGTGCTGTTTCGCTGCAAACGTCCATTTCATTTTACTCTCTAACATAAACTCACCCCTGACTTAACCAGTATACAAGAGATGGTCACGAGGAGCAATCAGGTTTATTTATGGCCCTTGGTATCCACCCGCTCGTCATCTGGTGTATTGTCAGGTTCCGCTTCCTCCAATAAATCGTGTTTGTGTAACGTATTTTGCAATCCTCGATTTTCTGAACGGAGTGCATTCCGCTCACGCTGTAACTGAATGATTTTCACCACGCCTGCAGCTGCCGTTATGACCCCTCCCATTAAAACTGAAAATAAGATCACAAGTATTAAAGGGGCCTTCCCGCTGCCGAACACGTAATTTACTTCAACCGGGTCAACGTTGATCACAGCAAAAACCGCCACAATAAAAACAAAAATAATGGCCAGAATGACATAGGTTTGTCCACGCAAATGGATCGCCTCCTCCTAGCGACTGTTCAAAAAGTCCTAAACATGATCTCCCTTTTTGAACACGCATTTGTCGTTAATTTACCCTTTATCGCCACTGAATAATCTTAAAAGACCCCTGATCCGTACGAAGGCATCAGGGGGCCTCCCAATTACACTTGTGGACCTTCCGAACGTTTCTTTTTCGCAAAGACGACCGGCTTTTCTTTAATATTTTTCCCGCGCCAGACGAGCCACAGCTGGGACGCAAGGAATAACGACGAATACGTACCCGCCAGCAGCCCGACGGCCAAGGCAATAGCAAAGCCGGCAATCGACTGTGCACCAAGGAATAAGAATGCCAGGACGGCAATCATTGTGGTAACGGTCGTGTTAATACTGCGGGTCATGGTTTGCACAAGACTTCGGTTAACAACTTTGGCAAGTTCCTTAAATGACGTGATCCGTTTCTTTTTCTTCAGGTTTTCACGTATCCGGTCGAATGTCACAATCGTATCATTAATGGAATACCCGATAATGGTTAATATCGCGGCAACAATTGTCACATCAAATTCAATCCTGGTTAGGCTGAAAATCGCCAGGATAAAAAACGCATCATGAACCAGTGCAATAATCGACGTCATGGCAAAGAACAGCTCAAATCGGAGTGTCACATAAATGACAATACCGATCGAGGCTATGGCTACCGCATAGAGCGCGTTTTTTACCAACTCTTCCCCAACAATCGGCGAGACAACACTGACACTTGTATCCGCATTAAAATGATCCTGGAAATACGTCTGTATGTCAGAAATCCGGTCTTCATCAATAACCCGGTCATAGCGAAGGACGGCCCCATCGTTATTATCACCCGTCAGGACAACTGATTTGGCTTCCATGCCAAGTTCATCCAACCCGCTTTCGATTTCATCCGCATTCAGACGATTATCGGCCGCCAGCTGAATTCTGGATCCGCTTGTGAAATCAATACCCGGGTTAAGCTGGAAAATGCCGAGTGACATCGCTCCAAGAATAACCATGATCGCTGATGCCACGAAGAATTTTTTCCGGTGACGGACAACGTTCAGTTCCCGGTTGAAGACTTTCGGTTCCCGTTCAGTTGTATCCGCAATGTCCTGAATATCTTTTTGTTTCACGCCAAACCAGCCCGGACGGTTTTTCAGGAATTTGCTTTTGACCCACAGGCCCATCAACAATCGCGTTCCATAAACGGCTGTTAAAAAGCTGACGACAATACTCAGGATCAGCATGGTGGCAAAGCCTTTAACGGAGCTTGTACCGAAAATAAATAACACAGCCGCAGCAAGTAATGTTGTGATATTGGCATCAACAATGGCACGCAGCGAGTTTTTCGATCCAGCTTTGAAGGCTGCCTGTATCGATTTACCTTCCCGGAGTTCTTCTTTGATCCGTTCAAAGGTAATGACATTCGCGTCCACTGCCATACCAACACCGAGAATCAAGGCAGCAATCCCCTGCAGTGTCAGCACACCATTCATCAGATTAAAGATCAGCAAAACCAGGTAAATATAAATGCTTAGGTTAATTGCAGCAATCACACCTGGGAAACGGTAAATCGCCATGATCACCAGAAAAACGATCCCGATACCGACAATCGCGGCAAACACCGTTTTATCCAGTGCCTGTTCACCGAATTGCGCCCCGACTGTATTCGAATACAGTTCCGTCATGTTGACCGGCAGTGAACCGGCATTGATGATGTCCGCCATGCGCTGTGCGGAATCAACGGTGAAATTGCCCTCAATCATAACGTTAGCCGTGTTGAGCGTTTCTTTCACACCGGCAGCCGAAACATATTTCGGATCGTCTTTTTGGACTTCTTCAGCGAATGAATCCCCTTCCTGATAGTCCATCCAAATGACCAGTAAATCCTCACGCTGCGGGAAAGGAACCGGCTCATATTTGGAAGACAATTCACTTGTTATGTCACGGAATTTGGAGGCATCCTGTAGCTGGAGTGTCACAATTGGTTCGTTTGTCTGCTGGGAAAAATCCTGACTGGCAGCACCTTCAACCAAGTCACTTCCGTCCATCAACTGCTCATCGTCCACATTCCTGAACGACAGACGTGCAGATGTCGATAACAGTTCCCGGGCTTCTTCCTGATTTTCAACACCGGCAAGCTGCACGCGGATTCGATCTTCACCTTCAATATCAATATTCGCCTCACTAATCCCTAATCTATCCACCCGTTCATTAAGGATCCTGACAGTGGATTCAAGCAATGCTCTGTCTGTTTCCTGGTCTTCTTCAACAGGTTCAACTTCATACAAAACCTCAAAACCGCCCTGCAGGTCAAGACCTAAATTAATATCTTTTGTAATCCCTGTTACCGTTGAGCCAATCGTTCCTGCCAATACAAGAACGATCAGAAAAAAAGCAACAATTCTGCCTCTCGTTTTCATCTGTCGTTTTGCCTCCCTCACTGTCTAACGGGTCTATGTTATGTAGCCATTATATAGTATCTGGCTGGTCGTTTTCAGTCAATGCAGCAATGGATGCAGCTAAATCGTCATCCTTGTAAGCGGTCACCGTTAAATAGCTCATATAAATATTGGACGATAGATGGAAAATGTCCTGAACAACTTCATATACACGCTTGGACGGCGTACCTTTCCACACTTTTTCGATCAGACAGTTCCATACATCGTCACTCGTGGTCTTATCATATCCCATTAATCGTAATTCAGTTGCCTTGCTTTTCAGGGCCGGTTCGATTTCCGGCTTCCATTCATGAACGGTTTTGATCATTTTCGCAAACAACCCCTCCATTATCCCATCATGCTTGTCATGCTTGGCCTACTTATTTGCATATATATCATTGTAGCTGAAAATTTAATTTTTGAGAAGGTAGGTCGGCTACATTGACCAAACAAACATTTCTGCAAGGAACATTAATCCTGATCATGGCAGGTATGATAACACGACTGCTCGGTTTTATTAACCGGCTGGTGATAGCCAGAGTTATGGGAGAGGAAGGCGTCGGTTTATATATGATGGCGCTCCCCACGTTATTTTTGGTCATCACGTTAACACAGCTTGGACTCCCAGTAGCCATATCCAAACGGGTATCGGAAGCTGAAGCCAAAAATAATCGGGCCAAAGTGAAGCAAATACTTGTCGTATCACTACTCATCACAGGTGTAACCAGTATTGTTTTCACCATTGGGATGGTCATGGCTGCCCCATTTATCGCAACAACCTTGCTGACAGATGAACGGACATTATATCCGTTGATTGCCATAAGCCCAATTGTCCCGATCACCGCTATATCTTCAGTGCTGAAAGGTTATTTCCAGGGCCGGCAGAACATGAAACCACAAAGCTATGCACTCGTCATCGAACAATTCGTCCGGATCGTGTTTGTTGCTTTTTTCGTCAAACTACTGCTCCCTTATGGTGTGGAGTTTGCGGCAGCGGGGGCCATGTTTAGTGTTATTTTGGGTGAATTGGCGTCCATGTTCTATTTGGCAGGCATGTTTAAACGGTTGAAAGTTATTCGCATCAGGCACCGGTTCTTTCATTACCTGACAGCGAGCAAAAATACATTAAAAGAACTGTTTTCCATTTCGCTGCCCAGCACTGGCAGCCGGGTGATCGGCAATATCTCCCATTTTCTTGAACCGATTCTGGTGGCCCAAAGTTTGGCGATTGCCGGTATTTCCAGTTCGCTGGCTACCAAACAATATGGTGAACTGACGGGCTACGTGTTACCGTTACTATTTTTGCCGACGTTTATTACCAATTCCCTGTCCATTGCTTTGGTACCTTCTATATCTGCAGCGGATGCACGTCAAAACAAACACATGATTGACTACCGGATTCATCAATCAATCAGGATTTCTTTTGCATCCGGAGCCATTGCAACCGTTGTGCTGACGTTATTTGCGGAACCAATCCTGACCTATATGTACGGTACTGCTAATGCCAGTCATTTTTTAGTGCTCATGGCACCTTTCTTCATTCTGCTTTATATTCAATCACCTTTACAAGCTGCTTTGCAGGCACTGGATTTGGCTAGGCCGGCCATGTGGAACAGCTTGATCGGGGCAGTTGTCAAACTGGCCGTGCTCTTTTTACTGGCATCAAACCCTGACTTTGGCATAAACGGTGTCGCAATCGCGATGTCTGTCGGTGTTGTCCTCGTGACATTCCTCCACCTGACCAGTCTTTACAAAGAAATCGGGTTTATGATAGCTGGTCGTGATCTGTTTAAAATGGGGCTGCTGGTAGCCTTAACATGGCTGTGCGGCAGGTTCCTACAGGATATGTTCACCGGCCCGGGGTCAAATCTATTCATGTTGATTCTGATACTCGCTGCCTTATTGATCATTTATATCATCCTGCTCTTTATTTTAAGGTTTCTGACAAAAGACGAATTAAAACAGATACCGGTCTTACAAAGGTGGATCTCATAAGCGCCACCTGAATCCGCTCACAAATATAACGCTGCATTCGGCAGCGTTATATTTGTTGATGAAGGCTCATTTCGTAAAATGGTTGTTATGTAACCCGCGGTTCAAATACACCGTTGCGTTCGATAGTACCGGCTCCTCGCAGTTTACAGCTTACTCGGTGGTTCTTTGTTTGGTACTCCGTCTATCAACCTGTATAAGGAAGCAAATAACGGAGGTAAACATAAATCGTAGCGACCACAAGCGATAAGATAACGAATGGGATGCCATACACCATAAAGCGAATGAACGACAGTTTCTCGTTCGCCCCCTCTGCCAACCCGGCCACTACGACATTGGCGGAGGCTCCGATAAGTGTGGCATTCCCTCCCAGACAAGCACCCAGCGCAAGGGACCACCAAATCGGATCCAGATAGGTCATGCCATACGCTTGAAGTTCTTCGACGACCGGAATCATAGCGGCCACAAACGGAATATTATCCACTATTCCGGAAAACAACCCGGAAACCCATAATATTAAAATCGCCGTTGCGGCAAAATCACCATCTGTCGACAGGACAATTGCCCTTGCCAGATGATCAATAATCCCTGCTGATTCCAGTCCACCGACCAGTGCAAATAGGCCGATAAAGAAAAATAAGGTGACCCATTCGACCCTGGAAAAAACCTGTTCTGTATCCAGCTCTTTTTCCGTCAAGAGAAGCAGTAGAATTGCACCGCTTAACGCGATAATGGTCAGATCCATATGGAGAAACGCATGTAGCAAAAACCCGACTAACGTCATCGTCAGAACAGCGATGGACTGATAGAGCATCGGTGTCCGCACAAGATAAGCAGAAGCATCCGTTTTCATTAATCCCTCTATATTGCTGCCGCTGGAACGCAACGTCCGTCTGAACAAAGGCAAAATTATCACCACCAAAAGCAGAAACATGATGACAGCTACCGGGGCAAGGTGGTTAACAAACGATAAAAATGTTAAATGATCAACAGCCTGTCCAATCATGATATTCGGCGGGTCCCCGATAAGCGTTGCCGTACCGCCAATGTTGGAACTGAAAATTATCACCAGTAAATATGGGAACGCGGGAAGCTTTAACTGCTTTGTGATCTTCAGCATAATCGGGACTAATATCAGGACTGTCGTCACATTATCCAGTAAAGCTGAACCAAGAGCGGTCAGGATGCTAACCCCGATTAGCAGCGGAATAGGCGACCCTCTTACCTTTTGGGCAAATCGGACAGCAATAAAGGAGAACAAGCCCGTCTTTTCGGTAATCGAGATGAGAACCATCATCGAAAACAATAAAGCAATCGTATTCCAGTCAATGTAATCAGTAAACATCTCATTGACACTGTAAACCCCTGTTAATAACAGTAATGCCCCACCTGCAAGTGCCACGACAGCCCGGTTAATTTTTTCCGTCATAATAAAAATATAGCTGATGACAAAGATAATTCCTGCCAAAATGACGTCCATATAACATCCTCTTTCACAATAATTGATTGTCCTCTCTTATCACTATATGACTACAGTATACAAAATATTTTCAGTCTATTTTGGTATTTATCTGAATAAGATGATAGTACATGGACAATCATTGGAAAGGGGGCAAACAGCTTTGCGCAAACAACAATTTGTTGCCTTGTTGTATGGCTGGATCATCGCGCTCGGGCTGATCTTAGTGACAAGTATCATTCTCGCATTACTACTTCAATTTACCGGGATGACCGAAACAACCTTAGCATGGATGACATTGGCAGTTGGGTTAATCAGTTTATTTGCTGGTGGTCTTGTAGCAGGGATTAAGGGTAAAGAAAAAGGTTGGGTAATCGGAGCTGTAACAGGGGCTGGTTTTACATTTTTCACCTTTTTGGTCCAATATCTTGGTTATCAGCAAGGATTCTCACTAGAACAGTCACTCCATCATGCAGGATTCATCCTGGCAGCACTGCTGGGTGGCGTTGTCGGTGTGAATATCATCAAATCGGAAACGTGATCCTGACAAAGCAGAAGAAGTCAGTTCCAAACGAACTGACTTCTTCTGCTTTCGGCTTTATGTATGCATCATAAAGTGTTATTGTGTTTTATCGTTTTTAATTTCACGAATAGCGGAACGGTCATATGTCAGCCTTGGGCCTTCACCCGATTGCAGGACAACTGTATCCTCATCAAGCGCGTGGATTTCAGCATGTAAACCACCGATTGTCACCACTTTATCACCCTTCTGCAAATCAGCCTGCATCTGTCTGACTTGCTTTTGCCGCTTTTGCTGCGGGCGGATGAGCAGGAAATAAAAAATGACAAACATTAAGATTATCGGTAACAGTGATACGATCATTTCCATTTATCCATTCCCTCCTTCTTTGTTAAAAGTTCTTCGCATTCCGTTTATTGAACCCATATTGGTCAAAGAATGCCTCCCTAAAGTCACCAAGCCGATCTTCAGCAATTGAATCACGTACTTGCTTCATTAAGTTTAACAGAAAATATAAGTTATGATAAGTCGTAAGCCTGAATCCGAATGTTTCATTACATTTTACCAGATGTCGGATATAAGCGCGGGTATAATGCCTACAGACGTGACAGTCGCAGTTCTCATCGATCGGACTGAAATCACGCTTGAATTTAGCATTGCGGACAACCAGTCTTCCGTTCGATGTCATGCATGTCCCGTTTCTGGCAATCCGGGTCGGCAGTACACAATCAAACATGTCGATGCCGCGGATTGCCCCGTCAATCAATGAGTCCGGCGATCCGACACCCATCAGGTAGCGCGGCTTATCGAAAGGAAGCAATGGGGTGGTGAACGCAAGCATCCGGTTCATCACATCTTTTGGCTCACCGACAGACAATCCGCCGACTGCATAACCGGGAAAGTCCAGTGACGCGAGATCCTGGGCACTTTGCTTTCTCAGATCCTCATACTCGCCACCCTGGATGATGCCGAACAACCCCTGGTCAGACGGCCGTTCATGAGCGTTCAAACAGCGTTCCGCCCAACGTGACGTCCGTTCCACTGAAGCTTTCATATAGTCATGCGAAGCGGGATATGGCGGACATTCATCAAATGCCATCATAATATCCGAGCCGAGCGCATTTTGAATGTTCATCGCCTTTTCGGGTGAGAGAAACAGTTTCTCCCCGCTTAAATGATTTCGGAAGTGCACACCCTCTTCCTTAATATCGCGCATATCACTTAAACTGAAAACCTGAAACCCGCCCGAGTCAGTCAAAATAGCCCCGTCCCAGTTCATAAATTGATGGAGCCCACCGGCCTCTTGAATAATATCTTCACCGGGACGAAGCCATAGATGGTATGTGTTGGACAATATGATATTGGCATTCATTTCTTTCAATTCTTCCGGGCTCATCGTTTTAACAGTGGCCGATGTCCCAACAGGCATAAACGCCGGTGTATCAATGGATCCATGTGGCGTATGGACTTTCCCGAGGCGTGCCCCTGTCTGTTTGCATGTTTTAATGTGTTCATAGGTAATGGCTGTCATAGATTATATCGTTCCTTTGTTAGATTCTTATAAGATAAACATGGCATCACCGAAACTGAAAAACCGGTATCGTTTTTCAACCGCTTCCTGATAGGCACTCATAATACTGTCCCTGTCAGCAAAGGCGCTGACCATCATAATCAGCGTTGATTTTGGCAGGTGAAAATTGGTGATCAGTCCGTCTATGGCCTGAAACGCATAGGGCGGGTAAATAAAAATATCCGTCCAGCCGCTTGATTCGGTGAATCGTCCGTCATGATCCCGGACAATCGTCTCCAGTGTCCGGGTCGATGTTGTACCGACTGAGATTACCCGGCCACCACATGCTTTAACCGCGGTCAGTTTGTCTGCCGTTTCCTGCGACATTCGGTAAAATTCGGCATGCATGTTGTGATCCTCAACGTTATCCGCATTTACCGGCCTGAATGTGCCCAGCCCGACATGAAGCGTAATAAATTCAATCGAAACACCCATCGCTCTAATCTCATCGAGCAATTCATTCGTGAAATGCAGACCGGCAGTCGGCGCTGCTGCTGACCCTTCCTCTTTTGCATAAACGGTCTGGTACCGTTCCTGCTCGGGCAATTGTTCTTTTATATAAGGAGGCAGCGGCATTTCCCCCAGTTCATTCAGCCGTTCATAAAAAATGCCTTCATACGCAAACTGTAATAGCCGTCCGCCATGATCTTGAGTTCCTGTGCAGGTTGCACGAACTTTACCCTCGCCAAAAACGATAACCGTGCCCACTTTAACTTTTTTCGCCGGTTTCACCAGTACTTCCCAGGTGTCTTCTTCCTGTTGATGGAGGAGTAACACTTCCACCTTAGCTCCGGTATCTTCCTTGCTGCCATATAACCTGGCTGGCAATACACGGGTATCGTTCAGCACAAGGCAGTCACCTTTTTGCAGATAATCTCTGATATCCGTAAACCGTTTATGCGCCACTTCCTGCGTATCGCGGTGCAAAACCAGCAAGCGGGACGCGTCACGTTTTTTCAGTGGTGTTTGGGCGATTAATTCTTCCGGTAGTTCATAATCAAAGTCTTCCAGTTTCATGATGGTCTCCTAACGTTATGAAAGGTTGTTCAAAAAAAGCCGGTCATCCTCTTTTGAACACAGCCTATCAGCGAATTTTTCCGATGATAAAAAAGATAAGTGATAAAATGATGCTCACAACAATGGACGTCATAATCGGAAAATGAAACGTAAAATTGTCGCGTTTGATGGTAATGTCACCGGGCAATTTTCCGATAAATGACCAGATAATACCGATAACCACAAAAATGATACCAAGGATGATAAACAGTCTTCCCATGTTCATCCGTTATCCTCTTTCCCTTTTCCAAAATGGTGGTATGCTTTCGGTGTGACAACGCGTCCTCTTGGGGTGCGCTGGATAAAACCGATTTGCAGTAAATACGGCTCGTACACATCTTCAATCGTCTGGGATTCCTCTCCAATTGTTGCAGCGATCGTATCGAGTCCGACCGGGCCGCCATGAAAGCCATCCATCATGCTTGTCAGCAGTTTATGGTCGATGTGGTCGAGACCTGCATTATCAACCTGCAGCATCGTCAGTGCCTGTTCTGTTGTTGGCAGACTGATTTCACTTTCCCCTTTTACCTGCGAGAGATCACGAATTCGTTTTAAGAGCCTGTTGGCAATTCGGGGTGTCCCTCTGGAGCGGCGGGCAATCTCCATGGCAGCATCATGTGTAATCGTTGTGGCGAAAATTTCCGCTGTCCGTTCCACAATATCACACAATGCCTGTGTCCCGTAAAATTCCAATCGGCTCATAACCCCAAACCGGTCACGCAACGGTGCCGACAATAGCCCAGCTCTTGTCGTGGCACCTACCAGCGTGAATGGGGGCAAATCGATTTGGACCGACCGTGCACTTGGTCCGCTGCCAATCACAATATCAAGGAAAAAATCCTCCATTGCTGGATATAGAATCTCTTCAACCGATCGCGGCAGGCGGTGCACTTCGTCAATGAATAGAACATCGCCGGGTTCCAGAGACGACAGAATGGCCGCCAAATCACCGGAACGTTCAATTGCCGGACCAGAGGTAGAGCGAAACTGCACCCCCATTTCATTGGCGATGATGGCAGCCAACGTTGTTTTGCCAAGCCCGGGCGGACCATAGAGCAGCACATGATCAAGGGCTTCTTCACGCATTTTGGCTGCTTGGATAAATATGCTTAAATTTTCTTTTACCTTTTGCTGACCGATATATTGATTCAGATTTGTGGGGCGGAGACTAAGTTCAGCAGCTGAATCTTCCTGTTGCCATTCACCTGTGACCACGCGCTCATCCATCAGTATCCCACCTTATTGATTTTTCATGAGCAATGCCAGTGCTTGACGGATCATGTTATCCGTATTTTGGTCGTGTCCCTTTTGAAGTTCTGGAACAACTGCTTTAATCTCACGTTCACTATACCCGAGTGATTTCAATGCTTCCTGAGCTTCCTGCAATTCTTTCGAAACACCTGGCGATGCCGTATTTGCCGAATTTTGCGCAGAGACCGATACCATTGCGGACAATTTTCCTTTTAAATCAAGGATTATCTGTCTGGCTGTCTTTTTGCCGATTCCCGGAAAGGTGGTCAGGAATTTGTCGTCTTCCCGTTCAATGGCCTCAATAAAACCGTCGACATCGACACTCCCCAGAATCGCCAGCGCTCCTTTTGGCCCGATACCGGAAACGGAGATAAGTTTTGTGAATAACACTTTTTCATCTTCATTCCGGAAGCCATAAAGAACCTGTGTATCTTCACGGACATAATGATATGTATGGATTGTCAAATTCTCATGCAGTGATGCCTGAAACGCAAATGGATTAGCACAGACAATCTCATAGCCAACCCCCTGTACGTCGACGATGACAGCATCTTCCTGTATCATGACAAGTGTCCCTCTAATATAAGCAATCATTCAACCTTCTCCTTTATCTCCCTGCAGCTATTTTAACATACTTTATTGATAAGGTAGGCAAAATAAAACTTCCATTCCATAAAGAATAGAAGTCTTACGTTGGATTACTCTGATATTTCCATGTTGTGATGGACATCCTGGGTATCTTCATTATCTTCCAGCATATCAATCAGATTCAACATCTTCTGCTTATCATCTTCTGAGGGCGTGCTGTAGGTTTGCGGAAAGAAAGTCACATCAGCTTCGGCAAGCTTATAGTGCTCTTGTAAATGATCGCGGACACGTTGGAAATTTTCCGGGTCCGTATAAATGTCATATACGCTTTCTTCTACAACGATATCATCTGCTCCAGCTTCAATTGCTTCCATAGTGATATCGTCTTCATCAATCGATCCATCTTCATTTTCAACGACAATATAGCCTTTTCGGTCAAACATAAAGGTAACACTGCCGTTTTCACCAAGGTTCCCGTCATTTTTCTTGAACGCATGACGGACTTCTGAAGCTGTGCGATTTTTGTTATCTGTCAGCACGTTGACAATCACAGCAACCCCACCCGGGCCATAGCCTTCATATGTGATTTCTTCATAGTGGACACCATCTAGGTCTCCTGTTGCTTTTTTGATGGCCCGATCAATATTGTCGTTGGGCATATTGTCCGCTTTCGCCTTATCAACCGCTACTCTCAGTGAGGCATTCGTTTCAAGGTCACCCCCGCCTTCCTTGGCCGCGGTATATATATTTTTTGCATGCCGCATAAATATTTTGCCTTTCTTGGCATCCTGGGCATTTTTTCTGCGTTGTATGTTATGCCATTTGGAATGACCTGCCATAGGACATTCTCCTCTCTCCTGGAAATTTCCTTTTAACTATACCAAAAAAGCCTAGATGGATAAAGTGAAACTTCATTCAGTGGAGTGTTTTTCTCCACTGAATGTTAGTTGAACAGAATCGGACATTTACGGTCAGTTAGCCGCCGTTTTTTTGGGCGGGTTACTGACCGTTACAGCAGGGTGGACTCCCCCTTATCTTTCGACACCCCGTCTTGGAACAAAAAGTGGCATTATTTTTTGAATTTAATATGCCACCTTTTGCCTTCCGATACGATTGTCGTTATGAGGGAGACCCTGGAAGTCGGGCATTAGACATACATTAAAAATGTTCTCTGTCCCGGTCGAAAAATTCCCGCAGATACTCTCGCATATCACCGTTTAACTGGTCAAGTTGTGCATCTTTGTTTCGCATCCGGTCCCAGTAAATATCATCAGTATAAACGTGGACGTCTTTGGTTGGGACCATCTCCTGCACTTCCTGTTCAACCCGTTCGCGCATATCCGGTGGCGCTTGATCAGTCAGCATGACACCGACAATAACTTTATCTTCAGACACAGCGACCTGCGCCTGCCTGACATCGCGGCGCTGTTTTAAGTGATTAGAAATGGACTGGGAAACCTCGTTTGTGAACTTATCACTCTGCGCCTGATCATCACCTTCATTCACATTCTGATAGTCATTTTCCGGATAAGTATTTTGCTCATCGTTTTGGTTATTGTCGGTTTCGCGTCGTTCGTTTTGCTCCTGCTCTGTTTCATATTTGATCGGCTGGGAATTCATGTTTTCCTGTCCAGGGTCGTCACCTGCATCATCCTGCATACAGCCGACAAGCAAAATGGTCAAAATTGGTATCATGATCCCTTTAATGGTGCGCATAAAACAACCTCCCTTACCATTAGGATGGATAAGAAAGCTTGTTTTAATCAGATAAATAAAGGGATTATTTATCCAAACGCTGGAATTGTTTTACCTGATCCCGTTTATGGGCCGTTTGCCGATGCTTCTTCTCTATCAGTTCTTTATCTTTAGCCGGGATTTCTTTTCCTTCCACATAGGCATCAATGACGTCATAAGACGTACCGATTTCGGCTTCATCTGTTTGGCCTTCCCAAAGTCCTGCACTTGGTTTTTTACCTAATATAGCGTCGGGGACGCCGAGATAGTCACCCATTTCTCTTACTTCTGCTTTTGTGAATTCTACCAGTGGCAGGATATCGACACCACCATCACCATATTTGGTGAAATAGCCGATGTACCACTCAGAAGCATTGTCTGTCCCAACGACCAAATAATTATAATGCGCGGCAAGCGTGTAAAGGGAACTCATACGTAAACGTGCCTGTAGGTTGGCACTTGCCAGCTGATCATTTTCTTCCGCAAACGTGTTTTTCTGCTTGAGCTCATCAGAGATAGCTGTGTACATTCTGTCATGTGTTTCAGTCAGATCTAACGTTAACCCATTGATTCCTGACGCTTCAATGACTTCCTTGGCGTGGGTCATTTCACTTGGATTCGTATTAATTGGCATCATCACACCAAGTGAATGATCGGGAAACGCCCGTTGTATCAGATAAGCGACAACCGCTGAATCCACTCCGCCACTGACACCAACTAGTAGCCCATTTACGCCGGCTTCCTGCACACGCTCCTGCAGCCACCGGACGATATGATTGACGTTTTTTTCCATTGTCATCACTCCATTGTATTCAAATTGCCTGTTTTTAGTTTAGCATGTCTATGGCCGTTTTTAAAAAGGATAGCCGTTGAATCCATTCTCTTTCCATTTTTTCCAAATAATCACCGACCGGCTGGATAGAACGCCTATTCATATAATACAACCAATCTCGCATGACATCACTGGGAATGAATAGCGCATACAACCAAGGCCTCAAATATTTTTCCTGGACCATATTATATGATAAAAGACGTTCCGAATCCCAGTTTAAATATGGCAAAAAACGCTGACCAAGCTGGATATAATCATGCAGCGGCGAAGCACAACCCAGCAAATCGAAATCAATCATGTACACGCGGCCTTTATAGCGGATAAAATTATGAGCTGCCACGTCACCGTGAATCCAAGTACCTGATTGTAGCGCTGAACGCTCCAACCCGGCCCAATCAAAACCTGTTATAAGTGATAAGTGTTTTTCGGTTGTCTGAACAATATCATTAAACAGCGCCCCGAAACCATATTCCTGAAATAAAGGGGCTGTATTCCTGAATTTTTGTAACCGCTTTGACCAGCGTCTATAAAATATTTCTTGACGCAAAGGTGATGACACCTTAATTCTTTTGGTATCATGGTGAAACGTCTGGAGTGCTAGTAAACCGGATTCACGATCACCGGCAAAATGATAATTTAATTTTTTGCCGGGAATATACGGTGTGATCGTCCAATAATGGCTGTCATCAGTTAAATATGGTTTCTGATTGGGAAAGCGCTGAAATGGAATAATCACGGAAGATGTCTGCTGGGCAAAAAAACGCCACTGCTGTTCAAGCCGTGCCCTGTTACGGTGGCGTTTCAAAATCAATGAATGCCCTTTAAACGGTTCAAGGTAAAAGACATGATTTTGAATAGTGGACACGAGCATCACGTTCAGCATCCCTTGTTTCTGCAAAAAAGAAGAGAGACGATCTATATTCACATCGTCTCCTTTCATCAGATTACTCACTCGCCGACTCTTCCTCATCGCTCCGGTACTGATTCTGATAACCCGGAGGCATCGGCATTGGCATATTATTGTCTGTGATGTGCGGATATGCGTTCGGTGGCATTTGCGGATAATGAAACCCTTGTTGCATCCCCATCGGTACCGAATGCGAAAATGCATTATGCGAGCCGGTATTTTTCTTAATAGGAGGGGTGATTGGCTGTTCCGGCATTTTCATGTTCGATGATGGCGTTTCAGCGGATTCCATCATATGACCGTAATGTGAATGACTATTCGGGTTCACCGGATGCTGATACATCGGCTGGTTCATGGGCATTGGCTGATATGGCATTGCGTGTTGATACATTGGCGCAGGCTGCTGATGCATTGGCATTTGCTTCGTTTCGCCACAGCCACAATCCTTTTTTTCCGTCATGTATGCATTTTGATGAGGCATTGGCTGATGCGGCATTGCGTGCTGATACATTGGCACAGGCTGCTGATGCATTGGCATTTGCTTCGTTTCGCCACAGCCACAATCCTTTTTTTCCGTCATGTATGCATTTTGATGAGGCATTGGTGGCGGAGGACATGGCATTGTCTGTTGGACCGGCATTCCGGGTATCGGGTAAGGCTGGTGGTACATCCCTTGTTGTTGATCCTGTTTCGGTTGTGCATATCCTGGCATTTGCGGAGGGTTAAAGGATGTGCAAGGCTTCATTTCCTGTTTTGCTGGCGTGTAGAGTGGCATCGGCATGTGTGGCTTCATTGGCACTTTCAGCTGTTCCGTCATCTCGGGATGCTCTGGCATGTGTGGCTTCTCTGGTATTTTGGGTTGTTTCGGCATGCTTTGATATTCCGGCATTTTTGGGTATTGCGGCATCTTGGGCTGTATAGGTGTTTTCGGCTGTTCCGGCATTTTTGGTTGAACAGGCATTTTCGGATATTCCGGCATTTTTGGTTCGATTTTTTTTGGCTGCTTGTCATCATCTTCGTAGACGACTGGCATCGGTTGTGGTGACGTATCTTTATACGGTTTTTCGGTTGCCGGTTTTGGGGTTTCCTTTTGTGTTTCCTTCTTGTTGACACCTTCTTTTTTAACTGGTTTTGAGGAAGCAGGAATTTTGATTTTCATACCTGGCATAATCATATCAGGACTGGACAATTGCGGGTTAAGCTGTTTCACCTGTTCAAAGTCCGCATTATATTGCTGCGCTATCTCCCATAATGTATCGCCTTTTTGTACAATGTGAATTTTCAACTCCAACATACTCCTTTCGTCAGCATTCAGACTAGGCTAATCTCTCATTAACAATCATATGCAGCCGAAAGAGAAATGTTGAACTAAAAAAGAAAAACGGGAGATTCATTCCCGTTTTTCCAAACAAACGATACACCGGGATTTTTGAAGAAAACTGCGAATGCCTTTGCGATGATGGGTACTCATCCAAGCTTTTTCTTGTCGCAAGACCTTCAGGTTCTGTCTTCCTTTAAATAGCCCAATCATTACACCTGCATTTGATGAACCGGATAGGTACCCAAAATCGTGACACCGCAGCCAAGTGTTTCCAATTCGGCTTTCACACCCGGGAATAGCACATCGTCATATGGCTGATTGACATCGACAATAAAAAAATAATTCCCCAGACCGGTTTTCATCGGTCGTGACTCAATTTTAGAAAGGTTCATCTTACGCCATGCGAATGCTGCAAGAACTTGATGTAACGCGCCAGCATAGTCGCTCGGCAGTGTGATTAGAAGACTTGTTTTTTCCGATTCCTTCACCTGATTGATCCGGACCGTATCCGCATCCTTGGCCAGAACGGCAAATCTAGTATGGTTGTTCGGATAATCATGAATATTTTCCTGGTAAATGGTCAGTCCGTATTCGCTTGCTGCCAGCTTGTTGCCGATGGCCGCAACCGTCTCTTCACTGCCACTGACTATTTCAGCTGCTTTTCCAGTGGACGATGTGAAGTTCAGCATCGCATCCGGCATATACTTGTGCAAAAACTGATGACACTGGGCAATCGCATGACTATGCGAATGCACATCGGTTACCTGGGACAAATCTCCTGAAAAGTGAGATGCAACTAGCAAGTGCTGTTGAATGGGTACAACGATTTCAGCGACAATCGGCAATCTGACCTGATGGACCAGATAATCGACCGTTAATTGCACGGTACCCTCGATCGCATTTTCCAGCGGGACAACCCCGATATCAATTTGATCGTTTTGGACGGCATCAATACATTCCGGAATGGTCGTAAAACTTTGCTTACCTTCCCCGTTAAACGCGGTGTCAACCGCCAATTTTGTAAACGTGCCACGTGGCCCCAAATAACCAATTTTCACCATTATAATTTCCCCCTATCGTTAACACGATTTTATAAAGATTGTTTACTCAATAAATTCGAATTCAAAATCCATTAATCGGATGGTATCACCATCTTTAGCCCCGCGCTTGCGCAATACATCATCAACACCCATGCCGCGCAGCTGCCGAGCAAATCGCTGTACGCCCTCATCTTTTGTAAAATCGGTCATTTTAAATAGTTTCTCGATTTTGGCTCCTGACAGAACAAATGTACCATCCGAATCGCGTGTAACCTTAAATGGTGTTTCTGTTTCCTCGAAACGGTAAACAACTTGCTCCTCTGTATCTTTGATGTTCTCCGTATGTTTTGGTGTTTGATCCAGCAGGTCGGCAACGGCAAATATAACGTCCTGTATACCCTCTTTCGTAACCGCTGAAATCGGATAAACCGGGGTATCATCGTTTAATGTTGCTTTGAATACCTGAAGATTCTCCTCCGCACCGGGCATGTCCATTTTATTAGCCGCAATAATGTGCGGACGTTCCATTAAGGACGGATCATATGCCTCCAATTCCTTGTTTATTTTGACAAAGTCATCATATGGGTCTCTTCCTTCGATGCCTGCCATATCAATAACATGTAGCATAGCACGGGTTCGCTCAACGTGACGTAAAAATTGATGACCCAGTCCAACACCTTCATGCGCACCCTCAATCAGACCGGGAAGATCCGCCACGACAAAACTTCGCTTATCACCCGTGTCAACTACCCCAAGGTTTGGCGCCAAGGTTGTGAAATGATAGTCAGCTGTTTTCGGCTTGGCGGCACTAATAACCGACAACAATGTGGATTTTCCGGCACTTGGAAATCCGACCAGTCCAACATCTGCGAGTAATTTTAATTCCACTTTAATATGGCGCTCAACACCCGGTTCCCCATTTTCAGAAAGTTCTGGCGCAGGGTTTCGAGGTGTTGCAAACCGGCTGTTCCCGCGTCCGCCGCGGCCTCCTTTGGCAATGAGCGCTTGCTGTCCCTCTTCGGTCAAATCAGCTAACACTTCACCGGTATCCTCATCAATAACCGTTGTACCCGGGGGGACCTCGACAATTAATGGGTCGGCATTCCGCCCATGTTTATTTTTGCTCATGCCATTTTCGCCGCGTTTCGCTTTATAATGGCGGTTATAACGGAAATCCATCAACGTGTTCAATCCCTCGTCAACCTTAAAAATAACGTCACCGCCATTACCGCCATCACCGCCGGCAGGTCCGCCTTTGGGCACATAGATCTCGCGCCGGTAGGCAACGATGCCGTCACCGCCATCACCGGCCTTGACATAGACACTAACCTGATCAACAAACATTTTATCCACCTCGTTTGCACGGAATTCTTACAATGAACGTCATGTCGTTCGCCTGCTGTTGTACCGTTATTCCCTGATCACTATCTTCCATACGGAATCCTGAGGATGGCATATCCGATAAGTCGCCGCTGACGGTAAAGACTAATTCAATGATGTCGCCGGGCCCCTCATATAATTGCACATCAAGATCATATAATACCATACAATCCGTACCGGTTTCGATTTTTTCCATCACATGCTTACAACGTTCGACAAGCAACCGATCGACCGACTGTAAATCTTTTCCATCAATATGTATATGATAAACCAATCGAAAATTCGTATGCAACGTTGCCAATTGCAGCATATATAAAGCAAATGCCGGTGCATTTAAACTGACCAGCTTGCCTTCCTCCTGCAAATGCCATAGGTAGTCCGTTAATTTCTGCTGAACTTTAGCCGTCTTTCCCATACTTGCATACCCCTGAACAACCTGTAACTGATTCACTAAATCATGCCGATAATGACGGAGCAGTTGGATGACGTCCTGTTCCTCCATTTTTCTCCCCCCAATGATAAAAAAAGTATAGCAAAAAATGACGCATTATACCAAAAAAACCCCAGCCAAAGACTGACTGGAGTTTGTTTATTCATTCAACGAGCTAAACTTATGCTTCTTTAGCTGTCGGGTAAACACTGACTTTTTTACGGTCGCGGCCAATGCGTTCATATTTGACAACACCGTCAATTTTGGAAAACAATGTATCGTCTCCACCCCGGCCTACATTCACACCCGGATAAACTTTTGTACCACGTTGACGGTAAAGGATGCATCCGCCGTTTACGAATTGACCGTCGGCACGCTTGGCACCAAGGCGTTTCGATTCGGAATCACGACCGTTTTTAGTACTACCGGCTCCTTTTTTCTGTGAGAAAAATTGTAAATCCAAACGTAGCATTCTACTACACCTCCTTATTGATCCTGAATATTAATAAATTCATTGTATTCCTGTTCAATGGTTTTCAGGGAAACAAGCATGCCTTCAAGCAGAAGTTGAATGTTTTTCATTGTTTCAACCGGTATGCCGGCAGGTACCGTCACCCGTAGAAAACCACCCTCATCTCCCTGGTCGATTTCCAAATCTTCACCGCTTAATGTCATGACCGCATTGACAGACCCAAACGAAACAGCCGAAACACCCGCACACACTAGATCATAGCCATAAGGACCGCTTGCAGCATGTCCGGATAATTCGAACTGTTTTATTTGACTGTTATGCCTTTTGACAATGACATTGATCATAATACACCTTTATGCATTGATTTTATCAATGACCAATTTAGTATATGGTTGACGATGGCCTTGTTTGCGGGAATAATTTTTTTTCGGCTTATATTTGAAAACATCAATCTTTTTCTGGCGGCCATGCTTTTCGACTTTAGCCGTAACAGTTGCACCATCAACATATGGCTCCCCTACCTTGACATCGTCGCCGCCAACGAATAGAACTTTATCAAAGGTAACCGATTCGTCAGTATCAGCCGTTACTTTTTCGACATAAACTTCCTGTCCTTCAGTAACTTTAATCTGTTTTCCACCTGTTTCAATAATTGCGTACATACTTGCACCTCCCTAATTACCAAGACTCGCCATGCAGGTCATCCTGTTAAGGATGTTTGTGACCTGTTCTGAGCGGTTGTAGCACTGGTGCTACGATGAATAACGTATAAATATTACCATGATACGAAATCGCTTGTCAAGACTTGATCTCAATAAGAGTGGGTCACGTATTTGCGGTAAGCTCTCTCAACCTTTGTTTTTTTGGCTCTTTACATATTGATTGTTGTTATGTTGTCCCTTCTCGTAAACACTTTCAATGGGTTACGATACATGACTGACAAGCTCCCCAATTGATTTCCGGTAATTCCGTTCATGGAAGTAACTGTGGAGGCATTCCATTTCATCCAATGATTGTCGGCTGTTTCCGGGGATTGTCACATATACGGTATGGGCTCTGTCCCGGTGAAAACAGTTGAAAACATCAATCAGCTTATGACGATGGGACACTTCAATTGGCTGTACCTGGTTAGCATGCACTCTTCCCTGGTATCGCTGCAGCAGAAATCGCATAAATACGTAATAGCGCTGTTTCCAATCGTTTCTGTTTTCCATCAGCAAAAACATGAACAGGAGAAAAGCACTCAGTGTAAACGGAACAAAAAACAGCAATACAAGCACTAAAGCCACATTCAGCCATAACGAAAACAAAATAATCGAATCATACGCTTTACGATATGGCAAGCGCTCTGACAAAAACAAGAACAACAGCTTACCACCGTCCAACGGCCAGATCGGCAACAAATTAAACAGCAGAATCACCGTATTATAAACGTATGCCGTCTCGATAACTGACGGCAAGACGATCTGACTACCAGACAGGACAAATAACAACAGATAAATAAACAGATGCTGCGCCGGGCCGGCAAGTGTCACAATGACTTCTTCACGAAAAGGTCTTGTCCCTTGCTCATCCGTATCCATCACACCGCCAAACACCCACAACATAACACCGCGTATACGCCATCTGAACCATCTGGCCGCTGCATAGTGTCCGAGTTCATGGACCAGCACAATCGCCAATATCGTCATCAGTTCAATAAACGTACCGGTCAAAAAAGAAATGAGAATAAAGACGATTAGAATCGGGTGAAGATGAACAGGCGGCAACCATTTATGGCGTGTCATCAACTTGGATCACCTGGACAGGGTCGATGTACGTATTGTCTTTTTCAATTGCGAAATAGACGTTTTGATTGTCGGCATCCGGCGTAAATCTGCCGAGTTTTTGTCCACTGTCGATAAACTGATATAAATGAACATCTATGGAACTCAAATTTCCATAGACCGTTTCACTATCATCGGCATGCTGGACAATCACGGTTTTGCCCACCTCCCGGTCATTTCCGGCAAAGGTGACCACCCCCCCCTGTAAAGCTGAAACGTCCGTATCGTCTTCAGGTGCCAACATAACGCCTGTTCCATTTGCCTGGAACGATTCGGAAACAGCGCCATTCACCGGAAGGGCCATTGCCTGTCCTTCGTCAGTAGATTGAGAAGATATTGCCATTGGCTCCCCAAATGTTTCCTGATACCACAGATTAATACGAGCAAACGGGAATTCCTCTGTAAATGCTGTTGCCGTCCATTTTTTAGTACCGGCAAACAACTCTGAATCTGTCTGCCATAACAATGCAACCGCAAAGAAAAGCATTACCGATAACATGCCTTTAATCACAAACCCGGACATTTGGCGACTTGTTTGTTTGGACGAAGGCGCATCATCAGTGAAAACGGGAAAATACCCGTGCTTTTCTTCTTCCTGGGGAAAGGATGAGGGCATAATACGTTTTGACGTTGTTTGCCCGGACGACAGCTCACGCATTTTTTTTCGCTGATTGATTGATTTCCTTACTTTTCTAATTCCTTTACTCATTTGGCTCACAACCCCTACGATCTTTTGTACAAGTGTATGAGTTGCGAGATGAAGTTATGTCAGAAGGGTTACAATAAGCAAAAAAACATGCTGTAGCTTTGTGAAACTTGACAGCATGTGTTTTATAGAATCATGACCGGATACCGAAAAACTGTTTCACCTTTTGAAACATCCCTTTTTCATCTTCCAGCGACTGAAGCGGAACGGTTTCCCCCAATATTCTTCGAGCAATATTCCGATAGGCTACAGAAGCTTTGGAACTTCCCTGAAGCGCAATGGGTTCACCGTTGTTTGAAGCTTTAATAACCGCATCATCATCAATGACAATACCAAGCAGGTCAATCGAAAGGACTTGGATAATCTCATCAATATCGAGCATATCACCATTCTTCATCATATGATTACGGATCCGGTTAATAACCAGTCTTGGCGGATCAATGTCTTCATTTTCCAACAAGCCAATAATGCGGTCAGCATCCCTGACACTGGATTTCTCCGGTGTGGATATGACAATGGCTTTATCCGCCCCGGCAATCGCATTTTGAAACCCTTGTTCAATACCTGCCGGGCAATCGATAATGATATAGTCATAGTCCAACTTCAGTTCGTCAATGATTTTTTTCATGCCTTCCATTGTGACGGCCGTTTTATCGCTTGTCTGGGCTGCGGGTAAAAGCATCAAGTCATCAAATCGTTTATCTTTGATCAAGGCTTGGCCAAGTTTACAGCGTTCTTCGATAACGTCCACAATATCGTATATAATGCGATTTTCCAGACCCATAATGACGTCAAGATTCCGCAAACCGATATCCGTATCAATTAGACAAACCTTTTTTTCCATTAGCGCCAAAGCGGTACCAATGTTAGCCGTTGTGGTCGTTTTACCTACGCCGCCTTTACCGGACGTCACAACTATTGCTTCACCCATTCAGCATTCTCCTTTCAAACCCGCTAATATCGTTACGTTTCTGGGAAAGGACTTGCAGCCGATCTATGACAATTTTATCCTGGTCGTCATCAATCAGGCCGCATTCCATATAGACGCCTTCCGATTCATAGTCAGGCGCGCGGCTGATATAATCTGCTATTCTGAGCTGGCTCGGTTTCATATAAGAGGCAGCAATCACGGCATGACGATCATCATTTGCCCCGGCATGCGCAATGCCCAGCAAATTTCCCATAACAAATATGTTGCCGGTTGAGATCACCTTTCCACCGGGGTTGACGTCCCCAATCAGCAATAAATCCCCAACATTTTCAAGCACCTGCCCTGATCGCACAATTTTATTAACCACTTTAACCTCACTGTCTTCTTTCCAAGTTAAAGCTTCATCCCGATGTATGACATTGGAATCAAAAAAATCAATCGTAAAACGATTATGAGTTCCGATTAACGTGTGCAGTTGCTGCTTTTGTCGATCATTGATATACCGATTTCCCAATTTCACCGTAACCGGAACAACCGGTTCATCTTTTTTGGGGTGATATTCCGACAGTTTATCTGCAAGCTCATCCAGTACATGGTCAAACGAACCACGGTCATCGATGAATAACGTCAACCCGTCTTTTGTGCCTTTAATAGTTATCGTCTGGTTCTCCTCAATCACGAAACGTTCACCTCAATATTTCACCTTGACTTACACACGATTAAAAACTGCTAATTCCCGATAATTCTTTTTTCCATCCGGCAAGTCGCCTGGCCATAATCGGGTAAAGTGCGAGCAAAAATAAAATGTTGGCCATGACCGTCGGCAGCAGCCGGTGAAGGGCATAATGTTGCCAACCCATGTCCGTTAAGCCGGTAAAGGAAAAAATGACATTGATCAGAACCTCAGTCATTATCAATCCTCCCGTACCGAGCACAACCGTCACAAAAAAATTGGCATGCAACAGTTTTATCATGCCATGCACCATGTAGGCACCTAATGCATAGCTGAACATGTAAACGCCTAATACCCCAGTATAGGCAATATCGACCAGGAGGCCGAACAACAGGCCGTAGAAAACAGAAAAGTAGGTGTCCTCCCGATCATAAAAAATAGCGAGAAGAACGATAAATACGAAAACCCAATGAGCAACGAAAATGAAATCACCTTGTACAAGAGAATCCGGCAATATGTCTAGCGCCACACCTTCCACCGTAAGCAGCAGAAACAGTATGAGCGGAATCAACAGTCGTTTCATGCCGTTTCATCCTCCCCGGTTTCGTCCGCGGTATCGACTGATTCCTCGCGATCAACCACAATAACATTATTGAGATCGTACATATCAGCGACCGGCTCAACAAATGCTGTTCGTGTCAGCCCATATTGATCAGGTTTAACCTCTTTGACTTCCCCGATCGGCAAGCCGGACGGGAAGACACCACCCATACCGGAAGATAAAACTAGTTCCCCTTCTTCCAAATCGTCGTCGGATTCCTCGATAATTCGAAACAATAGCTGATCTGATTCTTCATCATAGCCTTCAATCATACCGACAACATCATCAGTGTCGTCCCGTGTCACAGTGGCTGATATACGATTATACTGATCAAACCCAGTCAATAATTTTACCGTTGAGGTGAATTTTGAAGGATTATCCCCCACTTTGCCGACCATTCCTTCAGCCGTTATGACCGCCATATTTTCCTTTATACCATCCTGTGTTCCTTTATTAATGGTCACCTGCTCAATCCAACGTTCAGGTGACCGGGATATCACGGATGCCTGAATCGGTGCGTATTCACGGATGGATTCGCTTTTTTCTAGAGTTTCCCGAAGTTCCGCATTCTCTTCTTGCAATTCCTGCACGTCATACTGCAGGGTTTTATATTCAGCAACTTTTTCACGCAATCGTTTATTTTCTTCATACGTATTCCGGACATCATCAATGTTTTTGAAAATACCTGTAACGTAATCAACTGGTGTGTGTATCATGTTCTGCGCCCATCCAACTGTATCTTTAATGAACTGTTCCACTGTCGTCGTCTCGTCCCTGTCCTGCAATGAGTAGCCAATCAACGCGACTAGTACGATAATACCAATTAACAGGATAAACAGCCTTTTTTTTTGTAAAATCTTCATACGAACACCTGCTTACTAAACTGTTGGCCGTGTAGATACATTCGGATGGGAGCGGAAATGCTGAATATATTCCAACGATTTGCCTGTTCCGATTGCGACACTTTCCAGCGGCTCTTCGGTAATAAATACGGGCATTTGTGTCTCTTCACTGATAACGTTATCCAGGTTTTGTAAAAGGGATCCCCCGCCAGTCAGGACAATTCCCCGGTCCATAATATCAGCAGCAAGTTCCGGCGGTGTGTTCTCGAGTGTATCCTTGACAGCTTTGACAATCGCTTCAACGGTATCGTTCAGTGCCATGGCGACTTCTCTTGATGTAACGGAAATCGTCTTTGGCAATCCGGTCAGCAGATCACGGCCCCGTATAGCCAGTTCTGCATCCTCTTCCACCTCACCCGCAGTCGCGATATCCATTTTAATCGATTCAGCCGATCGTTCACCAATCAATAAACTGTATTGCTTGCGGATATAGTTTATAATAGCATCGTCAATTGTGTCTCCGGCCGTCCTGATGGAACGGCTTGTGACGATACCACCAAGTGAAATGACGGCCACTTCAGTTGTTCCGCCACCGATATCGACAATCATGCTGCCGGTCGGTTCCCACACGGGCAGTCCCGCCCCGGTAGCCGCTGCGAACGGCTCGGCAATCGGAAATGCATCTTTTGCCCCGGCCTGTTTGGTCGCATCAACGACAGCCCGTTCTTCCACCATCGTAATACCTGACGGGACACATATCATCACATTCGGTTTTTTGGCAAACAGTGAACGTCTGCTCATCGCTTTTTTAATAAAATACTTCATCATGACAGCTGTTGTTTCATAATCAGCAATCACGCCGTCTTTCATCGGCCGGACAACCGAGATATTGCCAGGCGTCCGCCCAATCATATTCCTGGCTGCTTTCCCGACGGCTTCAATTTCGCCTGTTTCAATATTTTTGGCAACCACGGTCGGTTCCCGTACAACCACACCCTTTCCCTTCACAAAAACGAGTGTGTTGGCAGTCCCCAGATCCACCCCTAAATCCTGTGATAAACTGAACCTTCCCAAGAGAATCTTCCTTTCCCAATAGCTCTTTCGTGTTGTCGCACATTCCTGGCGCACTTATATATCGTTAAGCAAGCAGTTTCCCTTAATGCATTATTGTAAATGGAATTAAAATCAATTGTAAATCATCGTGTATACGGTCAAGCACATTAAGCGCCAATCTCAATCCAAACATTAGAAACTGGCGCTATCTTAAAACGTCTATTCAATTATACGAAAAAAATAAAAAAATAGATAGTGTTATAAGTATCCTTTTTCCTTTAAAGAAATAAATTTTCGGTCACCGATGACTAAATGATCCAAAAGTTCGATGCCAATCATTTTACCTGATTCAACCAAACGCCGTGTCACATGGATGTCTTCCTGGGAAGGTGCCGGATCTCCTGAGGGGTGGTTATGTGCGCAGATAATCGAAGCAGCTGACCGTTTTACAGCCTCCCGGTAAATTTCACGCGGATGAACAATCGATGCATTTAAACTCCCGATAAAAATCGTTTGTCGATGGATAATCTGGTTTTTTGTATTCAAAAACAGCACAACAAAATGCTCCTGCCGCAAGCTTCGCATCTCGTCCATAACATAATCTGCACCATCTTCCGGCGAGCGAATAACATACTGGTCATTCGGCTTGTACTGGCTCATGCGCCTGCCCAATTCGAGTGCGGATAACAGCCACACACTCTTGGCAGTCCCAATGCCTTTGATGGCCGTCAATTCTTCAATCGTCGCATCTTTCAATAAATGTAATCCTTCAAAGTGCATCAACACCCGGTTCGCAAGGGACATGACCGATTCATGCTTTGTTCCGCTGCCAATCAGAATGGCAAGCAACTCCTGATTGGACAGATGACCTGGTCCATGCTGCAACAGACGCTCACGAGGACGGTCGTCTTTCGGTACATCCTTAATCATAATGGTTGGTGACGTCATTTTTCCAATCCTCCCTGAGATAAGATACGCTTATCGTATCTGTTTCCTGCAGATTGGACAACTTTTTAAAAAGGCGTTTTCACCGACCCAGCCCTTATCATTTTTTTAAAACCCGCCGGACAAAAATAACTTTTGCACCCGGTTGGTCTTACCAAACCACAAAATTGGATACTTTTCTTTTAATTCAACACCAAATATAATCACTGTACAGTAAGCTGATTAAACTGTTCCCAGAGACTTAGTAATACCTGCTGGTCCTGCCATTTGTCTCCTTCACCCATCTGTTGCTGCTGTTTCGTTACAAATGCAGCAAAATCCGTAATATGTTCCGTTTTTTCAGGGGTTTTATCAACAACATTAGCCCATGCCTCTTTTGAAAGCCGGTCACCATCGTTTACTGCAGCCAATGAATCGTTCCATTGCTGTTCATATGTTTGTAGCCATTCTTTTTCCGATTTCGGCAGATCCATCTTGGCTGATGCTGTTTCCCACGCTTTGACATAAACTTCCAGATCTTCATCAGCCATATCATTTGCCAATTGTTCCCCTTGCTGTTTTGTGCCAGCAATGCCCGACAAAATGTAAAAGTAACCTTCTTTTTCCCAGACCACGGCCGGATAGCCTGCATCCTGGAATGTTGCTGCCATGTCGTCTGCATTGGCTTGTTCACCAAACTTGCCGGCCTGGAGTACAAATGCACTCACGTCTCCGATCTCAGCTGTTGTTGAATCCTCACTGTCCGAACCAGTACTGCCATTGGCATCATTTTGGTTATCCGCTTCATCTTCTTCTGCCCCGGTTGCAGCTTGAGGCATATTGCCCCCCTGCTGGCTCATGTCGTCATTGATACCGACAAACATATTAAGCAGAAAAAAGCCTAGAACAGAGCCAATCACGATCGCTGATAATGAAGCAAGTAAAAAGGGTTTAAACGCTTTAAATTTTGATTTTCGAGTGAAATAGACTTCATTGTCCTGATCATCATCCTGCCTGATAAGCTCAGGTATATCAGAATCCTCAATGGCAGCAGCATGCTCATCGTTGAATTCCTTAACAGCGTGCTTTTCATCCGGGGTTTTGTCATTTTGTGTCAATTGTGTTTTTTTGCCGTTCATCCATATGACCAATTTGTTGCCTTTACTCAACGATTTCCCCTCCATATGCCAGTTTGTTCAACTCTAGCATATGGCCTGTAAAAAGTAAGGCGATATTTGTCTATCTTCCAAAAAATCTTTCAACATAATCCTACACAAATGGTGTCTATGCCTGGCATCACGACGTTTGCAATTCCTGATTATAAACGGCGACCCTGTTTTCCGCCTTTTGGTTTGACACCAATGTTCATGGCCCGTACGGCGTGCCGGATAGTCAGACGTGACGCCTGTAAAGCAGCTTATTAATAACTTTTACACAATTATAGTAGTTTGCTATAATCCCACTATTTCGTCAAAGTATTTCCTTACGATCCCAATAAAATGCAATGATCCGGTTATACAGTAACACGTATTTTCCCGTTGGAAGCTGATTTGCCTGACTGCTTCCCGCCAGTCACTTACGGATTGTACAGCCGGGTGCTGGCTGTATTGCTGCAGCTGCTGGATGCTTGCAGCGCGGGGATGATCGAATACCGTTAATGTAACCGATGCAAAATGGGGTTCCAAACCCTCCAACATGGTTTTTAAATCTTTATCACGGAAGGCAGCAAAAATCAGATGTCTTTCCATATCAGCAAAGTGGCGCTGCAATGTATCCGTAAATGTCTCCACACCGCCAGCATTATGTGCACCATCAAGGATTATCGCCGGAAGACCGTGTATCTGTTCGAACCGACCAGGGATAGAGACAAAAGCTAAAGCATTTATACATGACGGCCAATCCAGTGTGAATCCTTTATCTTCAAGCAGCTTGAGGGCCATGATGGCCAGCGAAGCATTGCTCACCTGATGCATCCCCGTAGTCTGTAAAACGATTTCCCTCCTGCTTCCGGAATCGCATATCCATTGGAATGTTTGATGAGACGCTGCGATGTCAACAACTTCATACCGGAACGATTCACCTGATAAGTACAGCGATGCATTCGCTTCAAAAGCTTCCTGAGCAATGACCGATCGTGCATCATCACCCATCTCCCCGACAATCACCGGTCTGTTTTCTTTTATAATGCCTGCCTTTTGCCAAGCAATAGCCGCCAGCGTCCCCCCCAAAAAGGCCGTATGATCTCTCGACACATTTGTTATAATGGACAAAATAGGGTTAATGCAATTGGTGGTGTCTTCACGCCCGCCCATACCGGTTTCAATTAAAGCGATATCGGCGTTATCAGCAAAATATAAAAAAGCAACCGCCGTTATGATCTCAAATTCTGTTGGATGATTGTGCTCATCATCGAGTTGTTGGATAAATGGAAGCAGTTTAGTGACATAGCCCATGAATGTCCCACATGGAATACGGGTATCATCAATCAACATATGTCCGGTATAGCCTGTTAGACTCGGCGATTGAAAGACACCGATGTGATACCCATTCGCCGTCAGAGCTTTTTGCATAAAGCGGATGGTCGATCCTTTACCGTTAGTGCCGGCCACATGGATGGCAACCATTTTTTTCTGTGGTTCACCCACGAGGGACAATAGTCGATTAATCCGTTTGAGACCGGGTTTGACGCCATGCTGCCGTCGGCTCTGGAGAAATGCTTCCACCTGCTGAAAATCATCGAACATCAAGAACACCGCATTTCTGTTTGGTTTTAGTGCAGTTTTTCTAAACAGCAACATTATAGCAATAAATGTCGCCAATTTGAACGGGAAAGGAATGACATAGAATGGATTTATACGGATGGATTATCTATAACGGCTACCTGCCGGGAAGTAAATTTCGTGATTTTGCCGAGTGGGTGCAGCGGGCTGCCGCCAAACACCATATTAGGACAACTATCTATAAAAATAGCGAGCTGCCGGGATTATTAGCGACCGGACGCGTCGACCTGGTTAGTACCGGAGCAAGCAAACCTGATTTTGTCGTGTTTGCCGACAAAGATATTTATTTGGCAAAACAGCTTGAACTGATGGGTATCCCTGTCTTTAACCGTGCGGAGACGATTGCAGCAAGTGATGACAAAATCACCTCTTACCAGCTGTTAGCCGCCCACCATTTACCCGTGCCCAAAACAGTGATCGCCCCAAAAGCGTTTTACAATACAGGGACCGATCATGTCGATGACTATCATCAGGCCATACAGCTATTGGGGTTTCCCATGATTGTTAAGGAAGCATTTGGATCGTTCGGTGAACAAGTTTATCTCGTCAACACCAGAAAAGAACTCGCCGAGAAAATACGACAGCTGCAAGGACGTTCGTTTATGCTTCAAGAATTCATTGCTGCAAGCTTCGGAAAAGACAAACGGCTGCATGTGGTGGGAGATGAAGTTGTCGCTGCGATGACTCGGCATTCGGCCAATGATTTTCGATCCAATGTCACAGCTGGTGGCACCATGCAGGCCTATCACCCAACATGGGAAGAAGCACAATTGGCTGTTGCGGCGGTAAAAGCCATTGGCGCCGATTTTGCCGGCGTTGATTTATTAGTTGGACCTGATGATACCCCGATTATTTGTGAAATTAACTCGAACGCGCATATTCGCAATCTATTTGATTGTACAGGCATCAATGCGGCAGATGCTATGATTGATTATATCAAACGTGAAATGAGGCATGACAATGGAAGGCTGGCTAATCTACAGCAAGACAGACGCAGAAACAAATAAATACTTTATCCGCTGGTTCCAGGAAGCAGCTACCAACGAACAGATAACACTCCGGCTAATACTCAGGGAAGATTTGACAGCCGGTGTCACAGCTAATAAACCAACCATACAGCTTGACGGCAGGGCTGTGACATTGCCGGATTTTGCGGTCGTGCGTACTGTTGAGCCGCTTCTGAACTTGCATCTCGAAAAACTCGGCATCAAGGTTTATAACAATGCTGAGACAGCCTATATTTGCAACCATAAAGGTTTAACCCACCATCATGTAAATAAGCTGGCAGTACCAATGGCTAACACACTTTATTGGTCCTCAAAAAATGACTTATCTGGTCCGGCGCCGATGCCATTTCCATTTGTTACTAAGACAGCAAGCGGCAGAAGCGGAAAAGATGTGCATTTAGTCACAAACATAAATGAATGGGAACAATTAAAACATACGCCGTTCACTGACGACCTGGTCATCCAGTCAGCCAGAGATATCCAGTTTGGCAAAGACGTGCGTGTATTTGTCGTGGGCACCGATATCATCGGCGCCGTTCTCCGCGACAACAAACACGATTTTCGGGCCAATTATAAACTTGGCGGTTCCGCAACCTGGTACGCACTCGCAAAGCACGAAATCACCCTGGTCAAACAAATCACTGAATACTTTCGGTTTGGAATGGTTGGAATCGATTTTCTGTTGGATCAAAATGGCCGGTTTGTGTTTAATGAAATAGAGGATGTTGTCGGGTCCCGTACGTTGAGTGCGGTCAGTGACACCAATATTTTAAGACATTATGTCCAACACATTAAAAGCGGAAATTCATCATGATAATGAATTTCCGCTTCTCTTAATTATGACTTTAATTCTTCTAGCCGCTTTTTCACTTTAGCTTGCTTTTCCAAGTAATCGTTCTCTTTCTGTCGTTCCTCATTGACTACATGTTGTGGCGCTTTAGTGACAAACCCTTCATTTGCCAGTTTCTTCTGGACACGTGCCACTTCTTTTGTCCATTTCGCCAGTTCTTTTTCCAGCCGATCGATTTCTTTATCAAAATCAATCAGCCCTTCAAGCGGCAGAAATAACTCTGCTCCGGTGACAACCGCTGACATCGCTTTTTCAGGTGCTTCCACATCGGTAGCAATCGTTAGTTCACTAGGGTTGCAGAAACGGTCCAAATAGCTGCGGTTGTTGTCTAGTTCATTCATGATGTCTTCATTTTCTGTCTTGATAGACAGCTTGATTTGTTTGGACAATGGCGTGTCCACTTCTGCCCGGATATTCCGAACTGACTTGATTATGGAAACGAGCCGCTTCATTTCATTGGCTGCTGTTTCATCATGAAATGCAGGGTTGGCTTCCGGCCATTTGGCAATCGTGATTGATTCCCCCTTGTGTGGGAGCTGTTGCCAGATTTCTTCGGTAATAAATGGCATATAGGGATGCAGCATACGCATCGTCTGATCAAGGACATGAGCGAGAACTGAACGTGTTGTCTGTTTCTGTTCCACGTCATCGCCATACAGCGGCAGTTTGGCCATTTCAATATACCAGTCACACAGTTCATCCCAGATGAAGTTGTATAAATGGCGACCTGCTTCACCAAATTCATATTTGTTCGTGTTTTTGGTAACCTGTTCGATTGTTTCATTTAATCGGGTCAAAATCCACTTATCTGCCAGTGACTTTTCCCTGTTCAAATCAATATCAGCATAGCTGAAGTTTTCCATATTCATTAAAGAAAAACGGGAAGCATTCCACACTTTGTTGGCAAAATTCCATGTGGCTTCAACCTTTTCCCAATGGAAGCGCAAATCCTGTCCCGGTGTCGAACCCGTTAATAAGAAATATCTTAATGAATCGGCACCGTACTTGTCAATCACATCCATTGGGTCAACCCCGTTGCCGAGCGACTTGCTCATCTTCCGCCCTTCTGCATCGCGAATCAGGCCGTGGATCAGCACGTCTTTAAACGGACGCTTACCCGTGAACTGTCTGGATTGGAAAATCATCCGGGCTACCCAGAAAAAGATGATATCGTATCCGGTAACAAGCACATCCGTCGGGAAATAACGTTTGAAGTCTTCTGCTTCTGTATCAGGCCAGCCCATTGTCGAGAACGGCCATAGTGCAGAAGAAAACCATGTATCGAGCACATCCTCATCCTGCTCCCAGTTTTCAATATCGGCCGGTGCTTCTTTGCCGACATACAGTTCACCTGTCTCTTTATGGTACCAGGCCGGAATCCTATGACCCCACCACAGCTGACGGGAGATGCACCAGTCACGGATATTTTCCATCCAATGCAGATACGTCTGCTCAAACCGCTCCGGTACAAAATGGACCTTACCATCATCATTTTGGAGATCAATCGCAGCATCTGCAAGTGGTTGCATGTTCACAAACCATTGCGTCGACAAATACGGCTCAACAACCGCGCCACTCCGTTCAGAATGGCCAACCTGATGCACATGGTCTTCAATGTCAAACAGAACACCTTGTTCCTGTAGATCTTTTACAATTTGTTTCCGGCATTCAAACCGATCCATCCCCTGATATCGGCCAGCGTTTTCATTCATTGATCCATCCTCATGCATGACCAGGACGCGCTGAAGATCATGACGGTTACCAATCTCAAAGTCATTCGGATCATGGGCAGGCGTTATTTTCACAGCGCCGGATCCCATTTCCATGTCGACATATGAATCCGCAACGATTTCCATCTCACGTCCGACAATTGGCAGGACAACCGTTTTGCCGATCAAATGCTGATAACGTTCATCATCGGGATGTACCGCAACCGCTGTATCCCCAAGCATCGTTTCCGGACGAGTTGTAGCGATTTCAATCGTTTCATCACTGTCTTTAATCGGATAACGCATATGGTAGAATTTGCCCTGAACTTCCGCGTATTCGACTTCGATATCAGAAAGAGCCGTCTTTGTATCCGGATCCCAGTTGATAATGTATTCGCCACGGTAGATCAGTTCTTTTTCATACAGGCTGACAAAAACTTCTCTCACAGCATCAGACAATCCGTCATCCAGCGTGAACCGTTCCCGTGAGTAATCCAGCCCAAGACCTAATTTTTCCCATTGTGACCGGATAAAATTAGCATATTCCTCTTTCCAGTCCCAGGAAACGTCCAAAAACTTCTCCCTCCCGAGATCGTGCCGGTTCTCGCCTTGTTCTTTCAGTTTGGCTTCCACTTTTGCCTGAGTCGCAATGCCCGCATGGTCCATGCCAGGCAGCCATAGCACATCATAGCCCTGCATCCGCTTCATCCGTGAAATCGTATCCTGCATTGTCGTGTCCCACGCATGACCCAAATGCAGGCGACCTGTCACGTTCGGCGGCGGAATGACAATGGTAAACGGCTCTCCCGCCCCATCCCCGGTCGCCTCAAAAAATTTGCCGTCCACCCAAAACCGGTAACGGTCTTTTTCAATGTCACGCGGATTATACTTGGATGACATGGATGTTTGATTTTCTGCACCCATCAAAAATTCCTCCCTTTTGCATTTTTTCGAGCCATTAAAAAAATCCTTCCATCCAAAAAAAGGACGAAAAGGATCTAATTCCGTGGTACCACCTTTATTCATGGGCAAACCATACCCATGCACTCTCATAACATGATAACGGACAGCAGCCGGCTCCCTCTACTGAATTCAAAGAAGCAGCATCATGGGCGACCTTCCAGAATAATACTACCCGGGAAATTCCCACCATCATTCCCTCTCTTCGTGGTCATCAATCTGTACTCTTCCCAATCATCGCTTATACATATTGATTTTATTTTACCGTTTTTTAATAACAAAATCAACTATTGGCATAAGGATGACACAAAACAGCCTGTCATATACATAGAATATGACAGTATACAGGAAGAGGTGAATGCAATATGGCCCGTTACTATCGCTACCGACTGCCACCATGGGCAAGAAACTGTATCATTGTCATTGAAAAAGTGACACTTCCAATATTAATGTTTCAATTAATCCGCACACTTCTTTTTCCGTCGTCTCTGGATGTCTTTTTGCTTGGGGCGCTCGTCGGGTTGTTTATTGCTTTTTATTTGGAATGGATTTAGGTTTCGGATTCATCAGCCGATTTAGAGCTGTCGTCAGTAAATTCCGCAAGTTCGGCCCACTCAAGGCCGAGTTTGATTCGCCGAAAAGCAGCTTCCAGCAATTGGGTCCATTTGATCATAGTTTGCTGGTTATGATTCGTAATATATTGATCAATCAGCGCTATGTAATGAGAAGGATCCAGTAAATAAATCGTCAACAGATGTCTTTCACTTGTTTTCAAGGGATTATACCGGTTATAGGCCGAAAATAAATCGCTTAATTGTGTGGGTTGCTGATCATAATGCCTTGTCAGACTGTGAAGCAGCCTGGACAGATCCACAACAGGGTGGTCATAGGCGGCCTGTTCCCAATTAAGCAAATATGTTTGCCGATGATGGCGGAAATGTGATAACGCTAAATGTCCGTGACATAAACTACCATACCACTCGTGCTCGCTTTCTAGCTCATCAATAAAACGGCCGATATGATGATCCAATTCTGCAAACACCTTCACCAGTACATGGAAATGTGTACAAACCTGTAGTTCAAACGGGGACATATAGCGATTTCGTTCAAACCGGTCCACGTACTTTAATAAGGCATGGTACGATTCGGCGTTTTTCCGCTGGTAATCTGAAAAATGACTTATAATGGAGGCTGTATCAATTGAAATAACCCGTCTTGTCCGGGCATGAACCTCCCCAATGGCTTCACAGGCATCGCGGATAACCTGCTCGTAACTTGGCTGATGGTCAGGAATCCATGGTGTCAGATAATAATAGGAATCTTCTGCTGTCACATATAAGTGGGATTGGCGGGTTAAGTACACCGGCAGAATCGTTGATAACTGCAAAGCATATGCCTGATGATAGACATGTTCCCATGCTGCCACCGTATTTTCCGTCAATCTGCTATGTTTCAGGGCATAGACATGATGGCCGTCACTCACTTTATAGAGACGTTGTGATACTTGCTCAATACGATACGGATGGACGCCATACGCTTTTAATATGTTCTTTATGGTTACCACACTGCGTTTTCACCACCTTCTCTTGAAAGGAACCCCGACATCACCTTTCCAGAATCAGATAATAGACTACCTGATTTAACCCATTGTTAAAGGAAGTAGATACCCCTTACCGGCAAAGCAAGGGGTCCTCATTGATCATGACTGTTTCTTATATGGAATATATAATAGTTGACCTTCTTCCAAATTGTCTTCAGCAAGGCGATTTTGTTTTAATAGTTGGAGTGCGGATATGTCATACCTTTCAGCAATGGACTCGACCGTATCGTTTCCCTGAACGATACACAGGCGCATTTTTGTATATGTTTCGTCGTCGCCATCACCCTTAAACATGTCTGCCAAGTAACGAACATCCTCTGGGGACGCCGAACTTTCATAACCTTCATAACTGTCATTGTCATAACCTGACTCTGTATACTCAACCACTGCTGGTGACGCCGCTGAACTCTCAGGTGATTCCGCTTCCGGTGGGTTCTTCGCCTGTTCCGGACTCTCTTTCTGATCGGTTCCGAAAAATTCAGCTAGTGTCTGAGATTTTTTATGTTTCCATCGTTCTTTTTCCGAAGAAGGTGATTCCACTTCCGGCTGCTGATCAGCCGTCTGCAGCCCTTCCTGGGACAAAACAGGAGGAGGCCCTGTATCACCGGTCTCATCCGGTTCCACTTCTTCCTTATCCAATTTTAAATCAAAGGCAAACGATTCGTCAGTCCGGACCGGAGCAGGTGACTCGGCTTGTGTGTCATTTTCAGATGCATGAGCTGGTTCATCTCGGATACCGTGTATTTCGACTGTTGAACTTAGCTTCAACTGATTTGGATTGGGGATTTCATAATCAAACGATTCGATACCGACGGTCACATCATTCGTATCGGTTACGCGATAGGCCGGAACAGAAATTTCAACAGGAAAACGATGTGTAAATTCAGCCTGGCCATCGTCAAGGTTGACGACCCTTTCAATGTATCGTTTTGAATGGCGGTCATCAAACTCAAGTCCGTCCTCTTCTTCATCCTGGGACAAATGGTCTTTTCGATAGGAACCTGTTAGTTCAATCACTCCCCTGATTGATATATAATCATGTAGTGGCTGTATGGCAATTTCCGGGTCAAGTGAAATGCCTGTCATTTCACCAACTTCCTGTCCTTTCTCAAAAAAAAGTGATTCATCAAGGTCAAAACGGAATATTTCCCGGTTGTTTTCCAAATGATTTCCTCCTTTCTCCATATATTCCATATACTTATATGTCTCAGTTCAACTATATGACGCTATACGGGATGATATGCGCTTATATGGAAAAAGGTCCGGTGCTTTTCTTCAGGATGATTTGTATGACGTTGCTTTCCCAGCAGGAGTCGCGCGACATACGCTAATTCGATAATTTTAACACCAACAACAAACGATGTGCTAACAGCTTTTCATTATGAAGGTATACTAAGAAAAACTCGGCTCCCGCCTCGTCTTTCCAGAGGTCAGAGGCCGGAAGTCAGACTTGAAGAAATCGGCGAACCAGCCGATTTCACGATTGAAGACTCCATTCGAAATGCTATACTTTCTGATCTTATAAGAAAAAACGCTGACGCGTCTTTTCAGATGCCAGAAGTCAGAAGTCGGATTGAAAGAAACCGAAGTAGCCGATTTCTTTATTGAAAACGTCGCCCAAAATTTTATAGTTTCTTATCTTTTAAAAAAGCTATTCCGGTAAGGCCGGAATAGCTTTTTTCTGTCAGTGTCTATTTCTCTATACTGGAAAACGCTTTGCGTGCTGCTTTGATTGCTTTATCAATATCTTCATCGGTATGGGCCGTGGACAGGAATAAGCCCTCAAATTGGGATGGTGGTAAAAAGATGCCCTCTTCAATCATAGCCCGGTAGTATTGGGCGAAATAGTCCACATTTGCGCTTTGCGCTGTTTCGAAATCAACGACCGGCTCATTCGTAAAGAAAAAGCCAACCATTGATCCGGCCCGATTAACCTGGAGCGGAACGTCATAATCGATAGCCGCCTGCTTATAGCCTTCAACCAGTTTATCCACTTTTTGATTGATCGCAACATAGGATGACGCATCGAGGGCTTTCAACGTTTCATAACCCGCCGTCATGGCAAGTGGATTACCGGATAATGTACCTGCCTGATAAATCGAACCGGTAGGCGCAACACTTTCAATGATGTCGCGTCTGCCGCCATACGCCCCAACAGGCAGGCCACCGCCGATCACTTTCCCTAAACATGTCATATCCGGTGTCACACCAAAATAACCCTGTGCACCATGATAGCCAACCCGGAAGCCTGTCATCACTTCATCAAGAATCAGCAGGGTGCCATTATCCGCCGTGATCTTTCGCAGTTCCTGTAGGAAGTTTTCCTGTGGTGGAACAACGCCCATATTGCCGGAAACCGGCTCAACAATGACAGCGGCCAGTTCCTCACCATATTCAGAAAAGGCATAGCGGACACTTTCCATATCGTTATATGGAACCGTTATCGTATTTTCAGCAATTGATTCCGGTACCCCGGGACTATCGGGCAGTCCGAGAGTGGCAACACCAGAACCGGCTTTTATCAGAAGCGAATCACCATGACCGTGATAGTTGCCTTGAAATTTCAGGATTTTGTTGCGGCCGGTGTACCCGCGGGCAACCCGCAATGCACTCATGGTCGCCTCTGTTCCCGAGTTGACCATTCGCACCATCTCAATTGACGGCACACGGTCGATGATAAGCTCGGCAAGCTTATTTTCCTGTACCGTTGATGCCCCAAAGCTTGTCCCTTTTTCCGCAGCATCTTTTAAGGCGGATACGACACGATCGTCGGCATGTCCTAAAATCAAGGGCCCCCAGCTCAGGACAAAATCAATGTATTCATTTCCGTCAATATCCGTTATTTTAGAACCTTTTCCCTGTTCCATAAAGATTGGCGACATTCCAACCGATTTAAACGCCCGGACAGGTGAATTGACACCACCAGGAATTAAATCAACCGCTTGTTTATACGCATCCTGTGACTTTTCAAATTGACGCATCATACTTCACCCCAATAAAAATTATTATCACACATCTAACTGGTACTAATCTCCCATAAAATGGGGGTAATTGCCAGTAAATCCGGTTCTGTTCAGGCCTGCAGGAAGCAGGTCACAAAAAAGTTGCAACAGGACAAGGAAAGCTGCGACAGCAATATATCGCGCGAAGAAAAATGCTTTCCTTTTTCGAGGACAATGTCGTATTTAGCCTTTGTTCCTTATTCTTTAGCGGCGTTACCCCTGAAGCCATTTTGCCACATCTTTGGCAAAATACGAAATGATCAGGTCTGCACCCGCTCGTTTCATAGCTGTTAATTTTTCAAGTACTAGTTCTTTTTCGTCAATCCAGCCATTTAACGCAGCCGCTTTTACCATGGCATATTCTCCACTAACATTATACGCGACAACTGGCGCATTAACATGACTGCGCACATCACGGACGATATCCAAAAATGACAGAGCGGGTTTCACAATCAAAAAGTCGGCACCCTCTGCGATATCTGACTCTGCTTCTCTTAATGCTTCCCGGCGGTTTGACGGGTCCATTTGATAGGTTTTACGGTCGCCAAACTGTGGCGTGCTATCAGCGGCATCACGAAACGGACCGTAAAATGCGGAGGCATATTTGACAGCATATGACATAATTGGAATATTGTGGAATCCTGCTTCATCCAACGCCTGACGAATAACTGTCACAAACCCGTCCATCATATTGGAAGGCGCAATAATGTCCGCCCCTGCCTCGGCTTGTGACACAGCCGTTTTAGCGTGCAGTTTCAATGATTCATCATTATCGACATCATGATTGTGGATAACGCCGCAATGGCCATGGGATGTATATTCGCATAGGCATGTATCAGCTACGACGAGCATTTCTGGAACCTCTTCCTTGATGAGACGGGTTGCCTGCTGAACAATCCCGCTCTCACTAAACGCGCCAGTTCCCTGTTCGTCTTTTTCATTCGGAACACCAAACAGCATGACCGCTTTAATGCCGAGTGATTGCAGTTCCGCCATCTCTTCTTTAACATAGTCTAGCGAAATTTGGTAAACACCTGGCATGGACGGCACTTCGTTTTTAATATTGTTCCCCTCAATGATAAAGAGTGGATAAATGAAATCATCCATTTGCAGGTGACTTTCACGGACAAGTGACCGCATGGCCGCTGATGAACGCAGGCGTCGATGCCGTTTGAATTCCCATTCATGTGTCATGATATCTACCCTTTCTGTTCGAAATAGTTTTCCAATCGGACCAGCATATCATCAATTGTAAACGTATCCGGAACAATCAGATTGCCGAGTCCCAGTTCAGCTGCTCGTTTTTCTGTTGTCGTACCGATACAGCAGACGGGCACAGCGTTATCAAGCTGGACGTCTTTCATCGTCATAAACGCGTCGACCGATGACGGACTGGTAAATGTCATCGCGTCAAGGTAATGTTTTTTCAATGTAGCATTTAATCGATCTTTCATCGCGTCATGATAGCCTGTTGCATAGACCTCCATTGTCTGATAGCGGATGCCCTGGTTATTGAACCAATTCGGAAGTATGTCTCGCGACAGGTTCCCCCTGATAAGCAGAACCGGTTCTTCCAGATGTGAATGCCTGGCGAAGAATTCGTTTGTCATGGTTTCGGCATTATAGGTTGTGGGCGTAAAATCAGCTTGATAGCCGTAAGTTTCCAGCGCTTGGGCTGTTTTACGCCCGACAGCGGCAAATTTGCTTTCTGATAAACATGTATGATCCATTCGCTCCTCATGTAAAAGATTAAAAAAACAGTGAACGCCATTCGTACTCGTGAAAAATAACCACTTGTACGAGTCACGGTTACGGAGAAGCTGTCGATTGGGCTGATTGTGCTGACACCTGATTTTCAGCAATGGTACTAGCACGGGTATACCGCCATACTGCAACACCTTGTCAGCAAAGTCATTTGCCTGTTTTTCTTCCCGGGTGATTAAAATACGCTTTCCCTGTAAAACGGAAACCATTAACTGTCAAGCTCCTGTTTGACTTGATCAACAATGGTTTTGGCACCACGAATGATCAATTTTTCTGCTGCTTCTGTTCCAACCGCTTCCGGATCAGTTCCGCGCACATCCTCCCGTAGCACAGTTTTGCCGTCGGTTGTGCCGACAAAAGCTGTCAGGGCAATTTCATCATTTTCCAGACGGGCATACCCTCCAATTGGTACCGAACAGCTCCCTTCCAGCAAACCGAGAAATGTTCTTTCCGCTGTCACCGTCTGGGCCGTATCCTGATCGTTTATCCGTGCTAAAAGCTCACGTAGCTCATGATCTTCTTCACGGCATTCAATCGCCAGTGCCCCCTGTCCGACTGAAGGGACACACACATCCGGCTCCAAATATTCCGTGATCAGTTCTTCACTTAACCCGACACGCTTCAAACCAGATACCGCTAAAATAATCGCATCATAATCTTCTTCATGCAATTTCCGGATACGTGATTCAATATTGCCCCTGATCCATTTAATCTCCAGATCAGGCCGTTCCGCCAAAATTTGCGCCTTCCGTCTTAAACTGCTTGTACCGACAATCGATCCTGCCGGCAGATCCTTTAACGGTATATTATTTTTGGCGATATAGGCATCACGGTGATCCTCCCTGACCGGAATCGTTGTGATCACAAGTCCCTCTGGCATTTCAGACGGCATATCTTTCATGCTGTGGACGGCCAGATCAATCTCTTTTTCATACATGGCTCGTTCGATTTCCTTAACAAAAAGAGCCTTACCACCAACTTTTGACAAGGTGACATCAAGAATCTGATCGCCTTTGGTGACAATTTTTTTCACTTCAAATTCGTTGGTGATCCCGGCTTTTTTCAGCTGGTCAATCACCCATTCTGTCTGGGTTAATGCCAGATTACTTTTTCTCGTCCCAACAACAATACGACGCATCCGGATTCCTCCTCAGTTTCTATTGTAAATGAAAATTCGATAGATTGCTGAACAAAAAGAAGTTAATCAATAATATGAGAAATGCTGCCACGTTATAGGTCGATATGGCTTTCCCTTGATAGCCTTTCCCCAGTCGCAGCAAGAGGTATAATGTATAAACACCAAGTACAAGCAGTGATCCGATTGTCTTCAAATCAAACCAGTAAAATTCAGCATCTGCGGCATACGCCCAGCCCACCCCGAGTATAATGGCAATGGTCAATAGCGGGACCCCGACTGTTACAGATTTGAAGGAGTACATATCGAGCTGTGTCAGATCACCAATCCGCCGAACCCAGCGGAACCCTTTTTTTTGCTTCAAAAATCGGTATTGGATGAGATACATGAGCGAAAAAATAAATGATACGGTGAAAAATCCGTATGCCATAATAGCCAGTGTGACATGGGCTATCAGCATTTCGTGAACCAGTTCTATGCCTGGTCCCTGCATATGTTCTGCAGCATTCGTGGAAATCGATAATAAAAGAATGAAAAAACCAAGCAGATTAATTAAAAACAGCATAAATGGCATGCGAGACCATTTACTGAGAATGAGCGAAAAGGCAATCAGTATCCAGGCATAAAAAGATAAACCATCATACAAGGTCAAAACCGGAAAACGTTTCGCCACAATGACTTGCTGTAATAAAAAAACGGTTTGCAGAAGCCAAACCATACTAAGCAACCAGAAGGCTATGCTGCTCGCCTTCCGGTTATTTTGGATAATATTTATAAAGTACCCTACCAGGCTCAAGCCATAAATGATCAGCATGATTTCATAAAGCCATTTTACGTCATCCATCGTGGAAGTCCTTTCATTCTACCGGGCCGATAGACTGTTCATGGTGGAAAAGGGCACGTTTTCAGCTGTTTCATTTATGGTGGAGCCATTCTTTTTTGCCTGCCGTTGCAGTTCTTCTTTCACGTCATCTTCTATCCCGAAAATCGCGACAAATTGCTGCAGGGCTTCTTCTTTCTGATTGGTTGCAGCCAATTCTTTAGCCTGTGTAACTGGCTGTTTTAACAACTGATTAACAATGCTCTTCGTATGTTTGTTCAATACTTTTCTCTCACGTGCCGTTAAATCCGGGATTTTCCGTTCAATACTTTTCATTGTTTCCGCCTGAATGGACAACGCTTTTTGCCGCAGGGCCGAAATAACCGGAACGACGCCAAGTGTCTGAACCCACTCATTAAACGCAACGATTTCGCCTTCAATCATAAGTTCGATGTTTTCCGCTGCCGCTTTCCTGGCTTCCAGATTTTCATCCACGATATGCTGAAGATCATCGATATCGTACAGGAATACATTATCCAGCTCACTGATCCCCGGATCCAAATCTCTCGGAACAGCAATATCAACCAAGAATAGCGGTCTGCCTTTGCGGCTTTTTTGAAAAGCTTCAACCGATTCCTTTGTTAATACAGTTGAATCAGAGCCAGTTGAACTAATCAGGATATCTGCATCTGCCAGCAGTTCATATAATTGTTCAGCAGGTTTCGCCTCTCCCTGAAATGTTTCCGCAAGCGCCTCGGCTTTGGCAAATGTCCGGTTGACAACCGTTATATTAGTGGCACCAGAGCCGTGAATATTTTTAGCGGCCAATTCGCCCATTTTGCCGGCACCGTTAATGATAACGTGCTTTTTCTGTAAATCACCAAAAATTTTCCTGGCCAATTCCACCGCCGCATAACTGACGGATACGGCATGTTCGCCAATCGCTGTTTCTTTGTGTGCCTTCTTGGCAAATGTGATGGCCTGCTTGAACAGTTCATTAAAAATCGTGCCGGTCGTTTGCTTATCCTGAGCCGTCAAGAATACATGTTTCAGCTGTCCCAGTATTTGAGTTTCGCCTAAGACCATCGAGTCAACACCTGAGGCAACCCGGAACAAATGGTCAACCGCTGCATCACTTTCCAATATGCGCAAATATGGGGCAATTGTTTCTTTATCGACCTGAAACCAATCTGCCAGAAATTGTTTAATATAATAACGTCCTGTATGTACCTGATCAACCACTGCATAGACTTCTGTCCGGTTACAGGTGGAAATAATCACGTTTTCCAGGATGCTTTTCCGTTCCTTCAGCTGTACCATCGCCTGATCAATCATATCTTCGGAAATAACATACCGTTCTCTGATTTCCAGCGGGGCTGATTTGTAATTAAAACCAACTTTAAGTAAATGCACGCTAATACCCCCAACAAAATCATCAGTTAATCTTCATTATAACATGGACACGTGATGATATTGTCTTAAAATGTGAACAGATTTTGAAACAAAAAACCAAGTCATTTCATGATCCATTGTATGTCAATCCGTTTGTACCTTATCACACGCTTATGTGAGACGCAAGAAATATACTAGGGCAGACAATCTGTGCGGATTAAAGCTTCAGACGCTTAAGGATGACAGGGGAGGAAGGTGGTCAGTTTGAAACGACAACATTCATTTGCGGCATACGTATTGATTGGCGTTGGCGTTTTCTTTTTGTTGCGCGAATTTGACATTCCGATTATAACCGATTTTTATTCCTGGCCAACACTGCTTATTATAATCGGAATGGCATTACTTATTCATAGCTATACTGCTAAAGATTACCAGCATTTGTTTAGCGGAACGATTGTGCTGGGGCTCGGCATCCATTTACACGGACTTAGCCACTATCCGTTCTGGATTGATCACTGGGCCGTGTATCCATTATTGGTCGGGATAGCGTTTATCGTCCGCAGCCTGAGAACAAGGCGGGGGCTCTTCGTCGGTATTGTGATCAGTTCCCTTTCTGTTTTCCTGATTCTATCTGTCCGCCTGCCTGCAGCATTTCACTGGGTTTATGACGTCATGGCATGGCTTGATCGGCTCTGGCCACTCATTCTAATTGGTATCGGCATCTTCTGGCTGAAAAAGAAAAAATAAAGTGAAAATTCATTCAGTGGAATGCTTTTCTCCACTGAATATAAGGAACAAAGGCTAAGTTCACAACATCGTGTTGTAACGCCTTTGTGACCTGCATCCTGCAGGCCCGAACAGAATCGGACATTTACAGGCAGTTAAACCCTGTTTTCTCAGGGGTTTTACTGTCTGTTATATGCGGGATAAAGTGAAACTTCATTCAGTGGAGTGCTTTTCTCCACTGAATATAAGGAACAAAGGCTAAGTTCACAACATCGTGTTGTAACGCCTTTGTGACCTGCATCCTGCAGGCCCGAACAGAATCGGCCTTTAAGGCAGTTGCGCCAACCTCTCTTTTTGTTTACATAAAATTTTGAAGCTAGAGCTTACTGCCTGTTAAGGGGAATCCTCCCCGCTTTGGGGATGGATTCGTTTAAGAGGTTGTTCAAAACCCCCATGTCTTGTCAGACACCGCAATAAATGAAAATGGGGGTTAGCGGTTTAATTGTAAAGAATCCTGTACATTATGTTAATGCAGGTCAGAGGTCGCCTCTTTTTTGGTG